>JAFTXO010000028.1 GCA_017461765.1 Clostridia bacterium | reverse complement strand
GGCTCTGGCGTTATCAACGCCATTCACTACCGTTTTGCCGTTACACTACCTTTACACAAGGGAGCCTTTCACAAAATACATTCTGCCCTCATTTATTATTTGCTTTCTGCTCATCCGCAATAGCCTCAGCTGAACCACGCGGCTATCGCGTGGTTTTCGTTATACAACAATGGGGATGTGCAATAAAAGTGAGCTTCGCCGATAAGTCACCGGCGACTCGCCGGTTTTGGTCTGTGCTTATTGCAGCATCCTCTTTCATTTTTATATTTCAACTATCTGTTGATAAAGCGCTCTTATAGCTTCCTTAGTTAAGGCTACGGGGAAGTTTTTGAGTCTTTCGGGGTTTACGCCGTTTACAAGAATATCAAGCTCATCATTTGTTGACGGAACCGTTCTTTTAAGCGAAAGTGAGTCACAGATGTCCTTAAACATCTCAAATGCTTCCTCGGCGCTATCAGTGCCGTAAGCCTTAGCTATCTGTGCTTTAGCGGCACTTCCCTTATCGGAATTAAGATTATAGCACTCCCAAACGGGTATCATAGCCATAGCGACCGCCGCGCCGTGGGGAATACCGTAAAGCGATGTGAGCTTATAGCTCATTGCGTGCGCCGCCGTCGTCTGTGTGATATTTATAGCCTTACCCGAGAGATTTGCGCCGATCTGTATCGGAGTAAGCGCGCTTCTTGAGCCTGCCATATATCCGTTCACATTTTTTATTATAAGATCGATAGCCTCGCTTGCATATCTGACGCTTTCCTCGTTTGCGTTCACCGACCATATTGATTCAGTTGCCTGACAGAGCGCGTCAAGGACTGTGGCTGTTTTTTGGTTTTCGGGAAGCGTTTCAAGAAAGCTCGGATCAAGCACAACAAGATCGGGGATTATCGACACATCGGTAAGCGATTGCTTTTCTCCGTTATAATAAATAACAGAAAATCTCGTTGCCTCGCTGCCCGTTCCCGCCGTTGTGGGAACTGCAATATGCTTTATATTTTCATACACGTGAGGCTTGTTTATAAGACACTCCTCGCCCTCTATCGGCAAAAATAGCTTTAGTGCCTTCGCAGTATCGATCGCGCTGCCGCCGCCTATCGAGATTATCGAATCGCATCCGTTTTCAAGATAAGCGCGCTTTGCCTTTATCGCGTCCTCGTACAGAGGATTTGGTTTAAAATCGCTAAAGAATACAGGGCTTGAAAAGCTCTCTATCTGCTTTGCGGTATCACTGCCAAGAAGAAATCCGCTTATTACGACAAGCGGTCTTTTAAGCGAGTGAGATCTCAAATAATCACCGATTTTAGCGACACTCCCAACGGTTTTTTGTTCTCTTGCGTCAAAGGGCTGAATATCTCTGCATACGCGAACGTAATCGTCCTCGTTGTCGATCTCCTCAACGAAATCGTCCTCATATGAGATCGGAATTATATCAAGCCTGTCCGTTATCTCGTTGAGCGCGTTTTCCGCATAAACGGAATTTATTCCTCTGTTTTCTATATAGTCGCTCACATTGTCGAGCCAAGCATGAAGCGTTTTTTTATCGAGCTTATAAAGAGGCTGGAAGGTGAAGCAATCGTCATCAAAGATATTTATCGACACCTCTCTCAGCTTACCATCGCAGATCCTGCCCTTGAAGTCCTTTTCGGGAAGGACTTTTTTCTTATTTATAAGACACGTCGAGGGGTTTTTGTCACTGAGTATCTTTTCAACTATTCCGCCGTTGAACACCAGATCTCCGTGAAGCATAAGAAAGTCGTCATCAAGCTTGTCCTTTGCAAGATAGAGCGAATATATATAATTGCTCTTATCGTAGATAGGATTTTTAACAAAGGTAAAGGTGCAGTCGCTATACGCCTTTTTCTTTGTCACAGCCACGAGCTGCTCCTCGTAAGGACCGCTTGTTATAACGAATTCCTTTATTCCGTTTTCCGAAAGAACTCGTATCTGTCTTTCGAAAATAGTTTCTCCGTTTGCGAGCTTTACCATCGATTTCGGGTTATTCGCGGTAAGCGCGCCCATTCTTTTTCCTATACCCGAATTAAAAATTATAGCCTTCATTTAAGCTTCTCCATAAGCGCGAGCTTATTTTCAACAGGTGTTGTCGTCGGTCTGCCGAGATCTTCTCTTGAGCCTTGTCTTGTACGGATTATCATACAAGCTCTGTGGCTTGATCTTAAAAGATCAATGCCGCTTTCGATATCGCCCTCGTCGCTTGCAACAATCACCTTATCAAAGCCGCAAGCCCTCATTATAGCAGGAATATCTATGCTCTTTGTGCAGGTGGGCTGACCGCCTACCGATTCGTGAGCCTGATTGTCGTTCAATATATATTTAAGATTTTTCGGCATATTCGAGCCGATAACAGCCATCGAGCCCATGTGCATAAGAAACGATCCGTCGCCGTCGATACAGAAAACGTCCTTATCAGTACCTATCGCAACTCCGTATGCTATCGACGATGTATGACCCATAGAGCCGACGGTAAGAAAATCGTTTGCGTGTCCCTCGTTTCTTCTTTCTCTTATCTCGAATATCTCGCGCGAGGTCTTGCCCGTCGTTGATACGATGATATCGTCAGAGGTGAGCTTATTTATTATAGCCTCGAGCGCTTCCTCTCTCAAAAGCGGATATTCACTCGTCTCGGGAGTTATCGCATAAGAGGAAAAAGCTCCTTTTCTTATTACCAAAGCATAGGGCTTGCTTTTTTCGGTCATATACTTAACGGCGTAGGAGAGCTGATCCTCATAGTCGTCGCCGAGCACAGCATATTCAATGCCCATAGCCTCAAGAAGTGAAAGAGTCACCTTTCCCTGCTTTACGTGCTGAGGCTCGTCGTGCTTACCGGGCTCGCCTCTCCAGCCTATCAAAAGGAGCATCGGTATCGAATAAACATCCTCGTCAGCGAGCGAGAGCAACGGATTTACCGCGTTTCCCTCTCCTGAGTTCTGCATATAAACGACTCCGCATTTTCCCGTTGAAAGATGATAGCCTGCGCACATCGCAACTGCATTTCCCTCGTTTGCGGTTATTATATTGTTTGATGCGGGAGTGTTCTCCTTTATGCAAGCGCAAAGGTTTGCAAGAAGTGAATCGGGCACTCCTGCAAAAAAGTCAACACCCGAACCTATTAAAAAATCGTAAAACTTTTTTGTATCTATCATTTTTATACCTCTTATTGCTTAGTTCCCGGTATAAGCTCCAAAACGTCCTTTATTGAAATACAATAGTCCTTTGATGCTTCAAGCGAGCGGTGATGCTCCAAAACGCTTTGTGCGGTTTTGAGCATAGCGGGATATGCGCTTCTTAACATATGGTTTGCGTGGATTATTATATTTGCGCCCCACTCGCAAAGCTCCTCCTCTGTAAACTGATTATACGAGGTAGGAACGAGAATAACGGGAATATCCCTTGAATATTCACGGAAGCGGCGTAAAAATTCCTTTATCTCAGATCCGTCCTTTTCCTTGCTGTGGATCATAATTCCGTCAGCGCCGCCTTCTTCGATATAGATCTTGGCGCGCATTATAGCCTCGTCAATTCCGTAGCCTGCGATAAGCGCTTCTATTCTTGCAAAGATGAGAAATTCTCTTGTAAGCTGAGCTACCTTGCCCGCCTTTATCTTCTTTGCGAATTCATGCGGATCGTCAAGCACCTGCTTGGCATCCGTTCCGAAAAGTGAGTTTTGCTTAAGCCCCGTTTTGTCCTCAATGATTATAGCGGAAACTCCAAGACGCTCAAGAGTACGGACATTATATGCAAAATGCTCGGTCTTTCCGCCTGTATCTCCGTCGAGGATTATCGGCTTCGTCGTTACCTCAAGTATCTCCTCTATCGTGTTAAGACGCGATGTAAGATCTACAAGCTCAATATCGGGCTTGCCCTTGAAGGACGAGTCACAGAGTGAGGACACCCACATACCGTCAAATTCTCTTGATACGCCCTGATCCTCGTTTTCGTACTTTGTATTCTCAACGATAAGTCCGCTAAGTCCGTTGCTTGCTTCCATTATGTTGATATAGGGCTTTAGCTCAAGCAATCTTCTGAGCTTTGCGCGGCGGTTGTCGGGAGTATTTAAAAGCTCCCTCGTATTGCGCTCAAGCGCCGTACAGTTTACGTCGTTTGTGTAGGGTATTTCGATAAGCTTTCCGCCGTAGCTTGCAAGAGTTTCTATTATTTTTGCTCTTATATTCTTCTGAACTCCGTTTCTCCAATCATCACCGTGAATAATGTAATCGGGCTTGTATTTGAGAATATTCTCGGTATAATCAAGCGTCGTCTGAGGAACCACCTCTGAAACACCCTTTATCTCCTTAAAAATAGCTTCTCTTTCCTTATACGAAAGCATAGGAAGTCTTTTATACGACGCTATTGCCTCATCTGTAAGCAAGCCGATCATAACGTCGCCGTATTTTGCTCCCTCTCTTATAATATTTATATGTCCGTTGTGTATGATGTCCGCTGACATCGCCGCATATACCTTTGCCATAAGATCTCCTTAAAATTCATAGCCATCAAGCTTATTCATAAGCTCCTCAAGCTTTATTATCTGTGATTCGTAAACTCTTGCCGTATGCCTGTGCGATACTATATCCTTGGGCAGGGTGTAGGGCTTTTTATAATTCTTCACAAGAATATCCTCAGCATTTCCAAACGCCGAATAGCTATGTCCGTCAAATTCCACCTTTGAAAGCGGGAATACCTTATCGACCTCATAAATCTGATGCCACCATACGATATAACAGGTATCAAAGCCGTAGATTATATTCTTACACGGCACGCTCGTTATACCGAGCTCGCGCTCTATTTTCTTCTGATGCTCGTCAAACATCTGATTGAAGATATCAAGATGCTCCTTTGGAATATTAAAGGTAGAGCGATAGCATACGCCAAGCTCACGCGATTTTGCCCTGAACGCCTGAACCATCTTGCCGTGTAACACCTTAAGCTTTTCCCACGTTTCGCCGTCCTCATCCTCACAGTAGTCAAACGGGAATATATCAACGTAGTTCGGAAGATCGGTGTTTTTGAACATGAATTTATAAATTCTGTCGGCTTCCTCGATATTATAAAATGTTTCTACCGAAAAATATTCATCATCCTTCAAGGCTTCCTTTAGCTTATCTATATCGGATCTTATAATTCCGACATCAATATCGTCGTCCCATGGGATAAATGTGCCGTGTCTGCAAGCACCCAAAAGTGAGCCGTTATAGATCCAATATTTTATTCCGAGCTTATCGCAAAGCTCACTGAGCTTTTTAAGCAGGAACGAGCTTCCCTTCTGCGTATAAACGATGCTTCCCGAGCTTGGCTTTTTCATAGTTTTGAACATAAGCCTTCTTTCGGGCATCGTATCGAGCGGAGTTTTAAGATAGAGCGCGTCAAAGAGCGTGAGCGCGCGCTGATTTGCCATCTCAAGTCCCTCTGTTACATTGGGCTGATTTGCAAGTGAATCGAGGTATTCAAGAAGCTGTTTTTTTCTTTCGAAAAACTCGTGTGATGCTTTTGCTATCTGCTCACTGCTCTCTAAAGCTGCAGAAGATACCTCATATGAAACCGTGATATCGACATCCTTGAAGCGTCTGCTTCCCGTAACGGCCTTTACTCTGTTTATAAAAGAAACATCCTTTGAGAAGAAGGCTACGCGGTATTCTTTCGTTTCCTTACGGCTTTTTGCCGTTATATCGAATATGACGAAATATTCATTAAAGGCGTCATCAAAGCTTGATGCGTTTTTGATAAGCGATTCGTTTACTATAAAGTATTTCTGCTCCTTTTCGCTATCCATCATCGAGATAAGCATATCGCTCTCATTGATCGGCGGAACAAACAACGGATTATTATCAAAGACCAGAGCTCCGTCTTCCTTGAAGTCCATCGGATCAGTCCATACGCTCTCGATCTCTTCGGTATGATATCTGTTCAGGCAAAGAGTTGCCATTTTATTATTTATACAGAAATGATGAAGCGAGCTCGGTCTTATATCAAGCTGCTTATAGATATCAGCAAACACAAAAAGCTTTACGCAGTCGTCATAGGTGACACCAAACTGCTTTATATACGGCTCGGAAAAGTCCATAATTCCTTTTATAAGGTTATTTTCCTTTTTCCTAGAAACATCGCCCTCGGAAATTTCCTCGTACGCTTTTTTTGCGCTCACGTTCATTGAAGAGACAAGATCAAAGAACCTTATATTTATATCGAAGCTATCCTTTTGAAGTATCTTTTCGTTCGTTGTAAAAAGATATATACTAAAGCTGTAGCCCTCGAGAGAACAGAATATCTCGTATGCGTTTTTAAGCGTTTTCGAAAGCGCTTTTATCTGCTCCGCATGCTCGTCGCCTATATAGATAAAGGTCTTATTTTGTGAGCTTGAGATTATACATCTTTCAAGCTCGGCAAGCGAGCAGCCCTTACCGATATTCAAAAGATCGGCTATCATGAAGCCCGATGAAAAATCGTTCGGGTGTACCCAGAGCGAGGAATATTCATTTTCTGTCTTTTCGGTAAGAAAATCGCATATGAGCTTATTATTCACGCCGTAATGAGCTTTTCTGCCAAGATCGGTAAAGCTCGAAAAGCATCTGAAAAGCGCCGCGCAGGCATGGAGCTTTGAAAGGAGAGCCCCCTTTGCCGCAGGAAAGCGTCTTTTTGAATAGGTCGTGAAATACGAATAGTCGTCGCTTTGCAGGGCGGTATCCGTTTGCGCCGATTTTATCTCACCAAGTATTCTGTTCATCTTAAATATCTCGGCGTATCTTTCGTATATTGCGCTTAATTTATATGATTTTTGCTCCGTTATTGCATCGATACATTCAAGCAGATACTGATAGTACTGCTTGTCCATATGCAACGGGTGCTTGCCCCACTTATTCGCCTCTGAGGAAAGGGCGTTTGGCGGAATACTTATAACGTTACATCCCGGCATAAGCTCCTCGAATTTTTTATAAAGGAGCTTTGAGAGTGTATTCGAGGTATATATCATATCAAGATGCTCGTAATCTGTAAACGGCTTTACCGTTCCGTCAAGAGCGATATATTCCGAAACGCACTCGTTTTTTATAAGTATTACCTTATCGTAATCAAATATTTCATTTAAGCGCTGAGCGTATTTTTCAAGTGCCTTATGCCAGCTATCAAGAGGGATATCTCTTGGGCTTATTCTTTCAATTATCGCCCCTTGGAGCTTATTATTTCTGAGGTTGCCCTCATACTGAGCGCGAAACGGAAGCGAATCGGATATATAATAAGCCTTTTCGTCGCCCTCGAAAGTAATCTTTAATATTGGAATTCTTATATCAGCAAGATCGATGATTGCGTAGTCGCCGTGTCTTTCCTTAAGTGCTTCGAACACGGTCTTATTTACGTCGTTGCAAATATTCTTCTTATACCACTCGGTAGAATATGTTGGCACTGGCTGTGCCATATCCTCGTGATCTATCTGTCTTTGGGGAGTAATTGGATCGCTGACGAGAGTGAAGGGAGATGTAAATCTTATATCCGTATGAAATGTATAATTTTCATCGCCGATAGGGAAAAGATCTCTCGATATACAGCTTCCTATAACGCTAAATCTTGGCATAAATTAAACTCCTTTGTGCGCGCGCTCATAAATATTTTGCGCGCTATTATAAAATTATACATTATAATATTACCATATTATTTAAAAAAAGTCAATACCCCCGCGCAATCGCCGATGACGAATATCGGTCACTGCTGTATAAATTTAATGTTTACTCACGACAGTAACGGTCAAGCGTTACACTCGACAATATAAATTATAATAAAAGGGGCTGTCGCTAATGCAACAGCCCCTTTTGTTAGATCTGTCTTAATTTTTCGCAAATTGCGGGATCGGTATTTTCGGGCTCGAAGGTAACGTCCTTCGCCGTGCCCTTGCCGGAAAAATATTTATACATAGTAAGCCCTGCAAGGTATCTTCCGTAGTCCAATGAAAGATGAAATCCGTCGCGGTTTATCGACACTCCACCCCTTGAAACGTCAAATTCGGGGAGCTTTCTTGCTTCCTCAACGGCGGTAGCATTATCGATTATATCAAGACCGTATTTTTTAGCGATGATATCCGTTGCCTCGCAGATCCTTTGATACATATATTTTGTGTCGCGATTGTAATTTACAAATCCGCCGTGATCCGACATAGGATCATAAGCCCACGTTCTGTGGAAAACTATTTTTGCACCGGGGCAGCTTTCCTTTATGTAGTTTATCAAAAATTCCATATACGGCTCGTATGTTTCGATCATTCCCGAGAGATGATACACCTGCTGAACGGTCACGTAGTCCCACTTTTTAAGCTTAAGAGCCTCGTTTATCGAGATCATTCTGCGAAGGCTTGCGTTTTTCTGATATTCGTAATACGCATTCGCTTCCTTGATATTATTTACGTGTGTTTCGAGCGAACAGCCGCCTATATAGAGGTTTCTTACATAAAACTCCTCGTTTGAGATCTGATGAAGATATCTTGTCGCATCCTGCGAGAAGCTGTTTCCGATACAGAGAATATTCATTTTTAACTCCTTTATGAAATTTTAAAAGGGCTGTTGCATCCGCAACAGCCCTTTTGGAGCTACTAATCGGAATCGAACCGATGACCTCATCCTTACCAAGGATGTGCTCTACCAACTGAGCCATAGTAGCGTTTGCGATATATATTTTAGCAGAAGAATACTTTTTTGTCAAGAGTTTTTGAAATTATTATTGAACTTATTCAAAAAATATAGTACAATCTAAAAAAGGCGAAAGGGGGAGCGATCAAATGTCACAGGTAAGCGAAAATCCGTTCAAGCTCAGCGACACAAACAAAAGATACCACACCTACGATTATTTTCTCAAAAGCCGCTTTGGTGAAAAGTGCGCAAAGATCACACTCGATTGCGGCTTTACCTGTCCGAACATTGACGGGAGGCGAGCTTTTGGCGGCTGCATCTACTGCTCAGGCGGAAGCGCAAGCCGAAACACCAAGGGGCTTTTATCCATTCGCGAGCAATACGAAAACGGAAAGCGCGCCGTCCTTAAAAAATGGCAGGTCAAAAAATTTATTCCGTATCTTCAGGCATACACAAATTCATACACTTCCCTCGACAATTTTATAAAGATCCTTGAGGAAGTGTCGCAATTTGACGGTGCTTGCATGATAGATATTGCGACGCGCGCGGATTGTCTTGAAAATGAGAAGATAGAATATTTAAACTATCTTTCCAAAAGAATTCCCGTGATCGTGGAGCTTGGGCTTCAGACCTCGAACGATAAAACGGCTGATCTTATAAACAGAGCGCATTCCTTCGCTGAATTCGTTGATTGCTTTGAGCGCATAAGAGCGCTTGCTCCCAATGTAAGAATTGGTGTTCATATAATAAACGGATTGCCGAGCGAGAGCAAGGCAGATATGATAAAAACAGCCGAGGACGTGGCTAAATTACGCCCCGATATTCTGAAAATACATCTTTTGCACGTTATAAAAAACACGCGCCTTGCGTATCTTTGGGAAAGCGGCGAATATACGCCTATGAGTCTTTTGGAATACGTGGACGTAACCTGTGATCAGATAGAAATGATGCCACCCGAAACCGTTATCGAGCGCGTCACCGGCGACGGTGAAAAGGAAACGCTTCTTGCTCCTCTTTGGAGTCTTAAAAAGGTCGCCGTCATAAACGAGATCGACAAGGAGCTTTTCAGAAGAAAAACATACCAAGGCATAAGATCAATATAAAAACGTAATAATCCCCCGTCAACGAGTATGGCGATGGGGATTTTTGTTTTGTTAATTCTTTTGTTTTTTTGGATCAAATTCGGGGAAACAAAGCAAATAGTAGTCGCACTCGTCGCAACAACACTCAAAACCTTGCTCTTTGTTGCCATGGCAAACGGCAGGCTCTCTGGGCGTGAGTTCTACATCGGTAACATCTAACATCTTTCTGAAAATATTTTCGCTCATACATTCACCTCATTCGCATATAAAAAAGTGCGTCCCATGAAGGAACGCACCGAAAAAGTGTTCCTTCATTGTTGTCACACAATCTCTTGCCAGTGTTAGTGGGTATGAGGAAAAAGGAAACACCTTTTACCAAGGTTAGTTTCCCACTAACACGAAAAAATATTAGATTGTGTGACGAGTATATTTTACCATAGTTCTGCCGATTTGTCAATAAAGCTTGAGAATTTGAAAAAATACTACTTGTTAGATCAAAAAGAGTATTAAATACTTCCTCACATAATTTTAACGGAGTATTGCTTTAATGTCTTTAATCAAGTCAGCGCTTGTCAAAAAAGAGGACGAGGAGTTTTAAAAACTCTTCGTCCTTTTCCTGTCGGTAGGTAACGTATGCTGTTGTATTTCAAAAGCTGTCCTTTATAGCACTCCTCATATGACAGGCTTTTATGACAAAAATATCAGTTTTCGCTGTATATTACAGTCACATCGGGGTGGAGCTGCAAAATAGATGCGGGGACCTTCGGCGTTATCTCGCCAAAGAACGCTTTTTCAAGAATGTCCTTTTTGTTTTTGCCGTTTGCTATAAGAACGATCTTCTTTGCTTGCATTATTGACATCATTCCCATCGTGATCGCCTTTTTCGGAACCTCGTCCTTTGATGCGAAGAAGCGCGAGTTTGCCTCGATTGTCGACTCATCAAGCTTTACTACGTGGGTTTCTTTTACGAAAACGTCATCGGGCTCGTTAAAGCCGATATGTCCGTCAAGTCCTATTCCGAGAAGCTGAATATCTATTCCGCCAAGCTCCTTTATAAGAGCGTCGTATTCCTCGCCCTCCTTTTCAAGGTCCTTGGCACAGCCGTTCGGAATGTGAGTGTTCTCCATTTTGATATTTATCTTCTCAAAAAGATTTTTGTTCATAAAATAACGGTAGCTTTGATCGTTATCAACGTTAAGTCCTACGTATTCGTCAAGGTTTACCGAGCGAACGCACGAAAAATCAAGCTCTCCCTTTTCGCATTTTTCGGCAAGAGATGCGTATGTACCGAGAGGCGACGAGCCTGTTGCCAAGCCGAGCGTGCAATTCGGCTTCAATATTACCTGCGCTCCTATTATATCAGATGTCATTTTGCTGAGCTTTTCATAGCTTTCAACTGTGATAAATTTCATTTTGTTCTCCTTTTATTTAAATGTCTTTTTTATTTTTCTATATAAACGACCGTATTGCGTTCAAGGCGAAGAGTTACGCTTCCGTTTTCGAATTTTGCGATACGCTCCTTTGCCATCGTGTTGTTTTTATCAAGAATATAAATATCAGCGCCCTCAAGGTCTGCTCCGTTTGATTCTACCGTTACGGTTTTAGGATATTTTCCGTCATCCTCGGAGTAATATGTGATCATAGCGCCGACTCTGTCACCGTCCCTTGCGCTGACAACGTATATGTCCTCATCGTCGCTTACAGCCTCGGTCTGATTTTTAAGCTCAACGAGCTTTGAATACATATAGAAAGGATAGTAGCCCTTGAGCGCTCTCATCGTATAGATATCGAAAAGTCCGTTGAACGCCGTCATTCTTGCATCGTAATACATAAGCATATCGATATCGGGATTGCTCTGTGCCGCCGCCATACAAGCCGACGTAAACGCCGCGCCCTTCATTCCTATTATGGTTTCTATACTGTAAACAAACTCCGCATCCCAGCCGCGAACATAGTTCCACTCGTTAAGGATGCTTTCAAAATCTTTATAGCCCGCTTTTTTGGCTATTTCAACGATCCTCGTTCCCTTTTCGGACATCTCGTTCGGCTTCGTGCCGTACCAGTGCCATGACAGAAAATCAAGCGGAACATTTTCGCCGTTTATCTCTTTTATGTTATCAAAGAAGCGCTCAAGCCAATCCTCGTTCCATGCAAGCGCAGGGCCGCCTATCTTAAGATGCGGAAAGCGGTTTTTAAGATACTTGGAGGCTACGACGTAAAGCTCGGCAAATTGCTTCTCCGTTCCCTGCCAGCAACGCTTATTATTGCTGTCGTCGGGATCAAGATCGGGCTCGTTCCATATCTCCCAATATTCCATATCGTAATTAAAGCCGTCAGCCCAGCCCTCTGTGTAGTGCATGATTATATGCTCGCATATCTGCGCCCATTTAAGAAAATCCTTCGGAACGTGCGTGCCGTACTTCTTCACCCCATGCTCTATCTTTGAGCCAAGACGGAAAAACGGCTTCGTTCCAACGGAGAATATATTCTTCATATATTGGTCGGTGCAGGGAAAATCGTAGCTTGACGGATCGTTTACGTCAGCGTCAAAGCTCGGGAATATCGCGTGTATATCAACAGTATGCTCGCCGCCGTAATTTGCATCAAACGCCGCGTCGTGAACTCTTGCATAAGGTATCCTTGCTGCCTGATAATCGCGGTGGTTTCCTCTCGTCTGGTCGCCTCTTGCTATGTACGGACCGTTGTTAACTGCGTTCATCAGCTTTATCTTGCCGATGCTTTTATCGTAATTAAGTATTACTTTACTCATTTTTATCTCCTTCAAGTAATATTTTCATTTCATTAAAATATCTTTCACCGAGAATATATAACGACCGCGAATCAAAATGAAGTCCGTCGCTCATTAAATCAAGCCCGTCCGAGTGTGCGATCCTGCACCATTCAAGCTCGCTCGGTATTTTATTAAGTATCCGGTTCAGCTCAAGATGTCGGTTTTCAAACCTCCAAGAAAGAGCGTTTTCGCCAAGATCGTGGGAAAGCTCGCCTATAACGACGGGGAGTGTCGGTAATTTAAGCTCAGAGCGCAGATCATTTATCATTTTTATAAATTTTTCCTTGTATTCCGAGACCTTTTCAGCTTCTCTTGCGTCGCTCTCGCCCTGATGCCAAATGATGCCCGAAAGCCTTGACGTCCTCATAGCCAAGCGCGCCATGGCTACTGCGTGATCAAAAAGCAAAGAGCCCTTGACCCACTCATCAAGGCAAGTTCCGCCGTCGGCGCAGGGGATAAGACCTATTTTAGCACCCGTATGCTTCTGAAGCCCCTGTGCAAAGCTCTCTGCAAGACAAACTCCGCTTTTAAAAAAGCCTGTAAATGCTCCTCTGTCGGGATTTACGGGACGGCGCATCTGTTGCCATCTTCCCATTCGAAGAACTAAAAGCGAGTCGGATTCGATCGGTGCAATATCCGATACATCGCCACGTCCCGCCATATTTGACTGTCCGATCATAAGAAACGAGAGAATTTCATCACCGTTTCCGAATGTTGTTTTTTCGTTATTCATATTTTGCCTCTTTAAGTTTCTCATTAAATTATATCACACTCATTTTTATTTGTAAAGTTATAAATCGACAAACATTTATATAATAAATAGAAATATAGCTTAGTAAATATTATATTTTTCTTGACCTTAGAGCTTTTGTATGGTATGATTTGATTATAACAAGAGCATAACTCTTTTAAAAAGGAGATTTATAATGGTAGCTAAGACATCACCTATGGGCTGGAATAGCTGGGATTGCTACGGCGCATCCGTAAACGAAGAAACCGTCCGTAAGAACGCCGAATATATGGCAAAAAATTTAAAGCAATACGGCTGGGAGTATATTGTAGTTGATATTCAATGGTATGAGCCGACGGCTGATAATAACGATTATAACAATTTTGCCGACATATGTGTCGATGAATATTCAAGAGTTATCCCCGCAGTAAACCGTTTTCCGTCATCCGCAAACGGTAAGGGCTTCAAGCCTCTTGCGGATTACGTACACTCCCTCGGCTTAAAATTCGGAATACACATCATGAGAGGTATACCGAGAACGGCAGTTCACGCGAACTCAAAAATAAAAGGAACGTCAAAGCGCGCACGTGATATTGCAAGCGTATGCGTACACAGACCGAACGAGGAATTTTCCGCTTCGAACACCTGCTTTTGGAATACAGATATGTACGGCGTTGACGCATCAAGAGAAGGCGCTAAGGAATACTACGACAGCATTTTTGAGCTTTACGCCTCGTGGGGTGTCGATTTTATCAAATGCGACGATATCGCAAGAGAGCTTCCGCATCATGAAAAGGAGCTTATGCTAATATCAAATTGCCTGCGCTCGTGCGGTCGCGAAATGGTATTCAGCGTATCCCCCGGCCCGTCGCGTCTTGAAAGAGCCGAATTTTACAAGCAATACGCAAATATGTGGCGTATAACCGACGATTTCTGGGATGAGTGGCATTTCCTTTACGAAATGTTTGAGCGTGCAGAAAAGTGGTGTACTCACGCAGGCGCAGGCCACTGGCCCGATGCCGATATGCTTCCTATCGGAGCTGTCCGTCAGTGCTATAACGAGAACGAATGGACGAAATTCACGCACGACGAGCAATATACAAACCTCACCCTTTGGAGCATTATGCGTTCTCCTCTTATAATCGGCGGAGAAATGACTAAATTCGACAAATTTACTCTTGATCTCGTCACGAACGAGGGAATTTTGAAGATGCACAAAGACGCCCGCCATTCGCATCAGGTATGGAGAAAAGAGATCGGAGGTATCGAGCACGCGCTCTGGATTGCTCAAAGCAGCGAGGGCGGAATATATCTTGCCGTATTCAATCTTGGCAAGACGGATAGTGAAATTACGATCCCGCTCTTAGATATCGAGATCGAAAAAGCTCTCACAGGTGTCGAGCTTTGGTCAAACGAGAGCGCTTTCTTCGACACTTCCCTCACCGTTTCGCTTAAAGCTCACGGTGCAAAGGCGTTCTATCTTAAATAATAAAATTATAAAATCCAAAAAACGCGATCGTTGCCCCGATCGCGTTTTTTCTCGTCTTACCAAGGAATTAAGGAATTAAAATATAAACTTGAATTTTTTATTATATTATGGTATACTAATAAAAATGATGTAATTAAACACTTCCTTGGGCAGATGATGTGTTTATTTACTTAATATGACTTTGATATTGGGAGTTTAAAATGGAACAGAAAAGAAGTTCGTTTACCGGCAAGATCGGCTTTGTGCTTGCGGCGGCAGGCTCGGCGGTCGGGCTCGGTAACATATGGCGTTTTCCCTATCTTGCCGCAAAATACGGCGGCGGTATTTTTTTGCTCGTTTATATTGCTTTGGCACTGACCTTCGGATTTTCTCTTATGGTTGCCGAGATTGCTATCGGCAGAAAAACAAAGCTCAGTCCTATCGGTGCATTCCGCGCTCTTAACAAAAAATTCTCATTTATCGGTATTCTTGCCGCGATAGTTCCCGTAATAATTCTTCCTTATTATTCGGTTATCGGCGGCTGGGTAATCAAATATATAGCGGGCTTCGTCACAGGTCAAGGCTCTGCTATGGCAAGCGACACCTATTTTTCAAGCTACATCGGCTCGACTGCCGAGCCTATCGTATGGTTCGCTTTATTTATGGGTCTTACCGCTCTTGTCGTTATACTCGGTGTTGACAAGGGTGTCGAAAAGGTAAGCAAAATAATGATGCCGCTTCTTATCGTGCTGGTTATATTTATCGCGATATACGTTATGATCGCGGTTGACGGCGCTTGGGAGGGTGTTATCTACTACATCAAGCCCGATTTCTCCAAGTTCTCTATAATGACCGTAGTTGCGGCGATGGGTCAGCTTTTCTATTCGATGTCACTGGCTATGGGTATTATGATAACCTTTGGCTCGTATATGAAAAAGGATATAAGCATCGAAAAATCAACGCACCAAATCGAAATATTCGACTCAGGTATCGCTTTTCTTTCAGGTCTTATGATAATCCCTGCGGTATTCGCCTTCGGCGGAGAGGAAGCTCTCAGCGCAAGCGGACCGAGCCTTATGTTTGTAACTCTTCCAAAGATCTTCGCTACGATGCCGGGTGGCTCGTTTATCGGAGCTGTATTCTTTATAATGGTATTCTTCGCGGCGCTGACATCATCCATATCACTTATGGAAACGGTAGTATCGACAATTCTCGACAAGTTCAAGATAAACCGCAAGCTGTGCTGCGTTTTCGTTCTCTTGTTCTCACTCGTGCTCGGCACCTTCTCATCTCTTGGATATAGCGCATGGAGCGGAGTAACGCTTCTCGGTATGCAGCTACTTGACTTCTTCGATTTCATAAGCAACAGTATCCTTATGCCGATCGTGGCTCTTGCAACGAGTATTTTTGTTGGATTTTTCCTAAAGCCAAAGACTCTTATTGAAGAGGTGGAGCTTTCAAGTAAATTCAAGGCTAAAAAGATGTTCGAGGTGGTTATCCGCTATATCGCCCCAGTATGTATCCTTGTTATCCTTATCTCCTCGGTGCTAAGCGCATTCGGAGTTATAAAAATATAATCTGATAAATATCCCCCCGTTTTTATGGGGGGATATTTTATTTTAGTGCCTAGTCCTGACTCTGATGACAACCTACAAGTACGTTAAGAAAAAATATTTTTATTATAACTGTACATATTTACATATGTTCATATTTGTAAAAGCCCTTTATTCAAAAGACTTTTTGATATTTTAATATACAAAAGGGGCTGTCGCGAAAATGGGCGCGCCCGATAACGAAGGTTTAACGCAAATTATTAAGACCGCGCCCATTTTCGCAACAGCCCCTTTTAATTTAGAAGTAAAAGCTTTTCAGCTCTATTGATCCTGTGCCTCGATACTCAAAATAAAGCGGATATATTCCGTTTGGTATCTCCGGTTGAACGTCAGCTTTTGTCCAAAGCAGCGCATCCTTTATTTTTATTCTTGCGACAGCATCACCGTTCGGTGCAAGCTTTACAATCATTTCGCCATCAGGCTTGATATCTCCGCTTCTGTAAGCTATTCCGATCCTTTTTGTATCCTTGAAGTCAAAATACTTATATCCGATAAGCGTTCCTTGCTCGATCTCGGAAATAAATCTCTCGCCGTCACGGCTCGTTATATGAGGTAAGCGAACGCCGACACAAGCAAAATGCGGCATCCTTCCGTTTGTCAGATTGCAGCATATCGGCGCATCGTATTCGCCCTCGCAAGCAAGAGGCCCGCCGTTAAGACCGCAGGATGTAATTTCGACCTGTGGGATAGCTCCGTCCTCAAGGATCTTTATCTTTTCAGCGCACGCCTGCCTTGAGAATTCCGTCTTGTGAGTGTGACGGTGATAGAAAACATACCACTCGCCGTTTATATTTTCAATGCTTCCGTGTATGTTGCCCGTACGCATAAGTCTGTCAGCATCTTTTCTTCCGTTAAGCCCGATATCTCCGTTTGATACGATAACTCCACCGTATTTAAAATCCCTATCGGGAAAATCACTTGTAGCGTAGGCAAGAGAATGATTTTTAAAGGATGAATAAACAAAATAATATTTATCACCGACGCGTCTTATCGAGCTTGCCTCAAAAAACGGATGCTCCTCGAAATCCGTTTCCTTAACGCTTTCGGGAATAATGTGGTATGGCTTGCCCTTTACAGTAAGCATATCGTCACAAAGCTCAACAGTGACAGCGCCCATTATTCCGTCAGGAGTATTTTCGATCTCTTTTCTCGTCTTTTTCGGGAACATCTCAAGCTCTTTTTTTATGATATCCTCTTTTGAAAGGCTATTATCGTCAATAAAGTCAAACCACATTCCGTAGTAAAGACGGATCCTGCCGTTATCGTTTATAAGCGCGGGATCAAAGACTAAATAATCGCTAAGAGGTGTTCCGTCCGGATTTTTAACATATCCGAGATATTTAAATTTCCCGCTTGGCGTATCACTCACCGCAACGCTCAGCTTATAGCTGCAACCGTGAGGATGCTCGCCCGCCATAGAATAATAAAGATAATATCTGCCGTCGTTTCCTTTTACAACATCGGGCGCGTACATATACTGATACTTATCGTATTCGGGATCGCAGGACGCCTTATAGATAACTCCCTCGTAGCGCCAATTTTTAAGATCGTAAATGCTTGCCGAGTAAGTAACGTAGTCAAGCATACAAAACTTTTCGCCGTTTTCCTTATCGTGCGAGCCGTAAATATATACCCGATCGCCAAACACATGAGGCTCTGCATCGGGAATATACTCGTTAAGAGGCAAATACGGATTAAATACCTGTTGCATAATAGCTTATTCTTCCCCTTTATCCTCGTTCTCGCTCTGCTCGCTCGCCGTATCATCATTTTGAATATCGGATATGTCCGTGTCATCCTTTGGCACATCCTCATTATCATTTTCGGCGTTTTCCTCGGGAAGAGTCTGAGCCTTAAGCACCTCGTCCTCCGTATCCTTCGCCTTTGCGCCCTTATTTCTTTTAGCGCGCTTTTTTTCTTCCCTGAGCCTTTGCTCCTCAAGCTCAATAAGCGAGATATGCTCGATTATATCCTCAGGTCTTTTGGCAATCCTTACAGCGCCCGCCGCACGTAAAAATTCCTCACCGCGATATCCCCAATCACAGCCGATAAACTCCATATCGGCATTCTGCGCGGTTTTAAAATCAACGTCACTGTCTCCAACGTAAACGCATGACGACAGCTTCACCCCAAGCTGCTTTGCTATATAATGAGCTCCCGTAGGATCGGGCTTTGTCGGAAACGAGCCCTGACCGAGTATCTCTGAAAAGAGCTTTTTATTAAACAGTCTTGATACGATATCCTTAACGAACCCGTCCTGCTTGTTTGAAAAAACGGCGAGCTTGTAGCCTTTTCTTTTAAGCTCCGCAAGCATATATTCTATACCGTTATACGCCTCGGTAAACTCGCAATAGCACTTTGAATATTCGCTTGCATATACCTCAAGAGCACTGTCAACGATAAACTCAACGCCCTGAACCTCTTTAGGAAGTGCGCGGCGAACGAGCGTTCTTGCGCCGTTATTTATAAACTTGATAACATCAGCACGGCTTCTTGTCTTATAGCCGAGCTTCGTCAGCATAGCGTTAAGTCCCGTTCTTATATCTTCAACGGTATTGCAAAGTGTTCCGTCAAGGTCGAAAATAATCGCTTTTACCATTTAAAAAACCTCTTTTGCCGTATTTGCAGGGCGTGCGAAGCTTGTCCGCAAAAGCCCTGCATTATTACAATTTTAACACATACGGACGAAAAAATAAAGATATTTACGATTTATTTTTCTTCTTTTTCGGTATTTTGCGTATCAGTCGAGCTTTTAGCGTCAATATAGGTCTCCGCAAGGATGTAAACACAAAGCGTAGCGCAAGCGCCGATCACCGCGCACACCTGCTCCGTGGTTATGGAGCTTACGCCGAGAGCAACGCAAACCGTGGAAACAAATCCGATAAGCGCAGCCCAGAATTTTCTGCTTGAAAGCTTTTGTAATATTTTTTTAATCATTTTCTTCTCCTTTTTATTCGGCTATAAAATAAGACATACGATAGCCGCCGTCACCGCCGATATAAGCGCGTCGACTATTTTTCCGAAAATATTGCTCGGACGCTTTTCAAGCGAGCCCAAGCGCGTTTCGTGATCGTGTATCCTCTCGTTGTGTATCTGAAGCATTTCTGTGAGCTTTACAGAGCACGCTCTTAGCTCATCAATGGTTGACGAATGCTTGTCAAGGCGCTTTTCTGTCCTTGATGCTCTTTCGTCACAAAGCTCCTTTGATATATCATTCATCTTCCTTTTCAAGAACGAGAATATCCTTTATTCCGCCCTTTGACTCCCTTCTGATTATTTTTTTGACGAGCGCATGGCATAGATATCCGTCCCGTTCGCTCTCAAAATCGCACACGTCCCCGACCGAAGCGCCGACATCCTTGATCATTTCAACTGTAAAAATTCCCCTTTTGCGTCTCTTCGAAAGCGCAAGCTGTCCAAGATAATAAAGCGCCTCATTCAGAACTCTGCTCGGTAGCACACCGGGAACGCTTACGCTCATGGCTCTTTTGTCCTCATAAAGATTATTACGCTTGTCCACATTCATATAAACGTATTCGTCGTCTATATATCCGTAGGGGACATGTGCGTAATTCTTAAAATTGGAGGTGTCGCTCTCAACCGTGCATACCTCAAAGACTCCCTGCTTATCACTCACTGCATACGGCGTAATTCCCGTATCCCAGGTTCTATCCTGCTTTGGCATTATCTGAAACACGAGTCTTTTTTCGTCCGGATAAAATCTTATATGAAAGCCGAAATCATACACGTTGCAGACGTTTTTTATCTCCGTATATATGCTTGTATTGACACTGCATACACTATTGTAATTCTGAGAGCTGTTCCATACAGTTCCGAAGACCTCATATGTCAGATTGGTAAAGCTCGCCATCTCAGCCATTTCGCAAACTATCTCATAAGGATTTCCGTCAAAAAGGCGCGGCTCTTCAATAAGAACATGCTTAAATAGCGCAAACATACTCTCACCTCTTGCCGATATCTCCTTGTCGGTGTAACGGATGTTATTGATTATAAAAAGCCTCTCTCCAAAGCAGATATAGCTGTCTGCCAAAAAGAGCTTTCTGTTTTGCTCGGAATACGCCACGCGCATATTGAAGGTGCTATCCTCATTGTAAGCCTCTGAAAACTCACACTCTATCACGGAATCGACGACTCCCACAAAATCGAACGCAGAATTAAAGATCTTTATATCCGTCATCTGAAATACTCCTGCTTATAGGTCAGGATCATATGAGCAGAGCCGCTGCTGAAATCATATCCTATCGAATTTTTTCCTCTGATGAGTGTAAAAAAGTCCGAGGACGGCACGACGAAATTCATGGCATCCGTTGCTGATGAGCTACTCGATTTTTGATAGGTAATCCCCTTTTGACCCTTCCGAGTGTCGATAAAAAGAGTTCCGCCGCTTGCAAATTCACCCTCAAGAGTAAGCTTTTTCGTTCCGCGAGAAAGCACTATCTTGCTTGAGCTTGCAATCATAACGATCTGAAGCTTGAAGCCGATCTCGCGGTCCCCGGTATTAGTGATCTGCATAGGAGACTGTGAGCTTGAGCTTGTACACGAATATAAAATCGCGCTCTTTTCTACGGCGTCGTACCACACAGGCTCAGGGCAGACAAACTCGGCTGTGAAGGACAAAAGCTTAATTTTTTCATGCTTTTTATCTGAGTATTCAATCCCCTTAAGGAGTCTGCATTCAAGCAGATAATCCCCGTCATAAAGCTTGCAAAATCCCACACAGGGGTCGCAAATTCTGTTTAAAAGGCGCTTGTTCGTCTCAATATTTTTTTCGACATAGCCCTTAAGGATCAGCTTTTTTGCGCCCACCGCGGCGTTTTCCTTATTATATCCGAAGCCTTCAATAATGGCGTTTAAGTTGTTATCCACCTCAAACCCACTCTCCGAAAACGATGTAATTTTCACATCGCCCCCGAATATAAGCGTTTCACTTCCGTTAGTTATCTTCAAGCTCATTCCTCCTCTCCTGTCGTAAATACGGAGAAATCTCCGAGCACCCTTGTCATGCCTGAGGCGGTATCGTATCTTATAACAGTGCTTTCAAGCACAGTGTCGATTACCTCTCCGTCATCCTCAGGTAATGCGTAAAGCGCCTCGCAAACCTTATCAAAGCAATCAAGCGCGCCCTCGTAGGTCTTGAAGATGCACACTACCTTTACAGTCGAATCACAAACCGTTCCGTCATAGCTCTGAGGCTCAATATTGACTATCACACACTCCTCATCAGCCCTTTCAAGCTTGTGAAGCACGCTCTTGTCAACCGCGTCCTTTATCTTATTCAAAATAGCATCAAACATTCTCCGCCTCCTCAAAATCAAACGCGCAAGATGCGAAAACATCGACACTCTCAAGGTGCAAATAGCTTTCATTACCGTATCTTACCGCGCTTATTACCCGCATAAAGCTCTCGCCGTCCTTTATTATATCTCCGTCCTTTATAATAGTCGAATCGGCTGCCGCTGCGTATCTTTTTTTAAGGAAAACGCATTTTGCGTCGTTATCGATATCACGTCTGTCAGAGGTCATGGCGATACAGATATTCACAGTAGCAAGGAATTTTGCTATACTGACGCCCGAAACACGCTCGAGCCTGTATACGCTATATGGCTTTTTCATAGTTTTAAGCATAGTACCTCCTTACAGACAAATAAGTCTTTTATCCTTTTTTAAAGCCTCGCTCCTTAGCTTATCAAGAACGGACATCACCTTTGAGGAATAGCCGTCAAGATATTCCTCGGAAAGCGACGAGAGCGAGCGCTTAGCAAGTCCTGCGGAGCTTACCTTCGAATAATCCTCAAGTGTCATTTGAATAAGAAGATGTGAGGGCGCGCTCTCTATGCCGCAATATTCGCAAGCATAGAGAAACGCATTTGGAATGATATTCGAAACGACCTCTTTTTCAGCCGCGTTATCGGAAATCGAAAGGAGCTTTGCTACCGTATCAAGTATTTCGTCCTGCGTTTTATCCGATTTGAATTCCATACCCGTCACTCCTTATCAATAGCTTGTTTGGAAGGTGTACTCGAAATAAGCTACGATATTATTGGATGAATCCACCTCAAAGAACGATACCTTTTCACCCTTTTGGAACTGAGCAATTGAACCGTCGGGAAGCAAAGTCGAGCATTCCGATAAATTGAGTACTTCACCGGCAAATGGCTTTGATATCAAGCTGTAGGAATAATAGATCGAGTTTGCGCTGTCCGTCTTTGTTGCAACTGCCTTTGCCATATATACCTCTCCGCTTGTGTCCACGTTTTCAGTAACAGAAACCGTAAGCTCCTTGGGATTTTTACCGATCTGCAATGATGTTGTGTCGTCAACGAGCGCGATAAGTCCGTGACGCTCATAAACTACAGTGTTATCCTTGGTTTCGATATCTCTTGCCTGCTCAACGGTAGCTTCCTTCTTTACGAAGAAGCGAACCGCTTCCTGGTTTGTGATGTACGCCTTTGCGCCGGAAACAAGCTTTGAGAAGAGAACGGGAATTCCGCAAAGAGTTCCGAATTGACCTGTATAAAGGATCTCACCCTGCTTTGACGCGATGAAATCGGGATCCTTTCTTATCTGCTTTCTCATCTCACTGCCCATGATGATAAAGAGCTGTGTATCAACCTCAACGTCAATGAGAGAAAGAGCGTCAACGATGTCTGCGTATGTCACGCTGTCACCGTCAAAGTAACTCTTTCTTGAGATCTTTGAGATCTCGTTAAAATACTCTTTGTTTATCTGGTTTGTGATCTCGTTTGTAGCGCCCTTCATGGCTACCTCAACGATATAAGGATCGCTCATAGCGTCCATATCGTTATATTCGAAGGTCTGCTGATATCTCTTAACATCATAATATTCTGGCACAAAGGAAACAGTTCCTTTTACGGAGTTTTTTGCCCCCTTTGCGAGATTTTCAACCGAGCCCTTGTATGTGTAGCGGTTTATCACCTTACGAAGACCTGCGCCCTCGGCAAGTGATGTGTCGAGCGTCATAAGCGCTCTTGTGTTGAGCTTTGTATCGATAAGCTCTGTCATTTTGTTTTCAAGTATTTGATTTTCGTAAATTGTATGCATAGTTTTTTCCTTTCAATTTTTTATTTTTTCGCAAGAGTCATATAAAGGGTCTTGTCTGTTTTATATAAGCTCTGCATTTCCTCAAGCGAGAGGTTTTTAAATGAGCTTTTTGTCATCGTTCCTCTGCTCTTTTGCGGTTGCGGCAACGACGAAAGCCTTTTTGATACCTCGTCGTTTACCGAGCTTTTGATAATTTCCGACACTCTGTCCACTCTTTTCTCCGTTTCCTCATTGCTTTGACCGGTAAGGAACTCTGATAACGAACGGGGAAGCCCCCTCTTTTCAAGAGCCTCTATACAGAAAAGCCTGTTCTCTCCCTCGACCCTTTTCTGCCTTTCAAGCTCAAGCTGCGCCTTTAAGCTTTTTATCTCCTCGTCAAGCGCGCTTATCTTGTCCTCTTTTCCCCCGTTTTCCTCGGGGAGTGTCGTTTTTTCGGGGGATTGCGCCGTGGCTATCTCATTTTGAAGCGTCGGCGCATCGGAAGCATTTTCTTCGATTTTTTCAAGCTCCTCGCCCGTTTCCTCGACACTTTTTGTGTCCAAAGCCTCATTTTGTTCCTCGTTTAAAACTTCTTCCTCCATATATCCTCCTAATTCTCTGAATTTTCTTCCTTGATCCTCAAGATCTCTCCGTCAACGTCCTCGATAAACGGAATTCTTTCAAGAAGCGTCTTGCGCGACACTACCCCCGACATTTTTTGTGCATAGTCGGCACTGTCTACGGGATTTTCGGGAAGATTTCTTGTAAATGCGATCTTTATCTCCGTCGCGCTGTACGCAGAGCCGAGTGTATTTAACATATTGCATATCATCTCGTATCTGCGAAGGAGTGCTTTTTTAAAGTATCTTTCCGTTACCGAAACTCTGTTCTCGAAGTTCAAAAGTCGGTACTTTATCGCCACTCCCGACGCGCTTTCGCCGATCGCATCATCCGTCATATCAACCGAGCCCGAAAAGCGATAGATATCCGCTGATATCCTGCTCTTTAAATTCTCAATATACGCATCGTTCACGCTCTTTGTGAGCCATTTTGCATCTCCACCCTCGTCGATAAGAAGAACTCTGTTCTCGCGGAGCTTTGCAATATCCTCGCTCTCCGTCGCGCTCATTCCCGTGATCGCAAGATACGAATCCGCAAAAAGCTCGAAATCGTTGACGCTCTCGCTTTGGAGCTTGTTATAAGCGTCGACAAGAGTTATTACCGATTCAAAATCTCCGGTCTTATCGGAGTTGTTGTAATAGAAGTTGATCGGCACGAGTCCGAAATAATGCGGCACGCTCCTTAGCATAACACTCTCACCGCTTGATGTGTTATACGAATAGTAGCTTACATAGCTCTCGTCATAGATCTCAAGACCGACTAAGTCCTCATCCTCGTTATCCTCAAGCTCGTATATTCTTATTGCCGCCTTAAGCTCCCTCTCAATTGATTGAGAGTATACGGGAATTGTATTAAGAACGTCGCACGGAGCTATTCTTATCATTTTGTCCTCGTCGTAATAAACAAGCTCACACGCCACTCCGTATACCGAAAGATCCTTTGAAAGACGGCTGTTTATGAATTGCTCGTCGTTATAATCGTTTATCGCCTTGATATCCTCGATAAATTGCTTGTTGTCGGACGAATAGCAAACGGGTGTTCCCATAAAATATCCGACTGTCGTATCCGTAATGTTCTTACAGAAGTTATTAACAAGCTGATTGTTCGGCTTACCGCTTTCCTTCGTCTCGCTCAGTATATCGTGATTTCCCGCGTAATAGCTCTTTAGCTTATTGAGTCTTGGCAAGGTATCGCTGTTGAACGCTTCTATGGTTTCCTTGATTTGTTCCTGTGTCATTTTTTCCTTTCTCACCCGTCATATGCCGAGTGTTCTCTTTGATATTGTGCGGAGACGTCTGTCCTTTCTTATGCCCTCGATCGAATAGCGAAGCGCGGCTATCGCATCATCGTCCAAGCTTACGGGAATATCGGTATACTCTCCGCTGAGCGTGTCTCTTTCCCACTTCCACATACCTATTTCCCGTATCAGATTTTCACACGAGGGATCGATTATCAGCCTGTGGCTCTTAAGATAGTCGATCTGCGCTCCCACGCTTCCGGGCTCCTTTTTTACCGCCTGTGCAAAATATCCTGCCTTTTTCCAGGTCTTTATTCTGTCAGGCTCGGCGCTGTCGCACCACATTACCGCGCTTTGTGAGATCCCCGCTTTTCTTGCAAGCTCGATTATCTCCGAGGTATCGCGATTTTTCGTATAAAGCTCGCTCAGCACGAAAACGTCGCCGTCGTGAAAGCCGACAGTTAAAATACAATTCGCGTGATTATACCCGAAATCCTGTCCGATCGCTACGCTATCGTAATAATCAAAGCTCCTCTCAAGCTCCCTTACCTCATATTTCGGAAGGATCAAGCCTTCGCTCTCACCCCACTCGCCAAGGCCGTAGATCCTGTATCCCTCAGGGTCGTTCTCCTTTCATCGCATCATTCTTTTGTGATATTCCTCATCAATGAACGCGTTTTGAAGATAATTCGAGCGGTGAGTATAAGCCGACGGATCATCCTTATCGAAAAACCGCTTCTTAAGCCAGTGATTTGCGCTGACGGGGTTAAAGGTGAGTGTTATCTGATAATAAAGGTTCGGATTTATATCCTCAAGTGAACCGCGAAGTCGGTCGTCTATGATATCAAGATCGGTCGCATCAAGCTCCGTTGCTTCCTCGATCCACACCCACACGATCTTGCCGTTCGGGCTTTGTATCGATTTTAGCTTTTCTCTTTGAGCCTCGTCCTTCGTTCCTCTGAAGATTATCGTGTTTCCCGTGACGAGGCACTTCATTCGAAGCGGCGAGCGCGAAAGCTCCCAATATCTCTCCCATCTGTCACCGAAAATATCCCTTATCGCTCTTGTAAGCTCGGCGTAGGTGCTATCAAAATGCGAGCTTTCCGTTTTTCTTACGCAAAGCAGATTCGCCCCGAAATATGCTTTGTCCGAAAGCTTCATTATAAAGTCACGTGCCACGTTTACGCTTTTTCCGCTTCCCGCAGAGCCGCATTCCACTCTGTATCTTGCTCTTACGGTATTCGATCTTCGAAAGGTCTCGTTCATCGGAACGCTGATATTATTCTCGGTAATCATAATTGATGGTGAGCGCTCCCCCTTCCTCGCTTTGTGCGGGATATCCGAGAAGCTTTGACAAAAGCTCGATTGCTTTAAGCTTATCGACGAGCTTTATTTCGTATTCGGTATTACCGTTTGACGATTTCATTTTTATCGATGAAACGCAAAGAGCAAGCTCGCTGCTCATTTTTACGCTCTCGCCGTTTTCGCCAGAAGCCCGTTTACACCATTCAAGAAGCTCGCCGGCATCAGCGCTCGCTATCTTTAAAAGTATCTTTTTTAATTTCTTTACCGTTCTTTCGTCTATCCTCTCGCCCCCCTTTAGCTCGATCATTAAAATAAAAACCCTTTGGAAAGACCGCTGTCGCTACAGCCTTTCCCTTGCGACACTTAAATTGTATCACAAAAAAACGGACAAAACGGACTGATTAGCACCCGGAGGCAAGCGTCAGACGCTTGACCCATTACTTCGGTGAAGTGCATTTTAATTTATTTGCTCACTCACGACCGGGTAGCATCCGGAGGCTAACATCGGTCATTTGCTTATATAATTTGTTTATTCACTCGCAAGAGTGAGCTTTTACCGGCGGTGGTTCACCGCCGACCGCAGGCTCGGCGGAGCACATTATTCCAAATCACCAAATACGATATAAAAATTCATATTTTAAAAAGGAAGAAAAATCTTTTAAAATTTTTCAAAAAACATATTGACAAACATAAAAATATATGTTAGAATATGTTGCGTCGCAAGAAATATATGCTGGTGTGGCTCAATGGCAGAGCAGCTGATTTGTAATCAGCAGGTTGATGGTTCGACTCCGTTCACCAGCTCCACTTCTTGCGACATCTATATGGGGGAATTCCCGAGTGGCCAAAGGGGGCAGACTGTAAATCTGTTGTCAACGACTTCGCTGGTCCGAATCCAGCTTCCCCCACCAGAAAAAAGCACACATTTGTCTACCAAGACAATGTGTGCTTTTTTCAACGAAATTTGCCCTGCGGGCAAGTGAAATAGCTTCGCTGTGAAATATTTGCTCCGCAAATGTGAAATGTTCGCTTACGCGAACGTGGGCAAATTTCATTTCACATTGCGACCCACGGGAGCAATATTTCACAATGTGCGACAGTACATTATTTCACATTCGGCAAAGCCGAATATTTCACTAAAAAGCTTACGCAACAAGTTGCGGATAATATACAAGGCTTCGCCTTGATTTGTTGACGAAAGTATGGTATAATAAATACCGACGATGAAGAATGAAAACAAAAGGAGCTGTTGCTAATAGCGTGATGCTCTTAACGGAGCATTCACGCTAAATGATGTTTGCCTCTCTCACCCCAAAAATCCTTTAGGATTTTCGAGGACCCCGAGGTACGGGGCAAGTGATGTTGCCTTCGGCAGTGATGTTCACTGCGTGAATGATGTTGTGCCTTCGGCACAGTGGGCAAACATCACATCACTGCGAGCATTTGCAAGCAACATCATTATGCGTAGCATAACATCATTTTTGCGTCAGCAAAAACATCACTAACAGAAAAAAGAGCAGACATACAAGATTTTTCGTCTTGCGTGTTTGCTCTTTCTGTCGTTATAAGGGTTTGGGCTTAGCCCATATTTGCGTTTGACCGGTCAAATGCGATGCTTGCACTTTTGGTAAATTGTAAATTCTCCGCTAAGGATATCACCCCATACAACAGCTCATTATTTTTTAAAAAAGGCTTGATACGAATATTTCTATTCCTATAAAAATAAGGATACATCCGCCAAGGATTGACGCCTTGCAGGAGAGCTTCGTGCCGAAGCGCTTACCAAGCTCGATGCCTGCCATACATATAATAAATGTAACGACTGCGATTATCATTGCCGCGAAAAACGCGTGAATCGCATCGTATTCCGCTATCGTAAATCCGACGGAAAGCGCGTCTATCGAGGTGGCAATTCCCTGAATTATAAGCGACGCAAACGTAAGCGGCTTGCCCTCGCAGCATTCGCACTCACCCGCCTTTGCAGCTCTCATCTCCTTTATCGCGTCAATAAGCATCTTAGAGCCTATAAACACAAGTAAAACCAGCGCGCAAAGCGGAATAAATTTCTGAATAGCGGTAAACTGGGTCGAAAGACTATGTACGCACACCCAACCGATGAGCGGCATAAGTGCCTGAAAGAACGCAAAAACGCCCGCCACAAGGCACATTTTTCTTATTTTCATTCTGTTATCGCTGAGTCCGTTTGCAAGCGACACAGAAAACGCATCCATAGCAAGACCTATTCCAAGCAACAGACTATTGAAAACAAATGTAAACATACCTTACCTCTTCACTCTTCACTCTTCACTTTTACTTTTTTCCTCTTCCACGGTATTTGCGAAAGTACAATTCCGATAAACATAAGCGCACAACCGATTATCATAGTCGTGCTTGGAAGCCTTTTTTCAAAGATGCTCTCGCAAATGACGGAGAAAAGCCCCTCGGTTGAGAAAAGCAACGCCGCTATTGCAGGCGGAGTAAACTTCTGACCGACGACCTGACAGGTGTACGCAACACCCGTTGACATAATTCCGCAATAGAGTATGGGGAATATAGTCGCCACAATTCCCTCCCAGCTTACGTGTCCGAAAACAAGACCGAACGAAAGATTAAGAACACCTACCGTAGCAAACTGAACTGCCGAATATTTAAGCGCGCTAACCTTGCTTATACATCTGTCAATGACGATTATGTGCGCCGTGTAGCAGATCGAGCAAAGGAACACCAAAACATCTCCCCACGCGAGCTTGAAGCCGCTATCTCCGAGGCAAAGGAAATAAAGCCCCGAAAAAGCAAATACAACCGCCGCCGCAACGAGCGGTGATATCTTTTGCTTAAAGAAGATAAATCCCGCAATAGGCACGAAAATAAGATACATCCCCGTGATAAAGCCCGCTTTTCCGCTCTCCTGAGTAAGCAAAATGCCGTATTGCTGTAAAAGCGAAGCAACAAAAAGGATAGCACCCGTAAGAATGCCCCACTTCATAGTGTTTTCGTTTCTCATTTTCTTTATCAAGGGCTCAACGCCCTTATCTCTTTCAAATATCAAAATAAGCGGAATTAGCGACACTGCCCCCAGCAAAAAGCGCAGACCGCCAAAGAAAAACGTGTCTATTAAATGCTCATTCTGAGATGCAAGCTCCTGCGCGTAAAAGGCAGAGCCCCAAACGACAGCCGCAGTAAGACAAAGCGCCGCGGACGCTACTTTCTTTTTCATTTATTTTCTCCAATCCTCTCAGCCTCTGCCGAAATAAGCTCGGAAACTATGCTCCAAAGCTCCTCTTTCGTCTCCGCCTTGTTTATTTTTCCTCTGCACTGTGCGGAAAAACGAAGCCCCTTTGTGTACCATGCAAGATGCTTTCGCGATTCGCAAACGCCGATCCTCTCGCCCTTGTCCTCTATCAGGCGCTCTATCTGCTTCCATGCAACCGCCAAACGCTCCTTTACGCTCGGGGGAGTGTATGTTTTTTTATTAAGAAGCGATTTTATCTCATCAAAAATGAACGGGTTTCCCATAGCACCTCTGCCGACCATAACGGCATCTGCGCCTGTTTCCTCAATCATTCTTAAAGCGTCGCTCGCGCAAAATATATCGCCGTTGCCGATAACGTCAATCTTAACTGCTTCCTTTACCTGCCTTATATATTCCCAATTTGCGCTCGGCTCATACATCTGCGCCCTTGTGCGAGCGTGTACCGTAATGGCAGAAGCGCCCGATGCTTCCGCGATCCTTGCGATCTCAACGCAATTTATACTGTTTTTGTCCCACCCTGCGCGTATTTTTACTGTAACGGGCACGCTTGAGCCCTTAACGGTCTCGCTGATGATCCTTTCGCAAAGCTTTGGATCTTTAAGAAGTGCGCTTCCGTCACCTGCCGATACGATCTTTTTAACGGGACAGCCCATATTTATATCGATAAGGTCGGGGGGAGTGTCGTTTTTTCTATGCTTATATGCTCCGTTTGAAAGAAGATACGCAGCCTCTCTCATTATCTCAGGCTCGTGACCGAAGATCTGAACGGATATAGGCATATCGTCGCTTCGGATATGCGCAAGAGATGCGGTTTTCATATCCTCGTAATGCATAGCCTTGGCGCTTACCATCTCGCTTACGCAAAGATCCGCGCCGAATTCGCGGCAAACACTGCGAAACGCATAATCGGTGATGCCCGCCATCGGAGCTAAAATTACCTTGCCCTTAATATCCATAAGCACCTCAATTCTGCTTCTGAACGGATTTGTATTCGTCGTAGAACTTATAGTAAGGGCACGATGAGCTTTTCTTTGTAAGATAGTCAAGATACTCATCCTCGTCAAGATCTATTTTACAAACATAATCGTCAATATATTCATCGTAATCGTAATGCTCGCAGCTTTCGCACATATTTGACATATTTCCCCCGATAATATTACCGCGACGATAATACGCCGCGGTATATTTTAATCTATTTTATATTCCGTTCCCTTTGCAATATCGATAAGAGTGATTCCTCTTTCCTTAAGAGAATTTCTTATCTCGTCTGCTCTTTGATAGTTTTTGTTCTTCTTAGCCTCTGCTCTTTCCGCAATAAGAGCCTCGATCTCAAGCTCAAGCTCGCTCTTCTGAGTAAACTCGGGATCTACCTCTTCCGCTTTTCCCTTGACAAGATCAAGAGAAAGAACGCGATCTATATCCTTAAGGCACGCAAGCTTGGTAGCTCCGTTTACGTCCGCCTTCAAAATATCGTAAATATTCGTAATTCCGAGCGCAGTATTCATATCGTTACCGACAGCGGCTATGAATTTTTCTCTGTTAGCGCCTACAAACACTTCGTCCACATCTCCCGACGGATCGATAGCGGCGATCTTCTTTTTGAGCTTTGTAAATGTTGCACTCGCCTGATCAAGCGCAGGATACGAGAAGGTAAGCGGCTTTCTGTAATGCGATTGCAAGCAGAAAAATCTGTACGCTATCGGATCGTAGCCCTTGCTCTCGAGCAACGAAACGGTGAGGAACTCGCCCTTTGATTTTGACATCTTTCCGCTCTCGTCGTTAAGATGATGAACGTGAAACCAATAATTGCACCACTTGTGACCAAGATAAGCCTCGCTCTGTGCGATCTCGTTTGTGTGATGCGGGAAGATGTTATCAACTCCGCCGCAGTGGATATCAAGATACTCTCCGCAGTGCTTCATGCTGATGCACGAGCATTCGATATGCCAGCCGGGATATCCGTAGCCCCAAGGGCTATCCCACTTAAGCTCCTGATCCTCAAATTTCGATTTTGTAAACCAAAGAACGAAATCGCTCTTGTTTCTCTTGTTTGTGTCCTCGGAAACATCGTCACGAACGCCAACCATAAGCTCGTCGCTCGAATGACCCGTAAGCGCGTTGTAATCGGCAACCTTTGAGGTGTCGAAATATACGTTTCCGTCAGCAAAATAAGCATATCCCTTCTCAATAAGTCCCTCGATGGTCTTTATAAATTCGGGAATGCAGTGAGTTGCGGGCTCTATAACATCGGGAGTTTTGATATTGAGCTTTCTGCAATCCTCGAAAAATGCTTTTTTGTAAAATTCAGCGATCTCAAGAACAGTCTTGTTCTCTCTTTTTGCTCCCTTGAGCATCTTATCCTCGCCCTCGTCGGCATCCGATGTAAGATGTCCTACGTCAGTTATGTTCATAACTCTTTTAACGTCATATCCGCTGTAACGAAGGAACTTTTCAAGAACGTCCTCCATCATATACGTGCGCAAATTTCCGATATGCGCAAAATGGTAAACGGTCGGACCGCAGGTGTACATCTTAACCTTTCCGCTCTCGTTTTCCTTAAAATCCTCAACGCTTCTTGTAAGAGTATTATAAATCTTCATATCATACCTCGTCTGTTTTGTCGGTTTTTTTAGTCATTTTGTAAATTACGTGAATTGCCCAAGCCATCGTGCAAGCCGATATAAAGCAAACCACGATAAGTGTCGCAAGATCCATGCTCGATATAAACACGGATGTTATATTATATACGATATGGAATATCACCGTCGGCAGCACCGAGCCGAACCTTGCATATATCCAGCCAATGAGCGCGCCCAATATAAAGGCGTATATCATCTGTATCTCCGATGAGTGAAGAAGCGCAAATATAAGCGCCGAGCCTATAATACCAACCCACCTCGGAAATGCAGTGTTCAGGGTCTTTTGCACGCTACCGCGGAATAAAAGCTCCTCAGCGATAGGACCGATTATTCCTGCTGAAAATATCTGCATAGCGAGCGACGAATCGGATATCGTCGAGGATACCGCCATGTGATTTGCTATCCACGCTTCGGGAAGCCATTTGAAATATATAAGCACCGTAAGCATGCCCGATATAAAGAGCTGTGATACGACTCCAAGCACGATAACGGTCATATATCCTCTCGTTACGATATAAATATCGCACCCTTGTGATAAGGATCTGTCATTTATTTTATGAATGAGCGAGAGCGCGATTATAAATACCGCATTCGTTGCCAAGGTAAGCTCAAGTGCATTTGCGTTCATCAGCGAATTAAACGCGCTATCCGACGTATCACCGCCGATCACCGCATAGCAAACGCCGACTACGAGCGAGGCAACGACCGATGAGGCGAAATAAAGTGCCACAAAGCCAAGCACCTTTAAAAGCGCTATGCCCATTTTTTTTAAATCATATTTTTTCGTCATGGTATTTCCTTAAAAAAGTTCTCTTTCGGATTATTTTAGCACAAATATTCTCTTTTGTAAATATATATTTATTTATATTTTCAAATATTTTTATAAAATTTATAAAAAAGACTTGCATTTTGTTTTTTCATATGTTATAATGCGAATAACATAGTATCGTACTATCTGCGGAAACCACTTCCGCAGATTTTGTTTTAAGTACGAAGAAAAAGGAGATTTAAATGAAGAATTCCAAAAGCATCGCATCCGCCGTTTCGGAAATTGCCGAGGGCGTGGCAAAGGAGCTTGGCTATTCGATTTGGGACGTTGAATACGTTAAGGAGGGAGCTGATTGGTATCTGCGTATTACCATCGACTCCGAAAGCGGTATCACCATCGACGATTGCGAAAAAATGTCGCGCGCTATCGATCCTATCCTTGACGAGCACGATCTTATCGAGGATATGTATCACTTGGAGGTGTCCTCTCCCGGAATTGAAAGAGAGATAAAAACGGATTTTCATCTTTCAAAATGTATCGGCGAAAGGGTGGCGGTAAAGCTTTTTGCCCCGATCGACGGTCAAAAGCAGCTCGTCGGCATCTTAAAGGGCTTTGATGATAACTCTGTCGAGATAGAGAGCGCCTCATCCCTCTCGATCGAAAGAAAAGCTATTGCCAAGATGAATATTTATTTTGAATTTTAAATAAGGAGATATAGAAATGAACAACGAATTTTTTGAAGCACTCGATCTGCTTGAAAAGGAAAAGCAGATACCTAAGCAGTATATGATCGAAAAGGTCGAAGCAGCTCTTGCCTCCGCTTGTAAAAAGGAATACGGCTACGCAAATATCACGGTTATAATCGATCCCGAAAAGAGAGATATGAAGGTGTACCGTAAATATAAGATCGTTGCCGAGGTCGAGGATCCGCAGACCGAGATGACAAAGGAACAGATCGAAGCATTCGAGGAAGAACAAAAAGCAAACGGCGTAAAGCTCAAGACCCGTTCAAAAAAGCGCAGCATCGGCGCAGATTACGAATACGAGCTTCATCCCAAGGACTTCCGCCGTCTTTCTGCACAGAATGCAAAGCAGGTCATCATTCAGGGCGTAAGAGAGGCTGAAAGAAGCCGTCAGATAAGAGAGTACGAAAACAAGAAGGGCGAAATGCTCTCCGCTATCGTAACGAAGGTTGAGGACTCCACAGGAAACGTAGTTGTTGATACGGGCATTTCACAGGCAGTTCTTCTCAAATCAGAGCAGATCCCCGGCGAGATACTCAAGGTTGACGACAGAATAAAGGTATACGCAACTCAGGTAAACTCAGGCGAGGAAAGAGGTCCCTTGGTAAATCTCACAAGACTCCACCCCGACCTTGTAAAGCGTCTTTTTGAGACGGAGGTTCCCGAAATTCAGGACGGAACTGTAATTATAAAGAGCATCTGCCGTGAAGCAGGCTCAAGAACGAAGATCGCAGTTTATTCAAGAGACGAGAGCGTTGACGCTGTCGGTGCTTGTATCGGTAATAAGGGCTCAAGAATTTCCGTTATAACAAACGAATTCAACGGCGAAAAGGTAGACGTTATCCCATATAGCGACGACGTTGCCGAATACGTTAAGGCAGCTCTCTCCCCTGCTACCGTAAAGGATGTTTCCTTCGACGGCGAGCGCCAGGCAAAGGTAACGGTAGCTCCCGATCAGCTTTCCTTGGCTATCGGTAAGCTCGGACAAAACGCCCGTCTTGCCGCAAGACTCACAGGCTTTAAAATCGATATAAAGAGCGAATAATTTCGCAAACGAGGAAGTTCATGGATAACAAAAAGGTAAAAAAGATCCCTCAGAGGAAATGTCTGGGATGTATGAATTCCTTTCCGAAAAAGGAGCTCATTCGCGTCCTTCGCTTGCCCGACGGTGAGGTAACGATAGACCTCACAGGCAAAAAATCGGGCAGAGGTGCATATATTTGCAAAAACGAAGCATGTCTAAAAAAAGCGATCAAATCAAAGCGTATCGCCTCAAATCTTGAGGTTGAGATAAGCGATGATATAGTAAATCAACTCTTAAAGGAGTTAAATTCCGATGAATAAAAGCAAATTTCTTATGATGTTAGGTCTTTGCCGCAAGGCAGGCTGTATGATTATTGGTACTCCTATGGTGACAAAATTTCTCCCAAAGGCGCAAATAATTACCGTATTCTACTCCTGCGACGCATCAGACAACACAAAAAAGAAAATAACCGACAAATGCTCCTTCTACGGCGTTTGCTGTAAGGAGATCGATATCCCGTCGGAGGAGCTCGCCCACGCCGTCGGCAAAACGGGCGCTCTCTCGGCAATCGGCATAACAGACGGAAATTTCGCAAATGAACTTTCAAGGCTAAACGACTTTCAAGGTTAAATGAAAAGAGGTAAACGGTATGGATCAAGTTAAAGTTAAGGATTTCGCAAAAAATTTCGGACTCGACCTTAAGGACGCTACCGATATCATAAAAAATTCAGGCCTCGCGGGAAAAAGCATCGGGGAGAGCGTTGATCTCTCTGTTATAAACGCGATCGCAAATACGCTCACGCTCGAGATGAAGAACGTAAGCTTCGACGATTATTTCGCAGGCAAGACATCAGTTCCCGCAGGCACAAAGCCGAAAAAGGCTGAGGCTAAAAAGGAAGAAAAGCCCGCTCCCAAGAAGGAAGCCAAGGTTGAGGCTAAGACAGAAGCTAAGCCGGAAGTAAAGACAGAAGCAAAAACCGAGGCAAAGACCAAAACAAAAGCTGAAGTAAAAGCCGAGGTAAAGGCTGAGGTTAAAGAAACGCCAAAGCGCGAGGAAGCTCCGATTGAAGCAAAGCGTGAGGAAGCTCCCGCTCCAAAAAAGGAAGAGCCAAAGGCGGAGATCAAAAAGGAAGCTCCCGTACAAAAATCAGAGGGAAAGGTCGAGATCAAAGCCGAGCAAAAGCAGGATAAGATGAGATTTGATAAGCCTCAGGGCAAGTTCGACAGAGCTCAGGGTGAAAGATTTGACAGAAATCAGGGTAAATTTGAAAAGGGCTCTTACGACAAATTCGACAAAAACCAACAAAGCAACAAATTCGATAAAAGAAACGACTTCAAAAAGGATAACTTCTTCGGAAAGGATAAAGACGAGCGTCAGCCCAAATACAATGTTCAGCCAAAGAAGAAGCAGCCTGAGAGCAACGTTATCGAGATAAAGGTAAAAACGGGCGCTACCCGTGTCGTTGATACAAGAACGAGTCAGGTCGACCTCTCCAAATACGACGAGAAGTTCGATTCCTACACAAACGACAACTACTCAAGCTCGAAGCAAAAGCTTAAAAAGCAAAACAACAAGGAAAACTTCCAGTCCTCAAAGAAGGAAAAGGAGCGTCTTGCTCAGGAAAAAGCAAAGCGCGCTATCTTTGAAAAGGCTAAAAATACTCAGCTCTCTATCACAGTTCCCGACGAGATCACTGTCGGCGAGCTTGCTTCAAGACTTAAGGTCGCTTCAAGCGAGCTTATAAAGAAGCTTATGATGATGGGCGTTATGGCAAGCGTTAACCAGGTCATCGACTACGATACGGCTTACCTTATGGCTGACGAGCTCGGCGCAAAGGTAACGAAGGAGGTCGTTGTAACGATCGAGGAAAAGCTCTTTGACGAAGCAGAGGACGATGAAGCATCCTTGGTTGAGCGCGCTCCCGTAGTTTGCGTTATGGGTCACGTTGACCACGGCAAGACTTCTCTTCTTGACGCCATAAGACATACTCACGTAACGACAGGCGAGGCAGGCGGTATCACTCAGCATATCGGTGCTTACAGAGTTAATATAAAGGATCACGATATCACGTTCCTCGACACTCCCGGCCACGAAGCGTTCACCGCTATGCGTTTAAGAGGTGCTATGGCTACGGATATCGCAATAATCGTAGTTGCCGCAGACGACGGAATCATGCCTCAGACAGTAGAGGCTATAAATCACGCAAAGGCGGCTGGCGTTGATATCATAGTTGCAATAAACAAAATGGATAAGCCGACGGCTAATCCCGATGCTATAAAGCAGGAGCTGACAAAATACGATCTCGTTCCCGAGGAATGGGGCGGCGATGTTATCTGCGTTCCCGTTTCGGCTCACACCAAGATGGGTCTTGACGACCTTCTTGAAACGGTTCTTCTCGTTGCAGAGGTAAAGGAGCTTAAGGCTAACCCCGCAAGAAAGGCTAAGGGTATCGTTATCGAGGCTAAGCTTGATAAAGGACGCGGACCTGTGGCTACTATTCTCGTTCAGAACGGCACTTTAAACAGCGGCGATATCGTTATCGCTGGCAATGCCGTGGGCAGAGTAAGAGCTATGACAGACCACACAGGCAAATCTCTTAAGACTGCCGGCCCGAGCGTTCCCGTTGAGATCATCGGTCTTGACCAGGTTCCCTTGGCAGGCGACGAATTCAATGCAGTTCAGGATGAAAAAATGGCAAGAGCTCTTGCCGAGCAAAGAAAATCCCGCGCTAAGGAAGAAGAATTCAAGGCGAATGCGAAGCTCAATCTTGACGATCTCTTCAATCAGATCAGCGAGGGAACTAAGGAGATCAACGTTATCGTTAAGGCTGACGTTGGCGGCTCGACAGAGGCTGTTAAGGCTTCTCTTATCAAGCTTTCAAACGCAGAGGTAAAGGTAAATGTTATCCACACAGGCGTTGGCGGAATTACGGAAAGCGACGTTATGCTCGCTGCTGCATCGAACGCAATCATCGTTGGATTTAACGTTCGTCCAGACAAGAGTGCTCTTGATTCTGCCGCAAGACAGAATGTTGATATAAGAACACACAGAATTATATATGAAATAATCGAGGAGATGGAGGCTGCCATGAAGGGTATGCTCGCTCCCACCTTCAAGGAAGTGCTCAACGGTCACGCCGAGGTTCGTCAGACAATTCGCGTTCCCAACGTTGGCACGATCGCAGGCTGCTACGTTCAGGACGGAAAGATCACACGTCAGTCACAGATCCGCGTTTTGCGCGACGGAGTGGTTATATTTGAGGATAAGATCTCCTCTCTCAGACGCTTCAAGGACGACGTTAAAGAGGTTGCCGCAGGCTACGAATGCGGTGTAGGTCTTGACAAGTTTAACGACATAAAAGAGGGCGACATTCTCGAAGCCTTCGTTATGGAAGAGGTTCAACGCTAAGCGTCGGCGGCAGGGAAGGTGCCGAGGAACGAAGCGGATGAGGAGATCATTGGTTGAATATGCTTAATTAAAAAATAGATAAATAAATTTATTTAGTTTTTTGGTTTTCTCATTTGATGGCTCACACTCGGATGCTCTACTCATCCACCACTGCCGTGGTCCCCCTTCTCTGCTAGAGAAGGCTAACTGTGGCTCCCTTGTGTTAGGGATCCTCGAAACGAACGAAGCCGAGTTTTGGGGGTTCACGTATAAAGGGAGGTGGCATTTTCGCAAGAAAATGACGGAAGGATTGGCGAGATAGTTAAATAAAATGAAAAGCTTGTGCAATCGCACAAGCTTTTTCTCGTATTCATTTGTTACTCACTGTCAAGCGTTACAAACGTCGGGGTATGACCTGTTGCCTTAAGAAATTTATTAAGAACATCATCTGTTTTTATTTTAAGGCTTGAAGTATTCATGCAAGGATGACAGCCGATAAATTCGGGCTTTACGACGTCCTCGTCGATAAGGAGCGTAATATCGTGATTTTTATCGTTCATAAGTCCCATTATGCTCACAGAGCCGGGAAGCACGTCGAGATATTTTTCAAGATATTCGGGCGGCGCGAACGAAAGACGCGCTGAATTTATCTGATGCGAAAGCTCCTTCGTGCGAAACGGCTTTGCTCCGGGCATCATAAGAAGATAAAATTTCGTCCTCTGAGAGTTGCAAAGCACCAAATTCTTACACAAAACGGTTTCAAGCGACTTATCTATCATCTCGCAATCATCCATCGTTTTTGCTTCCTCGTGATCGACACGGTAATATTCTATATCGAGCTTGTCAAGAAAATCGTAAACTCTTATCTCGCGCTCTGCTCTACCCTCACAGCTTTGAGGTCTTCCTTTGTAAACTAACATAAGCTTCTCCTACCTAAAAGTTTGGCTGTTGCTCGCGCAACAGCCATCTTATTATTTTTTATCGTTATCACTTTTTATAAATTTAATTCTGTTAAGTGCGGTTATGCAAAGAACGATTATAGCCGTAACTATGAATATACCGAGCATACCGAAGCCCATATATCCAAACGACTTACCAAACTGCTCCCAGCCCTTGAACTCGATCTTTATCTCACCGCTGCCCTCTGACTCATTCTGAGCGCCCTCAACAAAAGTATTAACATCAGCCTCAACATTAAGCTCCGTATTTGCCTCGGGAGCTTCATCCTCGCTCTTACAGGAAACGAATGCAAAGCACATAAGAAGCGTAAGCGCTACTAAAATCAAACTAAGAAATCTTTTCATATCTTACCTCCTTAAGCAAAGAAGCTGAGGATAAGACCGCCCGCTATAACGGAAGCGACCTGACCTGAAACGTTTGCGCCTATTGAATGAACGAGCAAAAAGTTCTGATTATCCTCTTCAAGACCGATCTTATTAACTATTCTTGCAGACATAGGGAATGCCGATATGCCTGCCGCACCGATCATAGGATTGATCTTTTTGCCCTCGGGCAAGAAAAGGTTCATGAATTTAGCGATCATAACACCGCCGAAGGTGTCGAATATGAATGCGAAAAGTCCAAGACCGAGGATAAGTATAGTTCCCCAGTTGATAAACGCCTCTGCCTTCATAGTGAACGCAACGGTGATACCAAGGAAGAGCGTTACAAGGTTAGCAAGCACCTTTTGCGCTGTTTCCGAAAGTGAATCAAGCACGCCGCACTCGCGGATAAGGTTACCGAACATAAGGAAGCCGATAAGCGCAACCGCACCGGGTGCTACAAGTCCAACGATTACTGTAACGATGATCGGGAACATAATTCTTGCGAATTTCGATACACTGCCCGGCTTGTATTCCATTCTGATACGGCGTTCCTTTTTGCTCGTGATAGCCTTAATAACAGGCGGCTGAACAACAGGAACGAGCGCCATATACGAATAAGCCGCGACTGTGATCGGGCCAAGAAGATGCGGAGCAAGCTCGCCCGCAACGACGATAGATGTAGGACCGTCGGCAGCACCTATAATAGCGATTGATGCAGCCTCGGGAAGATCGAAGAAAAGCGAAGCCAACGAAAGTGTCATAAAGATACCGAATTGCGCCGCCGCTCCGAAGATCATAAGCTTAGGATTTGAAAGTATAGGTCCGAAGTCTATCATCGCGCCTATACCGATGAAAAGTATCAGCGGGAAAAGCTCGTTTGCGATACCTGCCTTATATAGCGTCTCAAGTATCTCGGATACACCCGCCGCGCCCGAGTTGTTCGGGATGTTCATTAAAATAGCGCCAAAGCCCATAGGCAAAAGAAGCGTCGGCTCCATCTTTTTCTTGATAGCCAAGAAGATAAGAACTCCGCCGATTACCCACATGGCAAGCTGCTTGGGAAATAGCTCCCAGTTCATGTCAATGATGTTTTGGAATAAGTCTTGTATTCCCATAAATTCTCCTTTCAAACAAAAAAGACTTAAACAAGACAAAAGCTTGTTAAAAGTCTCGTTTTAAACAAATTGTTCAGAAAAGCCCGAGCCGTTAAGCCGAGATGACGAGCTTTTCAACACGCAAGCGTGCAAACTACTCCCTTTTAAGAGTTTTTATTTCTTTATTATTCTACACCAGATGCGGCGCTTTGTCAAGATGCTTTTTCAAATGATTTTCACAAAACCGTCATATAATAATAAAATATTTATATAAATATTATAAAATATTATAAAAAATATTGAAATACTGAAAGAATTGTGATAGAATATCCTTATAAAAGTGAGAGTTTATCAAATTCTTACCATTTCTCAAAGGAGGATTGCAAGGTGGCTGATTTTAAATTTGACTTCGAAATCGTTAAAAATTTCGGTACTGTATCAGAAAGCAACAACGGCTGGGTAAAAGAAGTAAATCTTGTTAGCTGGAACGAGCGCGAGCCTGTATACGACATTCGTGTATGGCAAGAAGGTCACGAGAAACTCGGTAAGGGAATAACTCTTACGGAAGAAGAGCTTAAAAACCTCAAAAATTTGCTCAATACAATGGACATATAATAATTAAAAGCTTGTGCAGCCGCACAAGCTTTTTTCCTTACCTCTTCACTTTTCACTCTTCACTTTTCACTCTTCACTTTTCAATATCCCAAGCTTTCGTTCACGATAACAACCTTTATTCTGAAGGGGATAGCCGAAAAACGCGTCGTTACCGTATGCGAGCAGATCGTTGCGCCCCCGATCATACAATCACCGCATTTTCCCGTTTTGGCGCAGGGAGTGTCGCGCAAAAGGCGTTTTGCATTACTTGGACACGCTATGCTTTTCACTCTTGCAAGCGCTTCCTTCATATTTTTTGTTATCTTGTTCACACCAACCACCACGATAACAGATCGTGGGCCGTAGATAAGCGCACCAAGTCTGTTTCCGTTGCCGTCTATATTGACTATCTCGCCATTTTCCGTCAGCGCATTTGCACTCATAAGAAACACATCCGATAAAAGCGCTTCTCTTTTTGCTTCCGCAGGATCAGGCGCACTGTACGGATCAAGCGCATCATATCTCTTAGCGCACATAGCGCGAAGCCCTACCTCGTCAAGCGTTACCGATCCGCCCCACGATACCTTTATATCATTTTCGCTCTTGCCAAGCGTTTTTCCCATCTCGCAAATAAGCGAATTAACGACACATACCGCCTCGTTTTTGTTCTCGGCATAGTAAGCGCCGATTTGTCTTTTCTCAAGATTTTCTATAAGTCTTTTTATTTGATCCGTCATAATAAAAACCTCGCTTTCATAACTATATTATATTTTAATTTTATCGTAAAATCAATATATAAAAGCAAAAAAACGCACATTGTGCGTTTTTTGCATTACTTAGTTGATCGATTTAAAATATCACTTTTCCTTAACGGGCTCGCCAAGATGATTAAGATCAAACGGCGTTACCTGATATACGTAATAGTTAAGCCAGTTCGAATAGATAATATTAGCAGTCGAGAACCAATTGGGCACGATAAGTGTCTTATTTTCGTCACGGAAATAATTTTTCGGCGCTTCGATCGGAAGCCCCTTTGCAAGATCGCGCTCATACTCACCCTTAAGAGTCTCCTTGTCGTACTCCATATGACCCATAAGATAGATCTGGCGTCCGTCCTTGGAACGAAGTATAGATGCGCCTACCTCATCAGAGCCTGCAAGAACTATAAGATCCTCAGCCTTCCCAATCTCTTCAAGAGTTACCGTGGTGTGTCTTGAATGAGGAATGAAAAATTCCTCGTCAGTTCCTTTAAGAAGCGGATCAAAGCTTGTAAACTTCCTGTGCGGAAATACTCCGAAAAGCTTTTTGTCAAGCCCTGTCTTGTTAAGACCGTAATAATGATGAAGAGCGGCTTGTGCTCCCCAGCAGATAAAGATCGTGCTGTGAACGTTCTTTTTCGCGTAATCAAGGATCTCACAAAGCTCGCGCCAATATTTCACGTCCTCAAATTCAAGATTTTCAACGGGCGCGCCCGTGATTATCATACCGTCAAAGCGTGTATTCTTGACCTCGTTGAAGGTCTTATAAAATCTTTGAAGATGCTGAAGCGGAGTGTTCTTTCCGATATAGCTCTCCGTACCTATAAGTGTCACCTTTATCTGCAGAGGAGAATTTGAAAGCAGTCTTATAAGCTGAGTTTCCGTCTCGATCTTTGTCGGCATGAGGTTAAGTATCGCTATCTCGATAGGACGAATATCCTGAGATTGCGCACGCTCATCGTTCATAACGAAAATATTTTCCCCCGAGAGCGTTGAATATGCGGGAATGTCATGCGGAATTATAATAGGCACCGTATTCCCCTCCTTTTCTTTTTATATATTTTAGTATTTTATTTTAGATCTGCGCAAGCGCGTTTGATATATCCTCGATAATGTCGTCGGCATTTTCGATACCAACGCTAAGACGAATAAGATTATCTGCAATTCCGATAGCGTCAAGATCCTCCTTTGAGAGCTGACGGGGTGTCGTTGAAGCGGGATGCAATACGCATGAGCGCGCATCGGCAACGTGAGTTACGATCTTTATCATCTTAAGCTTCTCCATAAATTCAGCAGCCTTCTCACTGCCGCCCTTGACACCGAAGCTCATCATTCCGCCCATACCGTTGGGCAAATATTTTTGAGCAAGCGAAAAATATTTATCGCTTTCAAGCGAGGGATGCTTTACCCACTCAACCTTGTCGTTTTCCGAAAGGAAGCGCGCCACCTTAGCCGCGTTTTCACAGTGTCGAGCCATACGAAGCGCCAAGGTCTCCATTCCGAGATTTGTGAGGAATGCGTTCTGAGGGCTCATAATAGCGCCAAGATCACGCATCATCTGAACTCTGCACTTAACGGCAAAGGCGGTCTTTCCAAGGCTCGAATATACAAGCCCGTGATAGCTCTCGTCGGGCGTATTGAATTCGGGATATCTGGAGCTTGCGGCGTAATCGAAGTTACCGCCGTCAACTATACAGCCGCCAAGGGCAACTGCGTGTCCGTCGAGATATTTCGACGAGGAATAAAGAACGATATTCGCTCCGAGCTCGATAGGACGGCAAAGAACGGGAGTAACAAGAGTGTTATCTACCATGAAAAGCACGCCGTGCTTCTTTGCAACTGATGCTATCTTATCAAAATCAAGAACAACGATCGTGGGATTTGCAAGAGTCTCGGCAAAGATCACCTTCGTATGCTCGTCAACCAAAGCATCAATCGTCTCGAAGGAGTCATCGGGATCGAAAAAGCGACACTCTATGCCGTATTTTTTAAGTGTTATCGAAAAAAGATTGTAGGTTCCGCCATAGATCGATCTTGTGGAAACGATGTTGTCGCCTGCGTTGCAGACATTCAAAATAGCAAGCAAGGTCGCGCTCATTCCCGACGCGCAAGCAATAGCTCCGACACCGCCGTCAAGAGCGCAAAGCTTGTTTTCGAATGCGCTTACCGTAGGATTTGCAAGACGGGTGTAGAAGTATCCGTCAGCCTTAAGATCAAAAAGATCTGCAAGATTTGACGCCGTATCGTACGCGTAAGTTGTGCTTTGAACTATCGGAACGACACGGGGCTCGCCGTTTTTAGGCTCGTAGCCTGCCTGTATACATAATGTATCGATTTTCTTTTCAGACATCGGTTTATCTCCTTAAGCAAATTAGTTTCTCAAGCTGTGGATAGGTGCGGGAATTCTTCCTCCGCGTGCAATAAAGTCCTCACTTGAATATTTATTAAGAGGCATAATCGGAGCGTAGCCCAAAAGTCCTCCGAATTCAACGGTCTCGCCAACGCCCTTACCGATAACGGGAATAAGACGCACTGCCGTCGTTTTGTTGTTTATAACGCCTATTGCGATCTCGTCAGCAATAACTCCGCTAATCGTCGCCGCACTCGTATCACCGGGAACGGCTATCATATCAAGACCTACCGAGCAAACCGCCGTCATAGCCTCAAGCTTCTCTATCGTAAGAGCGCCGCACTCTGCCGCGCTTATCATTCCTGCATCCTCCGATACGGGAATAAATGCTCCGCTAAGACCGCCAACGTGGCTCGATGCCATAACTCCGCCCTTCTTAACCGCATCGTTAAGCATGGCAAGAGCTGCTGTCGTTCCGTGTGTTCCGCACTTTTCAAGACCCATATTTTCGAGAATATGAGCAACACTGTCGCCAACCGCAGGCGTGGGCGCGAGTGAAAGATCTATAATTCCGTAAGGCGTATTAAGACGCTTTGAAGCCTCGTAGGCAATAAGCTGACCTACTCTTGTGATCTTGAACGCCGTTTTCTTTATCGTGTCGGCAAGACGCGAGAAGTCGCAAAAGCCCTCTCTCTTGATAGCCGATGCAACAACTCCGGGGCCCGATACGCCTACGTTTATTACCGTATCGTTTTCACCCATACCGTGCATAGCGCCCGCCATAAACGGATTATCATCGGGAATGTTCGAGAAGATAACAAGCTTTGCACAGCCAATAGAATCGTTATCCTTTGTAAGAATAGCAGTTTCCTTAACTATCTCGCCCATACGCTTGACCGCATCCATATTTATGCCCGCCTTGGTCGACGCTACGTTTACGCTGGAGCATACCTTCGTTGTAGTGGCAAGAGCCTCGGGAATTGACTCGATAAGAGCGTGCGCGCCCTTTGTCATTCCCTTCTGAACCAAAGCTCCGTAGCCGCCGATAAAGTTGATACCAAGCTCGTTCGCCGCCTTTTCAAGAACGTGAGCAAGTCTTACGTATCCGTCAGAGCCGATACACGAGCCAACGAGCGAGATCGGCGTTACCGATACGCGCTTGTTTATGATCGGAATTCCGTATGTATGCTCAAGCTCCACTGCCGTGGAAACGAGATTTTCAGCGCTCTTTGTTATTTTGTCGTAAATTTTGGTTTCAAGTCGTTTTTGATCGTCGCTTATGCAATCCAAAAGGGAAATTCCCATCGTGATCGTACGAATATCGAGATTTTCCTCTTTTATCATATTGATGGTTTCAAGAATATCTTTAGTATTGAGCATCTTTATACCTCATATACGGTGCATTGAGTTGAAAATATCCTCATGCATAACGCGAATATCAAGATTTTTCTCTTTTCCAACCTTGTCAAGCTCTGTCTGGAACTCAAGGAAAGTGCCCTTAAGACCCTCAAGCTCAACGAGCATGATCATCGCAAAATATTCCTTCAAAACGCTTTGCGAAATATCGATAATGTTTACACCGTGCATAGCACATTCAGCGCTTATCGCAGAAATTATGCCAACGGTATCTTTTCCTATAACTGTTATAACTGCTTTCATTTTCTACCTCCGCGGCACCCGCCGCTGACTTGTGTTCGGGCTCGTTAAGTAAATTCTAAAATACTTTTTCCCGAAAATGTGATTTGCGGCGCGTACCGCCGCCTTTCTTTGTATGAATTTAATTTGTTTGGTTCGATTCCGAAGTTTGTCTGCGGCGACTCCGCCGCGCCTCCGAGCTCGCTCGGCGGTTATAAACGATTTTTTCTAGGCGTACTACGCGAACCCCCAAAGCTCAACTTCATTCGCTTCGGGGAACCCCTACCGCAGCCATCGGATGAAGTTGTACATAGCGTACATCGAATTCGATGGTGAGGAACAACAACGAAAAAAGAAGTTTATTAACCGCCGAGATAGTCTTTTTTGATCTCGTCATTCGCCAGCAACTCTGCCCCAGTGCCCGCACGAACGATCTCTCCGTTTTTAAGAACGTAAGCTCTGTCGCTTATGGCAAGGGATTTGTTTGCGTTTTGTTCTACCAAAAGAATTGTAGTGCCGAGTGAATGGAAATGCTTTATGATCTCAAACACCTGGTCAACCAAGAGCGGAGAAAGACCCATCGAGGGCTCGTCAAGCATAAGAAGCTTCGGCTTGCTCATTATCGCTCTGCCCATCGCAAGCATCTGCTGTTCGCCGCCCGAAAGAGTTCCCGCAATCTGATTTTTTCTTTCCTCAAGACGCGGGAAAAGCGCATATATGTCCTTAAAATCCTTTTCTATTCCGTCCTTGTCCTTTCTCGTGTATGCTCCCATAACGAGATTTTCATAAACGGTAAGCTCGGAAAATATTCTTCTTCCCTCGGGAACCTGAGTCATCCCCATCTTCACAATCTTGTGCGAGGGGATATTATTTATCTTCTGTCCGTTATAGTATATCTCACCGCGGCTCGGATGGATAAGACCCATTATGCTCTGCATAGTCGTCGTTTTTCCTGCTCCGTTTGCGCCGATAAGAGTAACTATCTCTCCTTCGTTTACCTCAAAGGATATGTTCTTTATAGCCTGAATAACACCGTAGTGAACATCAAGATTTTTTACTTCCAAAAGTGCCATACATACCCTCCTCAGTTTCCGATATAAGCCTTAACGACCTCAGGATCGTTAAGCGCCTCTTGAGCCGTACCCTCAGCAAGAACAGTACCGAAGTTAAGAACGGTTATTCTGTCGCAAAGCCCCGATACGAATTTAAGATCGTGCTCGATAAGCAGTATCGTCATATCGAACTTGTCACGGATAAGCTTTATAGTATTCATAAGATCCTCTGTCTCATTCGGATTCATGCCCGCCGCAGGCTCGTCAAGAAGCAAAAGCTTCGGATTTGTAGCGAGCGCTCTTGCGATCTCAAGCTTTCTCTGCTTACCGTAGGGAAGATTGCACGCAAGATTGTTTCTTTCCTCTTTAAGACCGAAGATATCAAGAAGCTCCTTCGCCCTCTCTCTCATCGCCTTTTCGACCTTGTGATGTCTTGGCAAGCGAAGAACGCTCTCAATAACCGTGCATTTGTATTCATCCTGACTGTGAAGACCTACCATAACGTTTCTTACAACGCTCATGTTGTTGAAAAGACGAATGTTCTGAAACGTTCTTGCAATACCCTTATGGTTTATCTTTTCCTGCTTGAGTGAGCGAAGCTCCTCTCCGCAAAGGAAGAACGTACCCTCTGTCGGCTGATAAACACCTGTAAGAAGGTTAAATACCGTCGTCTTGCCTGCTCCGTTAGGGCCTACAAGACCGTAGATCTCATTTTTCTTTATTTTAAGATTTACGTTTTGAACTGCCTTAAGACCGCCGAAGGAGATACCAAGATTTTCTGTTTCGAGAACGAAATCGCTCTCCTTTGTGATCCTGTTCACCTTCTTCGGAAAATGCTTTTTCGCAAAAGCCTTGATACCGTCAATAACCTTAGCCATTATTTAGTACCTCCTCTTTCACGAATATTCGCGCTGTCATCACCGCGATCGTTCTTTTCGATTATTATATCAGTCGAAAGAACCTCGTCCATCTCTATCTTTGTCGGCACAACGTCCCACCTTGCCGCATCGCCCCGTATCTCGGAGGGATCGTTCTTCGGCTTGCGGATCTTGTTTATGAGAGCTCTGAGATTGTATTTTTCTCTGAAGCCCTTAAGCGCAGGTGCATTATTATATATAACAAGGAGAATAAGAATGAGTGCGTAGAAAAGATCCTTAAATACGGCGTTGTCGCCTGTAAGATATACTGTGAGCTTGTCGTTTAAAATAGTGATAAGGGTTGCGGAGATTATAGATCCGTTAATGCTGCCCATACCGCCGAGAACGACCATAACGAGTATCTCGATCGAGTAGTTGTAATCAAAGGTGTCAGCCTTGATAGGCTTGTTTGCGTAGCTGAATAAAACTCCCGCAATTCCCGCAAACGCCGCAGATATAACGAATACCATAAGCTTGTGCTTCGTAACGTCGATGCCCGTTGCGCGAGCGGCGATCTCGTTATCGCGAATAGCGGTGATCGCTCTTCCCGTCTTGCTTCTCAAAAGATTTTGAATTACGAAAAGCGTAAGAAGAATAAGAAGGAAGCCGATTATAACGAGAATGAACATTTCCTTAGTCTTAAACGACGGGCTCTTAAGTCCCAAAGCACCGCCAAAGCTTTCAGCTGAGGAGTTTGTAAATATGACTCTTACGATCTCACCAAACGCAAGGGTTACGATCGCAAGATAGTCGCCTCTTAACCGAAGCGCGGAAAATCCTACGATAAATCCGCAAAGAGCCGCACAAAGCGCGCCAACGATAAGAGCGATTATGAAAACCAGAATGTTGCTTGCTTCTAAATTTCCATTTTCGGTAAGAACCAAAGCCACCTTACCGCCAAGGTAAGCGCCTATGCTCATAAAGCCCGCATGACCCAGACTGAGCTCACCGAGGAAGCCTACAACAAGACTGAGCGAAACCGCCATTATAACGGCAACGGTTATCTTTTGGAAAAGGAGCGAGGTCGACGCCTTCATCGGCGTTGCATATGCAAGAATGATAAACACAAGCATAACTGCCGCAATCACCGCGTAGTTAAGATAATGCTTTGTGATTTTTTTGAATATCTTTTTTGCCTTCATTATACCTTCTCCCTTCTCTTCTTTCCAAGGAAGCCCGTAGGCTTAACAAGAAGCACGATTATGAGAATAGCAAACTCTATTGCATCCGTGTACGGAGTTATAGGGGGTATCATACCGCAAACCGCCTCGATAAAGCCGAGCACTACACCGCCGACCATAGCGCCGGGGATAGAGCCGATACCGCCGATAACCGCAGCCGCAAACGCCTTGATACCGGGCATAGCGCCGAATATAGGACCGACGTCCTGTATCTTGAATACGAGAAATACACTCGCAACAGCGGCAAGAGCTGAGCCGATTATAAAGGTTATCATGATTATGAAGTTTACGTTTATACCCATGAGCTGAGCCGCACCTCTGTCCTCGGAGACTGCGATCATAGCTCTGCCCGTTTTGGTATATTTAACAAAAAGGGTAAGCGCCACCATAACTGCAATCGAGCAAAGAATGGTTATAAGAGTAAGAACGCTTATCTTTACAGAGCCCATCTTGATCTCGCCGAGATTTACTGTAATGCCCTTTGATTCAGAGCCTATAAAGATCTGAGCCGCGCTTTGAAGAAGCTTACTTACACCGATAGCCGTAATAAGAACGGCAAGAGGCGACGCTCCGCGAAGAGGCTTATACGCCGATTTTTCAACCACTATTCCGACGATAACGCAGAAGATCACCGATGCGATTATTCCGACAACGGGACTTATCGGGAAGAAAAGCACTATCGTATATCCGCCGACCATAATGATATCGCCGTGAGCAAAGTTAAGCATTTTTGCAATTCCGTATACCATGGTATAGCCGAGAGCTATGATAGCGTATGTACCGCCTATGCTCAACCCGTTTATTATCATTGTAATAAAATCCATTGTTTTTTCCTTACTTAATTATTTCGCAAAAGTGTTTTGCGAATTTTATACAATTTGCCGACGCAGAAAACCCGCGTCGGCAAATTTGACTTTTGTTTAATAAGCCTTCGCCAAAGATCAGTTAGCGCTTGCTTCCTTAACAACGTACTTAACCGCAATCTTATTTACAGTTCCGTCGTCGTTCCAAGTGATCGTTGATTTCTGATCGCCAACGCACTCGCCGGTTACACCGTTGAATACGAAGGTATCACTTGTGAATACTTCCTTAAGAATTGTCGCATAATCCTGAGCGGATGTCGTAGCGGAAAATTCCTTGCCCGACTTATTAAGCGCGTCTACCATTGCGTATACGCAGTCATATGCTGCTGCACCGAATTGGTTGAGGGGCTGATCGGGATATTTAGCCTTGTAAGCTGCGATATAATCAGCTGCAGGACCGCTTGTCGATGTGGAATCGAAGTGTGAAAGGTAAGAAACCTCTTGTGTGATAGATTTAATATCGAAGCCTGCAACTGCATCAATACCGTCAAATCCGTCACAACCGAAGTAGATAGCATCGGATTTAATAGTGCCCGAGCCCTGCTTCATAAACTGAGAAGCGGGTGTGTAGTAGATAGGCATAAAGATGATCTCGCAGTCCTTAAGAGTAGCGATCTGTGAATCGAACATAGCCGTATCACCTGTGAAGGAAGCCTCAACGGGTGTACCGAAGGAAGCATCGAGTCCCTTTACAAAGTTGTTCTTGATGCCTACGGAGTAGTCATCGTCAGCCTTGTAGAAGATACCAACCTTCTTGCCCTTGTAGTTTGTGTTGAAGTAGGTAGCGGATGCTGTACCTTGGTTAGAGTCGGTAAAGCACATCTGGAAGCCGCCGTCTGCTGAGGGGATATCGTCGCCTGATGCAGAGGGTGTGAGGTAGAATATACCGTCCTCAAGAGCGTAGTCCTTGAACTGGATACCGGGGCCTGTTGTTACAGTGCCGAGGAAGAGCTGACAGCCGCCCTCATAAAGAGTTGTGTATGTCGTTGATACCTGTGTGGGTTCGTGCTTGTCATCAGCTGCAACGAGCTCAAGCATAATTCCGTTTACTCCGCCTGCTGCGTTAATTTCGTCAATAGCAAGCTGAGCAGAGTTCTTTACTGCGATACCGTACATTGCAGCACCGCCTGTAAGGGGTCCCGAAACGCCTACCTTGATAGTTGTGTTATTTTCGGCATAGTTTACTGCTTCGTCAGGTGTATTGCAAGAAACGAGGCAACCGAGTGCCATGATAGCAACAACTACAAGACAGATGATTCTTGTAAGAGTTTTTCTCATTTTCTTTTTCTCCTTAAAATACATTTATAAATAAGGCTTTTGCCTATATTTAATGAATGTAGTATATCACAACGTTCATCTTATGTCAATATTTTTTAATAATTTTCTTGTTATTTATTATTTATTATTTATTATATAATATTTATTGTGCATTTGACACATTTATTATGTCAAGTCCTCTCCTCTGCGCTTCTCTTACCGTTTGTCCCGAGCCTGTCGCATAGGAATTAAGATAACAGATACAGTGCGCGCTGTTTTTGACCATCTTATAATTTCTTTCCCTCATACATCCGTCATAATAGCCGTATTTCGGCTCGTCGATAAAATCGGATTTTGAGAGAAGCTCCTTATATCTTGCCTTGTCCTCGCGCTTCCATTTGCGATCCTGATCCTTGCACGGAATATAAAGATGAAGCTTTATGTGCGAGTACTCCGCCCTTTCCTTAAGCTCAAGCACGCAGAATGCGGCGATCATATCAAAGCCCACTGCCGCGCCGTTTAAAAATGTATCGACGCCAAGTGCGATCTTTTTTTCTATAGCCTTAATAAGACGCTCCCTTGAAAAATCCGAGGAAATGTCCCTGTGTCCTGTGAAGCAGCATACGTTTTCGTTCATAATTGTCTCCTTAAAGGTTAATTTTATTTTTCAAGCTAATTATTATTTTAGCACGCCTTGGCAAATTTTTCAATATTTAGAGCGCATTTTGCGACTTATTTTTTTAACAAGCGCCAAAATGCCCCGTTTTGATCTTATCTTTAACAAAAACATATAAAAATCAGCCGCGCGATCCGAGCGGTTTTTTCGTTTTAGCGTCATATAATGAAATCGTAAAATGCTCTTTTCGACAGTAAAGGAGCAAAGGAGGTCAAAATGAATTCGGAATTAAAAAAGAAAAAATCTTTCACTCTGCCAAAGGAAGCGCGCGATATGATCGTTCGTTTAGCGCTGTTTCTTTTTACGGTATACGCATCGTCCGTGCGCTTTATCTTTGGCACATACCCCTTCGGCTTTATTCTTCTGGCATCGTCAAAGAAGGACACTCCCTTCGTTTTCGTGGGGTGTCTTGCATCTGTATTCTTCTTTCTTGACGCAAATGTTATCTACCTCGTCGCCTATATCGCGCTTCTCGGACTCAGAATTGCGGGGAGCTTATGGGTCGGGGAAAGCAAAAGAAAAAGCTCGCTCGGCAAGGAAACGAAAAACACGCTCTTTTCCACACTTTTTTGTGAAAATGCGGCGGTACGTGTCGCTCTTTGCGCTCTTTGCTCCTTCGGTGTCAGCGTCTTTGACGTGATCGCAAACGACTACAATTATTATAATATTTTCGTCCTCGTGTTTATAACCGTATTTTCGGGAATTATGACCTTCGCGCTAAGCGGTCTTTTCGAGGGCGTTCGCTCACAATCGTTTTATATAGGGCTTTGCGCTCTTTCCTTTATCGGTATATTTTCAATAGCGGAATTTGAAATTTTCTCGCTTGACGTGTCGATAATTCTCACATATGCGCTCGTTTTATATGTATCAAAGAGCTTCGGTCTTGCAAAAGCCTGTGCGCTCGGCGGTCTTTTGGGCATCTGCCACGGAGAGAACGGAATAGGTATCTTCGTAATAGTGGCTCTTGTATCGGGACTCATGTGGAATTTTTCCTACTATTTCGCGATCCTAAGTGCTCTTGCGCTCGCACTCGGATATGCGATCTTTCAATCGGGATATCAAGCGATAGTCTATTTTCTGCCCGAAGCGATATTTTCCTCTCTTATGATGTATTCACTCCTTCGCTTCGAGGTGCTTCCAAAGCTCTACGCAACGGGAGCTGAAAGCAGCCAAACGAGCATTGAAGTACTCCGCCTTGGAGAAAGCGAACGCGCGCTGAGATCGAAAATATCAACACTTGGCTCGTCGTTTAAGGAGATCGGCGAGGTTTTGGGTGAGGCGAGCGCTCTTTCAAAAGCACCCGACCGTGAAAGATGCCAGAGTATGTGTCTTGAAATTTGCGAAAATCACTGCTACTCCTGCCCAAAAAGATCGATCTGCTGGGAGAAGGATGTACGCACGACCGAGGAAAACATAATCTCCTTATCCTCCGCGCTTTTTTCAGCAGACACGGTATCAAAGGAGCGCGTGAGCGAAAAATTCCTGCACCGTTGTCCGAATATTGAAATAATCCTTGAGGAGATAAGCGAAAAGAAGCGCGACATCACAGAGGGCGGTGTAAAATACGATAAGATAGATATTTGCGCGCAAAATTACGACAGTATTTCAAAAATGCTCGACACTGTGTGCGAAAAAGGCGCTATCGAGGCTGAAAAAAATCTTGCGCTCTCCGAAAAAGCCGACCGTGCCGCAAAAAAGATAGGTCTTAAATTTGACAAGATCGAGGTTCTCGGTGCGCGATTTAACAAAATAATCGCAACAGGGGTGGACACTCAAGGCTCAAAATGCTCTGATACGGAGCTTAAGGAAGCGCTTGAAAGGATCGTTGGAACATCGCTTAGTGCTCCAACCTTTGAAACCGACGGCGCGCTTTGTACGATGTATATGGAAAGCTCGGCTAAGCTCAGCATCAGAACCTTTGAAAGGAGTGTGGCGTGTGATGAAAAATTCGCAAACGGCGACACTCTGACGCACTTTTTTGCGGACAAGGAACGCTTTTTCGCGATAATCTGCGACGGAATGGGTAGCGGAAGCGAGGCAAATGCGACGTCCCGTCTTTCAACGAGCTTTCTTGAAAGGATACTTCCCTCACCCGTCAGCATAAAAAATGCGCTCAGCGTTCTCAACACCTTCATTCGCTCAAAGAGCGCAGAATGCTCGTCAAGTGTCGATCTTTTCGAGCTTGATCTTATAACGGGAAAAGGAAGCTTCGTAAAAAGCGGAGCCGCACCGTCGTTCGTAAAAAGAGACTCCAAGGTATTCAAGCTCCACTCAAAGACCGCACCGATCGGAATAATGAAATTTCCCGACGCCGAGGAGCTATCGCTCTCACTATGCCCAAACGACACCGTTATAATGATAAGTGACGGCATAGCCTCAGGCGAGGAGGATTGCGATTGGCTCGTAAGGCTTATCTCCGATCACCAAGGAGACACTGCCTCGCTCTGCGACAAGATACTCGCAGAAGCCAAGCATCACAATCGCGTAAAGGACGATATGTCCGTAATGGCTCTCACCATATTTTAAGTAATAGGTAATAGTGAAGAAAAAAGAGACCTCAATAGAAAGAGTATCTAAAAAAATTAAAACAAGCGATATAAAGTAAAGCTATTAGCCCGCAGGCGCGTGCCTGCCCTAGCAGGGAAGGCTTTTTCTTCATTACGCCGCAAAAGGCAAATTTAAAAGAGGTTGTTCATTTAGAGACAACCTCTTTTTTGTTATTGAATAAAACGAATACTGAATGCCCACGAGGCAATTGATGCAGTTTACTGCAATTCATGACACACAGTGTCAATTCATGCAACATCGTTGCAATTCACCCGCATTTTCTCCGTTAGGAGATCACGCATATTAATCTACCTTTTCGTAATACCGAACAGCTGAGCTTTCGTTGCTGAGGGATTGAAAAACGAGCGTTTCGTCGTCAAGCATTTTAAGGGTAAACAAATGAGAATACGTAATGCCATCGCTTTCCTCGACGCTATAATAGCAATAAAGCATCACATCCTTATTAACGGTGTATTCCTTCCATTCGCCCTCGTAAGTTTTAATTCCCGGTTCGTTCGAAGTGCTATAAAATGACCATTCAAGAGTATGATCCTTATTTATCTTCAAGGTCAAACCGTCCATTTCTTCTTCATTGTGACGGTTTTGCGCCACGATACATTCGTATTCGCCGATAAAATCGGATTTTTTTACTCTCTTGCAGCCCGTAAATGCGAAAAGCGATACGAGCATCAGCACTGCGAATATAAGTGATATTATTTTCTTCATATTAAACCCTTCTTAATATTACTTGCGTTTTTTGAATTTTTTAGATTTTTTCGTATCGTATGTCGAATTCTTTTCAAACGAATATTGGAATTTGCGTCCGCGATCTGCTTTTCTGAAGATTACGAAATACGCCGCAAGCGCAAGACCGCCGATAACCAACACGCAAACAACGCAAATTGTAACTACCTTCACCCAAGTCTTTTCATAAGCGGCTTTTATATGGTCAAATAAGGTTTCCTTAGCCAATGTAGGAGTCTCAATGTATTCTTGCTTGAAGCAGTAGATACATTGCTTTTGCTGTAAGCCCTTCTTCGTATAAGTAGCCTCGTTAAGCGTGATAGCCTCGCCATACTCGTGAGAGCTATCAGCCGCGCTTCCCGTAAGCTTGGGAACTATTATCTCATCGGTATATCCGCAGTCGTTTGAGCAGAAGTAGCAATTCTTGCCCGAAGTGCCGCAGGTAGCGGGTATAGATGTATTTTCGTTAAGAACGAGAATATGACTGCCCGTCGCCGCCTTTTCCTCGGTCACGGTATAGCTGCAATACAAGCACTGCTTTTTCGTATATCCCGCAGCACCGCAGGTTGCCGCAACCTTTTCTGTTATCTTAAAGAACTCCGTAGTGGTGCTGGTGTGTCCCGCGTTTATAGGATTTACCTCGTGGCTTCCCTCAATTATCGCAGTATCCTTAGCTCCGCACTTACAGGTCATTACCCAATACCAGCCCGTTTCGGGAGAAGCGGTACAAGCACCCTCCTGGGGAGCTTTACCGTACGAGAAATCGTGAACATTCGGATCAAGCGGGAGATAGGAATTTGCCTTTATGCTTGCGCAAATAGAGCATTTTTCTGCTATAAAGCCCTGTGTCGAGCAGGTCGAAGCCTTATCGTCATCGGGACTGAGCGACCATTGATGTGCCTCAGGGCCAAGAGCCGGAACGAAATCTGACTTCGTGCCCTCCTTACAGCGAGTACATTCAACGGCGGTATATCCAAGATCCGTACAAGTCGGAGCGTAAACTACCGTTTCGATATTGTGATCGTAATATACCTTTGCGTCTCTTAAGAACGTAGATGTACAGGTGGTGAACAAAGCCTTATGACCGTTAGCCTTTGCAACGGTAACGCCATTCATATCGGGATAGTCCTCCTCGGTGAATTTCTCAAAGAGAACCTCTCTTATCCTTGCTCTGTATTTAAGAGCGCCGTCGTAGGTCCATGCGTTTCTTATTATCTTCGTATTTTCTCCGATAATGATAGCCGTTACAAGACAGTTTTTAAATGAGTAGTTGCCAATCTCCTTGGCGTTGAGCTTAAGCGTCTGGAAGGAGAGCTTTGATGCCGCGTCCTGTGCGAACGCGTTATCCTCGATCTTACCCGAAACGTTCTCAATACCGTTTACCTCGCTTAAATTATCCATCATAGCAAACGCATACTGCTCGATGTTGATGAGCGACTCGGGGAGATTTATTTTTTCAATATAGTTTTCGTTGTAGAAGGTTCCAAGAGGGGTGCTTGCGTAAGAATAGTATCCGCCTTGGACGGTTGTCGTACCGAGAGGAATATCGAAGCCGATTATCTGACTGCGGTCGTATGTCTCGGTAATACCTGTGTTGGGATTAACGTATTTAAGCGTTGTAAGAGTGTACGCAACGAGCATCGTTTCTCCCGTAAGAGAGCCGTCCTGCTGGAAGCCGAAAAGCTCCTCGGCACGAATTCTTATCGTCTTCTCAACGCCGTCCTTGCGAACATAAACGTTAATATATGCCTTCGCGGGATCGGGATAATAATATTCCTCGTAGGAGTAATTACAGCGTGGACAGAAGTTTGTATAGATACCCGGCGATGTCTTTTCGGGAGTGTTTATTATCTCCTGAGTCTGCTTTGCAACAAGCGTATGACCGAGAGCCGCACGCTCAACGGTATACATTTCGTTACAGTAAAGACAGTTATAGGTGATCGAGCCGTCCTCGGTACAGGTTACCGAAAGGCTTGTTATAATGTAATCGTGCTTTGATGTCGGTGAAACGGAGCAGATATTCGGCACTACCTCGTATCCGTCGGTATCGTTGCCCTCGCACTTAAAGTCTGTGGAGATGAGCTTTTCAATATTTCTGTTAAACGTTCCGCCGCGAATTGTGAAGGTATGCAGATCGGAATCGTAACCCGAAATAAATTCGGTAAAGCCGTCCTTGTCGCTCGGAATGTTTATTCTTCCGCCGTGAATGGTTAGCTGCATGATGATCCTATCATCAAGCGTGCTCTGATCCTCAAAGAAGTAAGTACCCGTAACGGTTACAGACGCAGAGGGATAAATATCGATCGAAGCACGTGAAACACCGTTTGTGCGAGCAATAGAGGACGAGGTCGTGTTGCCGTATATTCTGATAGACGGAAGACCGTCGATATTGTGAAGGGAGTTCGTTGATCTGAAAAGAGTTCCGTTTGTCGTTATCGTAATATCCTTACTGATCCAAAGGCGCTGACCGCCGTCACCCCAGCCGTGCCATGAGGTTTCGAAGATTGCCGCATTCGCATCTGTCGAGGTGTGAGTGATAGTTCCCTTGCCAACGAGGATGAGTCCTGCTCTTTGCTGAGAGAAAACCGTTCTTGCAGACGATGTTATTGAGTGTCCGTTAAGGTCGAGTATCGACGTTCCGGGCCAAGGCAGACAGTTGAGCGCTTCGTCCGTCGTGATATCAAAGTTGAGCTGAACGTATCTCCAGTTGTTTTGAAGGTTAGCGGCAAGCTCGGTCATATTGTTTGCCTTGTAGATCGTGCCCACCTTATAAAAGCGCGTATCCTTTGTAAGAATGATACCCTTTGCCGTCGTTCCGTCAGGCTGATAAAGAACACCGTCGTCGCTGAACCAAGTCTTGTGACCGTTATACTGAACGCGGTATATATCACCCTCGTTTATATCGTAAATCCTGAGCTCGTCGGGCACTTCCTCAAGCGAACGGAAGTTTTCCTCGGGATAGAGCTTCTGGTAATCGGCAAGAGTTGCGGTATCCTCAATGTAAGCATCAAGAACGCCATCGCCGTCCGAGTCGTAGTTACAAATACAATCCTGAGAAAATTTTATAGTGTCACCATCGTAATACGAAACATTAATTGTTTTTATCTCCTCAGCACTCGATACAAAAGCCGTAATAGCCGTAAATATCGCTATAAGCGCCGAAAAAAGAACGGTTTTAAGGATATTTCTTTTCATCTTATTCTCCTCGCAGAATAGTTTTTGCGTATTTATTTGCATTTTTTAAAAACACAATAATATGATTATATATATAAATTATACAACTTAACACGGCTTTTGTCAATATCCAAATGTGCAACTTGACAAATTCTGCTCAAAAGCCGAAGAAGCAGATCGTCCTAAGCTCAATAATACGGCGTCCTTGTGTTGTCGTGAGTAAGCAAATAATTTAAAGTGAACTTCACCAAAGATAGACCTATTCACTCTTCACTATTACCTATTACCTAAATCTTGTGGGGCAAAGTACCCTCAATAATTCTCTCAGCTATTTTCGGGGGCGTCATTCGCCCGCGGTCGGCAGTCAAGCGACTGCAGGCTAAACCTCACCGTCGCGAGTGAATATTGAATTTATACTGCACTCACCGAAGTAATGGGTCAAGCGTCTGACGCTTGCCGCCCTATTGACAAAAAGGTCGAAATCTGTTACAATAATTGTATAAAACACAGAAAAGAGGTGTTAATATGGCAAACGGTGGATTTTCCGTCAAAAAAACCAAATGGTTCTGGCTTTATTACGTGCTTGGAGCTTTAATGATCGTCGCATCATTTCTCTTAGCTCCCTTCTGGAGCGAGGTCGATATCTTCTTCTCGGATTGGGGCGCAAATGCCGTCAGCTTCATGGTCGCTTTTGCAATAGCTCTCTATCTTATCTTCTATCTCGCAAAGAAAATAAAGTCCTCACCAAACCAAACGATACTTATTCTCACAATAATAGAATTTATTCTTCTTATGGTCATAGCACTTGGTAGCGTGCTCTCTCAGTTTGATATTTTAAAGATACAGGGCCCCGGACAAATAATCGCCTTGGCACTCTGGCTGAGAGGAGTTGTTGAGATCGTAAGAGCTTATTTCTACAGACGCGAGATAAGCGAGACTTACCCGATATGGCAGCTCGTTATCGCAATAGCTATGGTGACCTTGGGAACTTACCTTTTCGCAAAGCCGTTTATCTCCACAGAGGTGCTTCAATGGATACTCTGCTCGATAATTCTCGTTTTGGGCATCGTGTTTATTTTCATCGGAGCAAAGGCTAAGCCAAGAAGATAAAATGGAAAACGCAAAGTATTTAATATCGCTCATTTCAAGCGTCATAAACTCAAAAAAGCCCGAAAACGCGCCACCCTGTGTCGATTTTAATAAGGTTTTCGCGATCGCCAAGGGTCATAGAGTCTTAGAGCTTTTGGCAGCTGGCGTCGATATGCTTGATGAAAAGCCGAGCGAGCCTATATTAAAAGAGCTGAAAAAAGCAAAAATGCACGGCGCACTGCGTTCCTCGTTCCAAGATGACGTTTTAAACGGAATGCTTGACGCCTGCGCTAAAAATAACGTCGATATTCTCCCCCTCAAGGGATCGGTAATGAAGGAGCTTTATCCACACTCCTCCCTGCGTAATATGTGCGATCTTGATCTTTTGGTGCGGAAAGAGGATCTCGAAAAGGCAGGCAAGCTCCTTGAAGATCTCGGACTCACCTTTGAAAAGTACGGCGAGCACGATGTAACTTATAAAATGGAGCCGTATGTGTCCGTTGAGCTTCACTTTTTGGTCACGGATACGCACGCAAGCCTTTCGTCAGCTAAGTATTACGAGAATATATGGAATATTGCAAAGCCCCGAGCCGATATCAAAAACCACTACTATCTTGAGAAAAACGACTACTACGTGTCGCTTATCGAGCATATGTGTAAGCATTACCGTAACGGCGGCTGCGGAATAAAGGCGTTTATCGATATCTACCTTTATAATGAAAAATATAAGGATGAGCTTGATCGCGAATATATAAACCGCACTCTTGATATATTCGGTATGCGTGAATTTTCCGATCACGCCCTCGCACTTGCGTATAAGTGGTTCGGCGGCGGAGCGGGAGATGAGCTGAGCGACGAAATGGAGCGCTACGTTATAGCGGGATTGGCATTCGGCACGACTGATGTCTATCAGGCGGCTTCTCACTCAAGAAGCAAAAAGAGGGGGGAGAGTGTCGGTAAATTCAGCTATATCATAAAAAGAATATTCCCGCCGTACTACTCGATGTGCTACGGCTACCCTAAGCTCAAAAGGTTTCCGTTTCTCCTTCCGTTCATGTGGGTGCACCGCTGGTTCTATCAGATTTTCGTAAAAAAGAAAAAGGTCAAGGATACCCTTGCCTATAAAGTGTCCGACCAAAAGGTCGCAATGTACGAGGATCATATGAAAAAGCTCGGCATCGATAATATAACCGACGGAAAATAGCGTGATACTCTTAACGGAGAACACGCAATGAATTGCAACGGCGTTGCATGAATTGTCCTGCGAGCGTGATATTCGTTGCAATTCAATTCATGGAGCGAAGCGAGAAATCATGGCGTAGCCAATTCATGATGCGTTAGCATCAATTCATCTATAAAAACGAACAGGGCAAGAATAGAAGGATTTTTTCCTTTTACTCTTGCTCTTTCTGTTTGTATATTCTCTTTACAACAAATATGTCTTTAATAAAGTCAGTGCTTGCAGGAAAAATGACATTGCCGATTTGCGCTTTTCTCGGAACGTAATTTTATAAATTTTTCAGATAGTATTTACAAAACTAAAAAATAATGATATAATAAAGGCGCCAAACTAACTTAATATTCGTGTACCAAGGGTGTATTCTCTTTTTATAGGGATAATTATACTCTTTTTGGTCACAATTACATTATTGAATTTGATAAAAATGCAAATTCCATTTATGTAATTGTGGTTACACCCATTTCACGTAAAGTTAGTTTGGCGACTATCGGAGTTTGCGTTTTTTGGTGCGTAGCTTCGGTTGCGCACCTTTTTGCTTTCAAGCCAAGCTACAAGGATCGCTACAATATAAAACGATACTTATTTCGTTAGATATTGACTTTTTTATTCAAATATGGTATAATATACTCGTCACACAAATTGTATATATTCTAACCAACGAAGGGAAAATACTTTTGGTAAAAAGTGTTTTCTCCTTTTCCTCATACCTTCGTTGGGAGAGCATTTGTGTGACAACAATTAAGGGGGATGCATTTTTTCGGTGCGTTCTTTGTGAGCGCACTTTTTTATATGCTGATAGGGGGATATATGAGTAAGAATATTGAAAAAAGAGTAACAGATATTACAGGCGTAGAGCTTATGCCCGGAGAGCCAACCGTTTGTCTTGGTAACGGAGAGCAGGGCTTTGAGTGTTGTTGCGATGAGTGCGACTATTATTTGCTTTGTTTTCCCGAATTTGCTCCAAAAAGCAAAGAAGGAAATATTGCTATAAACAGTATGACGGACTCAAAGGACAGCTTTGAGATTTAATAAAATAATGCCTACCAACAAAAAAAGAGAGGACATTTCGGTGACTAATGTGCCCCCTGTCAAGTAGACAGACTAAAAAACAAAAGAATTTACAAATTGAATAAGATTCTTTCATCTCCCCCTGCTGCGCAGCAGGGGGAGATTTTTCGTCACGCGGAGGTGGCGAAATAATACTCGCAAGGCG
>JAFTXO010000027.1 GCA_017461765.1 Clostridia bacterium | reverse complement strand
TTATTCCTCGTTTGAGGGGATAATTGCGGTTTGTGTAGTTTCGGAAACGTTGATTATAGCATCGAGAATTGCTTTATATTCATCGCTTATCGTTTCATCCGTATCTATTGTCTTCTGAGCTATATAGCCAAGTGTTACCGCATTTACCGATACCGTCTTTCCGTCAACGCTTGCATTTGCATTATTGTAAGCAGTACCGTTTTGGATAAAGCTCGTTCCGTTTTCGTCAACCACGTAAAGCGATATTACAAGATTTAAGTCGGCAAGCTCTTTTGCTGCGCTATATCCGCTTATAACGTATTTTACGGTTGAATAGCTATCACTTGTAGATTCTACGGATATACCCTTATTGCCTGTGTATTTGCCGTTTGCCATTGTAAGATTTGCCGCATTCGACATTACTACACCGAATTTAAGAGTAGCTTTTCCGTTTGCCTCAAGATATGCGTTATAAGCTTTAAGTGCATCGGAATTTATCTTATATCCGCCAAGGAGTGCTTTACCGTCTTCTCTTATGGAGTATCCCTCTGATGTGAAAATGACTGACGCTTCAAGCTCGGCAGTTTCATCACATCTTGCACATTTTACATTTTGAACACCTACTGCATCATATCCGTCTGCATATGTTATTGAAATAAGCTTTGCTCCGTCTGCTATATCGAATTCGCATCCGAGCGCGTCAACGTCTCTTGTTTCGATTATTGCGCGGCATACGCTGCAACGCTGATACTGTGTTCCTGCCAAGGTACAGGTTGCTTGCTTTTCGTATTCCCAAATTCCGCTCGGTGTATGACCGTTCGGTTCTGTTGTTTCCGTTACACAAGCCACTCCGCAGCCATCGTTTATACAGTATTGAGCTCTTGTTGCTCCCACCGTACAGGTTGCTTCAACCGTCGTTACCCATTCTCCGCTTGCTTTATGTCCTGTTGCAGGAATTGCCTGGCTTTGTGCCAAAGCACCGCAAACGGTACATGATTTCTGTTGCAAGCCTTGAATCGTACAAGTAGCCTTAGTCATAATAGTCCAATTCTCCGACGCAGAATGTCCTGTTGCCGTACCTGCTTTTGATACGGTTTCTGTTTCATCGCATCTTGTACACTTATAAGTAATTGTTGCATCCTTTTCACAGGTTGCCACGGTTGAGTTTATAATAGTTTCATCAGAATATGTAAAGTTATGTCCAAGCGCTTGAGTGATATTACCTACAGTAACGCTTCCTGATGTTTCATGAATATCCGCATTAAGAGTACTGTAAACTGTATACGATGCATCATAAACATCTCCGCAAGGACAGTCAGTTGACCATGAGGATGTTCCGGGTGTTGTACACGTAGCTTCAATTCCGCCCTCTGTGTACGCATGAGGAATTCCATTATAAATGGTATATACGCAGTTTGAGAGTGATGTTACACTTGCTGTTGTATAAAGCTTAACACCGTAATATTTTCTGTTAGCAAACGTATTACTGTTAAGCACAAGCGTGCTTGCATGGTGATAAACCACCAAGCCATTTTCAACCATTTCTCTGTTAGTTCCTGTAGTATTACCTGCGTTTGCACAACAGAAGGTATATTCGTTTATGTGAGTAATATCCATAAGAACTACGAGCTCAAGAGAATACGCACAGTCAAACGGTTTATTTGTAAGCCAAATTTCTCCTTTACTGTTCGGAGCTATTATATTTTTTCCAAAGTAAACGTATTTCAGATCGGGGCAAGCATAAAAAGCTGCTCCTCCCGAGAATGTCACAAGCGATGTTGCTCCGTTTTCAAGAGCGGTTGATCCATCGGGTAATACCAAGCTTTCAAGCTTTGTATATCTGAAGCTATTGTCTCCGAAGTTGTAGCTCTTATCCTTGCCAAGCTTAAGCTCCGCTACGGATGAGCCGTCAAACGCGCTTGAGTTAAAGGTTGCATTTGCTTTTTCAACATCAAGAGTTTTAAGTGCCGAGCAACCGTTCGTGGTATTCGTTCCGAACACTACCGTTGCTTCGCCAACCGTAATTGTATCAAGAGCGGGACAGTTTTTGATTGAAGTCTTTGCGAAGGTTACATTTGCACCGTCAAGAAGAACTATCTTCTGAAGTACAGCTGCATCCTTTATACTTTCTGTCGCTATGCTTGTAAAGCCCGCCGGAATTACAAGCTCTACTATATCTGCAATAGTATACGTGATCTCTGCATTGTCAGGATCAGCAAAGGATTTAACACCATCAAACGAGCAAGTATAGCCATCTGTTGTGTCCGAAATTGTAACATTATAAAGATTTTTTACAGATGCTGTTATTTCCTTCGTCGTTTCGTCAGCAGTCTTTACAACTATTGTGATAAATTGCTCTGACGGGTCAAAGGAATATTCATATGTATATGAATCATCGCAATTTACACACGTTACTCTCTTAACGCCGTTTTCTGACATTGTTGCAATTTTTTCGATTTCTACCTTTGAATAATCGTGGCCGAGAGCCGCAACCTCATCAACATAGTTAGAGCCGCACATACATCTGTAGTAATGTACGCCTATAGAGTCGCAAGTTGCGTTATATTCAAAGAACGACTCTTGAACCTTGTAATTATGAATTCCGTTCGAGCCGTCAAGAGTACAAGCTACGTATTCTACATCGTAATATCCCGTTTCCTCATTGTAAACGCACTCATATCCGTTTTTCAAAAGTCCGTCGGGAAGCTTAACGCTAAACGAGCCACCTGTGATATTGAATTTATCTCTGTTTGCCAAGGTAAGATCATTTACATTATACGTACCGCTTGTGTCTTTGCTCTTATAGTCATTTGTCCAAAAATGAATAGAGCTCGCCGCTTCAGGAAGATTGAATTTTCCGCCGGAAATAGTAATTTGAAATCCTTGAACATTATACTTATTATCTGCTACATCTTTTAATAAATATGTGTCGCCAAGAGTCAACTCTGAGTCTTCAAAAAACTCAAAACGCGGCGTTCTGTTAGAAGTTCCTATTTCTCCTAAATTATAAACGTTTACTTTACCGTAGATTCTTACCCACGGATAACCCTGAACATAACTACCGTCCCAGTCATCAGTAAGTTTATAGTTTGGAGCATTGATGATTACGTCTACACCAACAATTATTCTGTTTTGGTCTCCTGCATAACCATGAGATTTAGACTCAAACACCTTATACTTTCCGTAAGAATTGTCGGTAACCATACAATTTACCGTACCTTTACCGATTATGTTCTTACCTGTACGCTGGTCACCCATTATCGTACCATTTCTTGTAATATTGAAGGTGTGTCCGTTGAGAACAAGCATAGCCTGATCCTGATATCTATGTCCTATGCTATCTGTACTTTCAATATCGGCAGTAAGAATTGCAGCCTTGCAATCACTACCCATAGCAGCCTTTACCTCTGCCGCTGTAGCACACTCCTTAGCTACACAACGGAAAAGCTTTGTGTCCTTTGTAAAGGAAACCTCTTCGCCCGCCATATACGTACGTCCATTCTCCGTATACCATACAAGCACATATCCCTCTTGTCCTACAAATGTGCTATTTGCTGTTGTCGGCAAGGTAAATTTTTCTCCCGGTGCAACAGTAATTTTACCGTCAGCATGCGCAACCTTATCAGGACTTGTAGATGTTGTATTTTGCGAATCAATGTAGCTGATAGTAATTGTTTGCGCGTCGTCACCTTCGGCTGATGATATCATCGCGGTTATTGCAAAGATGCTTGCAAAGACCATTATGAAGGTAATGAGCGCAATGACTTTCTTTTTCATAAAATCTCTCCTTTGTATTTTTTGCGTTATTTCGGTCAAATTTCTTTATCAAATTCAAGCCAAAAGAGCGCTTTTTTTGGTGCAATACCAACGTTGCACCGACGGCTATGCCGTTTTGCGATTACTCGCGTGTGTATAGTGGTGTTATATATTTTTTGGTAATTTTATTATAGTATACATTTAGTTCGTTGTCAAGCAATTTGTACAAAAAAATTGCCCCCCCCCGACATTTTTGTGCAAAATGCACAAAAGCGGCGAGTCGCCGCGGACATATAATTGTCGCGCGCAAACACACAATTCATATAGCACATAATCGAAATATGGGTCAAGCATCTTATGCTTGAAGATAAAAAACAGTCCTTAACGGGTAAGAACTGTTTTTTGTTTGTATTTACGATTTTTATACGGTTTTCTGTTCTTTTTTCTTTGCTACTATACGAGTGATAAGCTTCGCTATCTCAACTACGGGGATGACACAAAGAGCAAGAGCTAATGCGATGCCATATTCCATAAGATCGAGGTGTGCAAGCTCAAAGGCGTCAGCCAAGAAAGGAATTTCTATTACAAGAGTTGTAAGGAGCAATGAAAGTCCTGCCGCACCCCAGAGCCATATATTCTGATGCTTCATCTTAAAGATCGATTTATTAATGGAACGCATATTGAACGAATGGAATATTTCCGCCATAGAAAGCGTTAAAAACGCCATAGACGTACCAAGTCCGTTTGCGGTATACGTGCCTGCGGCAATAGCTTCAGCATGATGCATTTCGGCAAGAACATTTGCACCTATAAAATAGGATACGAGTGTGATTACCGTAACCAGAATACCTTGATATACAACGTTAACTCCCAAGCCGCCTGCGAAAATTCCTTCCTTAGAATCACGCGGCTTTCGCTTCATTATATCTCCCTCAGCCTTTTCCATACCAAGAGAAAGTGCAGGCAGACAGTCTGTTATAAGGTTTATCCAAAGCAAGTGAACGGGCTTGAATATTGAGAAGCCGAAAAGTGTTGCAAAGAATATCGTCAACACCTCGGAAAGATTTGAAGCGAGAAGGAATTGGATCGATTTTCTTATATTGTCGTAAATTCTTCTTCCCTCTCCGACAGCGGAAACTATCGTAGCGAAGTTGTCGTCTGTAAGGATCATATCGGCAACATTTTTGGTAACGTCAGTACCCGTTATACCCATTCCGACACCGATATCCGCGTTTTTGATCGAAGGAGCATCGTTTACGCCGTCGCCCGTCATTGCGGTAACCTTGCCTTTTTTACGCCAAGCATTTACTATTCTCGTTTTATGCTCAGGCTGAACGCGAGCATATACGGAATATTTTTCGACCAAAGTATCAAAATCCTCATCAGATATATCGTCAAGCTCAGCGCCTGTTATTGCCTGATCTGCGCTTTCGATAATTCCGAGCTGCATTGCGATAGCAACGGCTGTATCCTTATGGTCACCTGTGATCATTATAGGACGGATACCTGCGTTTCTGCATTCATCGATTGCGGGCTTTACCTCGGGACGAACGGGGTCTATCATTCCCACAAGTCCTATAAAGCAAAGATCGTTTTCAAGAGCTTGAGCTTCATATTCCTCAGGCTCTTTTTCGTGATTTTTAAAGCCTACCGCAAGAACACGAAGCGCTCTGTCAGCCATATTCTTGTTTGCGCCGAGTATTTGCTCTCTCTTTTCCTCGGTAAGCGGTATTTTTTCTCCGTTTTCATAAACGGAAACACAGCGCTTAAGTATCTCGTCGGGCGCTCCCTTTGTAAATTGAATGAGAGTACCGTTATTATTATGAACGGTCGTCATCATTTTTCTCATTGAGTCAAAGGGTACTTCGCCTATGCGTTCGTATATCTTCTTTTGTTCATTTTTTGAAAGATTTAAGGCTTCTGCATAGTTTACAAGAGCACATTCGGTCGGCTCTCCTATTGCAGTTTTTGCTTCCGTATCAAATTCAGCATCGGAGCAAAGTGACATTCCGTTTGCGAGCAAGCTCTCATCAGAGCCAAAATGCTCAACCACGGTCATTTTGTTTTGTGTAAGTGTTCCTGTTTTGTCGGAGCATATTATCTGTGTACAGCCAAGTGTTTCAACGGCGGTGAGCTTTCTTATGATAGCGTTTCTCTTTGACATATTTGTAACGCCTATCGAAAGAACTATCGTAACCACCGTCGCAAGTCCTTCGGGAATTGCGGCTACCGCCAGCGATATTGCTACCATAAAGGTATCAAGCACTGTATCGAACCTAATTCCGTTTCCATCCATAAGCGAACGGATAATGTTAATTCCGAACACAACAACGCAAATTCCTATTACAAGATAGGTAAGTATCTTGCTAAGCTGTGAAAGCTTCATCTGAAGAGGCGTTTTTCCCTCTTGCGCATTTGAAAGCGCATCTGCGATCTTACCCATTTCGGTATCCATACCGGTTGCGGTGATAACTGCTTTTCCTCTGCCGTATACCACAGTGCTTCCCATAAAGACCATATTTTTACGGTCTCCGAGAGGTACATCGCCGTTAGCTCCCGCTTCAAGCGCGCCTTCTTTTTTATCAACGGGAACACTCTCGCCTGTGAGCGCGGCTTCCTCGATCTTTAAGCTTGCACATTCAATGATACGGGCATCTGCAGGAACAGCGTCGCCGGCTTCAAGAACGATAATATCGCCAACGACAAGATCCTCGCTCTTTATGGTTATCTGATGTCCGTCTCTTATTACCTTCGAGGTGGCGGCAGCTATTTTTTCAAGTGCTTCAAGCGCTTTTTCTGCCTTGCTTTCCTGCAATACGCCGAGAACTGCGTTTATGAGCACTACTGCCATTATAATTATTACATCTGTGGGGAATTCCTTTTCAACTATTGCTAAAATTCCGGAGATCACCGCTGCTACGATAAGAATTATCGTCATCGGCTCAGCGAGCTGTTTAAGAAAACGCATTATAAGTGTTTCCTTTTTGCCCTCGGCAAGCTTGTTTTTTCCGTTTTTTTCAAGCCTTGCTTCAGCTTCGGTTGCCATCAAGCCCTCTTTTGTTGTATCAAGCTCCTTCAAGACAGCTTCGGATGTTTCAATGTAATGTTTCAAATTTTTTACTTTCCGCCTTTCATAAATACTTTCATTATTTTTATTTATTATTTGCAACTTGCAATTTATTCAATAACCATATTTACAAAGTTTTTGATCTTATTGTGGATAACCTCATGCTGAGGATTGAGAACATGCTGAGCATAAAGTATTGCTACGTTCTTTTCGGGATCCATAGATGATAAAAATCCCGCAGCGCCGTCCCAGCCAAACTCGCCAATTGATGAGAAATTGCCGCCTCTTCCGACACCGATCTTTGTACGAACGCCAAAGCCGTAGCCGTACTCGAAGTTATTCATCCAGCCCTGGAAATCCTTTAATCTTTGTCCGTCAAAAACATTCGTACGCATAAGGTTTACTCCTGCTTTTGAGAGAATTCTCGCTCCGTTTTGTCCTACGCCGTAATTCGCCATTGCGGCTATGAATTTCGCATAATCACCTGCGGTGGTTATAATTCCCGCACCGCCTGAGTCGTACTCCTCACCGAGAATATATCCGTTTTTCTTTTCGACAAGCTCAGGCTCACCTATAGAATAATTAAATTTATATTGCGCCGCCATATTTTCAATAATTTCGGGTGTTGGATGCAAATACGTATCGTTCATTCCGAGCGGATCGAAGATAACTCTTTTTACATAATCGGCAAATCTTTCACCCGTTGCGACCTCTACAAGGCCTGCAAGAACATCGTGGCAAAGGCTGTACTGCCATCTTGTTCCCGGCTGAAAATCAAGATTTCCTTTTGCTATTGCACGCATTATCTCTCTTGTAGGAGCTTTGGGATTCTTCGCAAGAGCCTCCTTAATAGCGGGAGTATCGAAATTATAATTAAGTCCTGCGCTCATTGTGAAAAGATCCTGAACTCTTATAGGCTCATTAAGAGGCTCGAGAGTGATGCTTCCGTCAGGCTGCTTTGTTTTCACCTTACATTCGCCAAACTCATTAAGATACCACCAAAGAGGATGTCCCATAAGGAATTTTCCTTCCTCGTAAGCGTGCATTGCCGCAGCGCAGGTTATCGGCTTAGATGCGGAATAGATAAAGAAATGCTCCCTACCCGTCATCGGCTTCTGTTTATTTTCGTCTGAGTATCCGCCTGCGTAATCGAATACCAAATTTCCTTTATGTAAGACCTTACAAACAAATCCCGGTACTTTTTCGCGTACAAGAACGGTATCGAGATATTTTTGAAGATCCGAAAATGTGTAATTCATATTCTTTCCTTTCAAATAATAGGCTATACAACTATATAATAGCATATTTGATTAGATAAATCAAGAAAAAATCCCCTGTTTAGGAGATTTTTTCTTTAAAGTATTAAATTTACAAGCGCACACAAAAGGACACCGAAAAGTGTTGGCAGAAGTGCGCTTACTATCATCCACTTAACGCTTCCCGTTTCTTTCTTTATCGTGAGCAGTGTCGTAAGGCACGGGGAGTGGAAAAGCGAAAAGATTATAAAGCATATCGCGGTGACATAAGTCCAGCCGTTTTCCACTAGGAGCGCATGAGTCGCTAATATATCCGTGCTTTCCTGAAGAGACGAGGACGAGGTGTATGCCATTAAGGCTATCGGCAAAACTATTTCGTTTGCGGGCAAGCCAAGGATAAATGCAAGAAGTATCACTCCGTCAAGCCCCAAGAGCCGTCCTATCGGGTCTAAAAATTCGGAAATGTATGTTATTATCGACACATCCGCGATGTAAATGTTAGAAAGACACCATATTATAATTCCCGCGGGCACTGAAACTATAATTGCTCTTGAAAGAACGAAAAGTGTTCTGTCAAAGAGAGAGCGCACGAGCGTTTTTCCGATCTGAGGACGCCGATACGGCGGAAGCTCCAGTATAAACGACGATCTTTCCCCCTTCAAAAGCGTCACGGAAAGAAGCTTGGTGACGAGGAGTGTAAGAATAACGCAACAAATTATTATTGCGGCAAGTATCAGGGCAACAAGGAAGCTTTTTGCATAAGCGCCAACAAAAAACACGGTAATAAGCGTTATCATGGTCGGAAATTTCCCGTTACACGGCACAAAGGAGTTGGTAACTATCGCCATTATTCTTTCGCGCCGCGTGCTTATTATTCTTGCTCCGACAACTCCGCTCGCGTTACAGCCAAAGCCCATACACATAGTAAGGGATTGCTTTCCGCACGAAGAGCATTTTTTGAAGCATCGGTCAAGATTGAACGCAATCCTCGGCAGATATCCCCAATCCTCAAGAAGTGTGAACAACGGAAAGAATATCGCCATTGGCGGAAGCATTACGGAAATTACCCAACCGAGTGTGCGGAATGCGCCCTTCAATAAAAGATCATTAAGCCACACAGGGCTCGCTGTTTTTGATATACATGAATACAAAAATTCCTCTGCTTTTGCAAAAAGCTCCGAAAGAAACGAGCTTGGGTAATTTGCAAAGGCTACCGTTATATAAAAGATAAAACACATAAAAAGAAGCATACACGGAAAGGAAAATACCTTTCCGGCAAGCACGGAGTCTATCTTTTCGGTCGTTATTTTTCTGCTTTTTTCGTTTCTGGTTATCACCATTTTGGAAATTTGCTTTGATACTAAAGCAATTTTTTCTGACACCTCGTCGCATATGTTTTGAAAGGTAAGGTTCTCTTTTTCTAAAATTTCAGCCACTTCCCCAAGGATACCGTTTCCGAAAGGGAGCTTTTCAACCAAAACGGCGTTACCCTTTAAAAGCTCAATAGCCACATATCTTTTCGGAAGCTGACACTGTTCAAGCTTTTGCGAAACAAGTGCGATCAGCTCCTCTGTTTTTTTCGAATATGCTATATTCAGCGAACACGCCTTACTGTTATCAAGAGCATTTTTAAGCTCCGATATTCCTTTTTTACGTCGTGCATCGGTAGCAATAACGCTAACACCCAAAAGCTCGGAAAGCTTTGAAGTATCGACACATATCCCGTCCTTTTGCGCCTCATCGATCAAATTAACACAAAGGATCGCGTTTTTATTTATCTGCGTTATTTCAATAAAAAGCTTCAGCGTCCTGCTAAGCTTTGACGCGTCGCAAACCACCACACTCATATCGGGTTCTGCAAAAAGCAAAAAATCTCTTGTAACCGTCTCCTCCTCGGAGTAGCTTTCAAGTGAATAAGCCCCGGGGGTGTCTGTTAAAATATAATTCTTCCCGTTCGCCTTAAAATAGCCCTGTGCGTTTTCAACCGTCTTTCCCGTCCAGTTTCCCGTATGCTGCTTCATTCCGGTAAGAGCATTGAATATCGTGCTTTTTCCTACATTCGGGTTTCCTGCCAGCGCTATTCTTACCGCGTTTTCATTCGGCAAATTATTTTTTTTGGTATCGGATATTTTTTTCTTCATTATATCCTCTCTACACCTATAAGAAAAGCTTCCTCATAACGAAGCGCGACATACGTTGTGTCGATCTGATACATTGTGGGATCTCCGAGGACACTTTTTCTCACAGCTCTTATCTCCTCTCCCTCGAATACGCCGAAGGAATGAAGCCTCAGGCGCATTTTTCCCTGAGCAAAAAGCTTTACCACCCTGCATCTTTCGTTTCTTGCAAGCTCGCTTAATCTTATCATATAAAATCCTTATATCATATTGACGCATCAAAGTAGTCTGCGCCTGATATTATAATATGATAAATTTTTCTATTCGACAAAAAACCGACACTTTTGCAAGCGTCGGCTATCTTTACTTTTTTGTATCTGAGGTATTCTTATCCTTTATTTGTATTTTGGTTCGTGTATAGGTTCTGCCTGCCTCTATTGCCTTGGCGAGTCTTATATTGAACTCTCTTGTGCTTTCGTCCTCATATTTATTCACCTGCTCGACAGGCTCCTCGATAACCTCGACCGTACTACTGCTTTCTTCAATAAGTCTTTTTCTTTCTATGTATTCCTGCTCTTTTGCCTTTTCCGATTTAAAGATATCGTTAAGCTCCGACTTTTTCTTTTTTACCTTTGTGCTTTCCGAAACACATTCCTCGTCCTCCGGCTCAAGAGGGATCGTTTTATATATTTTCGGAACAACGGTATTCGACGATACAAGCCTGCTCGGATCTATACTGTCAAACATTCCAAATGACATAGGAACTATATTTTTAGCTCCCGTATCTATGGCAAAGCGTGCCGCGTCGTATATATTCATACATCCGTATTCCCCGCTTATCGGTATGAATGCGGTATCAATGTTTTTTGGTATCTGCTCAATAACATATCTACTGTAAAGAGTATTTCCCGAATAGTAAAATCTTTTTTCGCTCATCTCATCATCAAGAGAAAAGCCGAACGCGCTCTTATCGTCTGTCTTTGCGCGAATTCCCTTTATAAGAATATTTTCAAATGTCCATTCATCACCCTCGCCGAACATAACTCTTGTATATCTTGATTTGATATCTGCTCCTTCGAGAATTCTGAACGCATTTTCGCAAGCAAGCACGGTTATATGCTTTCTTGATTTGTATAAAATGGCCGATATTGTTTTTATATCCGTATGGTCGGGATGACAGTTTGTTAAAATTATCATATCGGGCTTGCAACGCAAGAATTTCTTTTTCACTCTTACGCGTCTTGACATATTTTTATCGTTCTTTGCGCACGAGTTACTGAGATACGGGTCGACAAGTATTCTTTTTTTACCCGAAACCATCAAAAGTCCGCCCTGGCCGAGCCACACGATCTTCATAATATCCGCTCCTTTCATACAGGTTATATATTTCATTTTAACACATTTTTTCATTTTTGTATATAAAATTTTGAATATTTCACACATTTTTGCATTTTACGGTTGAAAAAATCGTTTTTTTGTACTAAAATAAATAGAAAAAAGAAAGGAGACAAAGATGAAAATTTACGATCTTAAAACCATGCAGCTTTGCGGTATAACCGAGAACACCGTTGTCGCCCTCGGCACGTTTGACGGTTGTCACAAGGGACATTTATCTGTTTTTGCCTCCTGCGCTTCTCTTGCCCGTCAGATGAAGGCAAAAAGCGTTGTTTATACCTTTTCCTCAATTCCTATGACAAAATCGGCAAGATGTATTTTTTCTCTTGACGAAAAGATCAGGCTTATAAAAAAATTCGGCATTGATTATATATGCATCGAGGATTTTGAAAATGTCTCCTCTCTCGACGGAAACGGCTTTTTCGAGAATATACTGAGAGGCGCTCTTAAGGCGCAGGGGGCTGTGTGCGGATTTAACTTCAAATTCGGAAACGGCGGTGCTTTTGGTGCAGAGGATCTTAAAAATATGTTCGAAAACGTCGGCGGATGTGTTCAGATTTGCGAAAAAACAGCTTTTGAAAACGAGGTGTTGAGCTCGACGCTTTTAAGAAAATTCATAGAAAACGGTGACATAGAAAAGCTCGTTCATCTTGCTTCTCCTTATAGCATTTACGCAAAGGTCAAGGAAGGAAAGCATCTTGGCAGAACGATAGGCGTTCCAACAATAAATCAAAGCATCCCGAAGGACAAGGTAATACCGAAAAGGGGCGTATACATCACCGAATGTGAAATAGGCGAGGATGTTTATCCGTCGATTACCAATGTAGGCGTGCGTCCGACGACCGATCCTTATGGCAGTGAGCAAAATATAGAAACGCACATAATCGGCTTTGATAAAGAGCTTTACGGCTCTTTTATCCGTGTCAATTTTTATAAATTTCTAAGAGATGAAAGGAAATTTCCCTCTCTTGACGAGTTGAAGGCTCAGATACAAAAAGATATCGAAGCTTCCAAAAGCTATTTCTTTTGATAAAGCAAAAAAGAAAAAGGCGTCACCATTGCGCCCCAACGGGGTCAGCGCAACGGTGACTTTTGCCTTTTGTAGTATTATATGATTTTTTTCTTTTTTCTATACAGCAAAATTCATTCTTTTGTGAACTATTTTTAAATTCAATAATATTTTTATATATATTTTTGATAAATTTTACAAAAAAGACTTGAAATATTCCTTTATGTATGGTAAAATACACAATAGATAAATCTTGTAATATAAATAAAGGAGTTCAAAATGAAAAGAATTATCTCACTTATACTCTGTGTTTTGATGCTTCTTCCCTGTATTGCAATCTTTGCAAGTGCAGAAGAAGAGGAAGTTCCTTTCGAAAGTGTAACGAAAAACGCTTCCGCTAAGGCATCATCATCATGGAACTATTATTCCGCGCCGAAATACGCTGCTGACGGCGTAATTGAGGATCACTTCTGGGAGCTTGGCGGATACTGCTTCTGGCGTCCGAGTTACTCAGGCAGAGACCCCTCCATCAACCCCAAGGACACTCAGTATATCGAGCTTTCGTTCACATCTTACTACGAGATCAACGAGCTTTTGGTATATGCAAGCGTAGCAGGCACTACATTTACTGCTAAAGCACTTGTTCTCGGAGATTGGGTAACATTCGCTACAAACACTGAAATTGAAGATTATCCTATTGACGAAGATCTCGCTAAGAGAATGGCTGATAAGCAAATAACAAGCATTGATGCAAAGATCGTTCATCTTACAGTTCCCGAAGATCTCAAGGGTCTTACAACAAGAAAGATCCGTATCGAGGTTTCAGGATACACAGCTTGGTCTCCACCTCTTGTTTACGATATAGACGTTATGGCAAGACCCGGTGAAGAGCCCTTATGGGACGTTCCCGACGGAGCTTACATGGTAACAAACGCTGCTCTCAGCAATAACATTGTAGAGGCTTCATCCTCTATGAGAGCTCAATATCCTTACTTGGCAACCGACATCTCGTATTCAACATTCTGGGCTGCTAATTCCAAGACAGGCGGCGAATGGATCGCTAAACAATTTGATGCTGAATATAAGGTATCAGAAATAGCCCTTAACTTCGGCGCAATTACTCTTGACAACGCTTCTTCATTTGATATCACGGTTGAAGTTCTCAAGGGAGACACTTGGGAGCCTATCGCGGAAAACATGACAGTTACTCCTTCAACCGGCGCTGCTGATTCCGTTAATATTCCCTTCTCCGGTGAATATATAACTATCTCAGGCTTGAAGGTAATATTCAACAATACAAACGGCGGAAACGCTGCTTTGACTGAAATGGTTGCTACCATCTATGATGATCCCGATGTTGAAAATGATGAAAAGTGCGTATTCCTTGCTGACTATCTCTCGGAGGCAAGAAAGCAATCCATAGCAGGCGGCAACCTTGCTTGCTTCGGCTCTGTTTACGCATCATCAAACTTTGACAAATACGCTGTTTCTTCCGTAGACTACCTCACAGACGGTCTTATTGCGGACGACTCATTTTCATGGTTCGCTCAGACTCCCGAAAAGGATGTTTACTGCGGTGTTACTCTTAAAGAAGAACACAGTGTAAACAAGATAGTTCTCTACTTCAACGATCCTATTGTTGACGAGGACTTCATTGAAAAGAAATTCTACGGCAAGCACGTTCTCTCCTTTGATATTCAGGCAAAGGTAGACGGAGAATTCAAGACCGTAGCTTCCGGTACATCCTTTAACGAAAAGAACAAGGAATACATCGTATCCTTTGAGCTTTCGGAAGCTGTTGCTACAGATGATATCCGCGTTGTATTCAAGTCAAACGCAGGTATATTCCCCTATCTCAAAGAGCTTGAGGTATATGAGGAGGATTACGTTTATCCTCATTTCGACGGTATGGTAACATCAAGAAGCGCTAAGGCTACTACAACATCCTTTGCTCCCGCAACATACGCCGACCGTGCTGAACACTTGAAGAGCATCTCTCCCAAGATAGCACAAAACCCCGCAGTTTTGTCAATAAAAGATATTTCAGCACTCCTTTATGCTTAAGATAAATATTTAAATAACTGAGACTGTCGCATTAGCGACAGTCTCTTTTTTATTGTATAACGAAAACCACGCGATAGTCGCGTGGTTCAACTGAGGCTATTGCCGATGAGCAGAAAGCAAATAATAAATGAGGGCAGAATGTATTTTGTGAAAGTCTCCCTTGTGTAAAGGGAGACTTATGGTGAAACCTGTTTACGGGTAGCAAGTAATAATTGCATGGCTGGTATCCAATAAAAAGCGCACTTGTGCGCAGCCAGTAGTATTAGGGCTATGCCCGAAACTGAAATACCCCCCGTTATACGGGGGGATTTTTATTTTGGTGAATTTTAGAGTTTTTATTTTATAACACTTGATTTATACTATATTTAGTGATAAAATAAAGGAAACTATTTTTTGCGGAAGAAAAAGCTATGAATACAAATTTATATAAGCGCAGCCGTCTTATGTACATATTTGAGGCTGCCTTGGAATATCTTATTTCCATCCTTGTAGCAGGTACTTATCTTGCTACCGTAACAAAGGAGCTTGGTATATCGGATACGCTTACGGGAATTATTTCCTCATTTATATCTCTCGGGTGCGTATTTCAGCTCTTTGCCATGCTCATTCGAAAGGGCAATACTAAAAGAACAGTTCTTATACTGAGTGTTCTTAATCAGCTCTTATTTATGACGCTTTATATCGTTCCTCTGACAGGCGGCAGTAAAAATATAAAAACTGTTTTGTTCATTATCATCATATTGCTTGCCTACTTCTTTTACAATATTGCTCATCCAAAAAAAATCGATTGGTTCATGTCACTTGTCGATAATGAAAAGCGCGGAATTTTCACTGCTAAAAAGGAAATGGTATCCTTGATTGCAGGAATGATATTTTCCTTCGCTATGGGCGCTGTTGTCGATCATTACAAGGCTATCGGTGACATAAGGACGGCGTTTGTAATATGCGGTATCGTCATTTTTATTCTGATGATACTTCATACGCTCACGATGATCTTTACAGTACAAAAGCCTAACGAGGATAAAGTAAAAACTAAAAAGATTGATATTCTTTCTATACACAAAGATAAAAACATTCTAAAGATAACGACGGTTTTTGTTCTTTGGCATATTGCTACATATTGCGCTACTCCCTATTACGGAACTTATCAAATCGAGGAGCTCGGTTTTTCTCAGGTGTTCGTTGCAACGCTCAGTGTTGTTTACGCCGTTGCTCGCGTATTCTTTTCAATGATATGGGGAAAATACGCAGACAAGCAATCGTTTGCAAAAATGCTCCGTCTATGCTTTGCCGTTGCGGCTTTGGGATTTCTTATCAATACCTTCTGCGCTCCCGAAAACGGAAAAGTATTTTACACTATGTATTACATCTGCTACGCTATCGCAATGGGCGGTATAAACAGTGCGCTTATAAATCTTTGCTACGATTATGTTGAAGAGGAAAAACGCTCTGATGCTTTGGCTGTATCGCTGGCGGTTGCGGGAATATTCGGATTTTTATCAACGCTTGCGGTAAGTCCGCTCGTTACGTATATTCAATCAAACGGAAATACTTTTTTGGGAATGAACGTTTATGCTCAGCAGGTACTCTCAGCAATTGCATTTTTATTAACAGTAGTTACAATAATCTACGTAAGCATTTCATTAGTTAAAATACAAAAGATATCTTCAAAAAAATAAAGAAAAACCACGAAATCGTGGTTTTTTCTTTTATCAATCATTATCGCATCGTTCTATTGAATATATGAAACTATGTTCATATATAATTTCGTTTAATTCATTTGAAGAAAGCTCCTTTTCTGTGTTCAAGGTAGCGCTATAAATGATCGAATCGCCTTTTCTCTCGATGATCAGGTGATTGAACCTATCAACGCCAAAGATCCTTTTTATCTTCATATTTGCTCCGTCGTTCTGGATAAAGCGAATATTTACAGAAAAGGTCTTTTTAGACTTGAATATTTTAAGTCTGAGGAAGCATTGAGAAAGGATCAGTATCAGTGTTGTGCCGATCGCGAGAAGATACATTGATGCTCCTGCCGCCATTCCGACACCGGATGTTGCCCATATACCTGCGGCAGTGGTAAGTCCTTTTACCTCGTGCTTTTTGTAAACTATGATACCCGCGCCAAGAAAGCCGATGCCGGTAACTATCTGAGCGGCAACCCTTGCAGTATCGCTATCAGGTCCGAAGGCGTGCATACTTATTATCATCATAAGTGCAGAGCCAACGCAAACGACAGTATGCGTTCTTATGCCCGCTTCCTTCATTCTCAGTTTTCTTTCCATTCCTATCGCAAATCCAAGCACAGCCGCGACCGCGATATCGAAAAGCATCCATAATTGTTCTATCATAAAAGTCTCCATGGCACAGTGAAAAAACGCTCTGCCATTTTTGTTTAATTAAAATATTACTGTTGATATCGTATGAGCATCAGCTTCAAAGCGTGTACATACATCGTTATGACGAATAACCGCCTCGCGCTTTTTATCGGTAGGATTAAGAATGATAACGATCTTTTCACCGTTAGGATTTTCAAATGCACAAACATTAAGCTCGTCAGTGTATTTCGTCGTTGCTATCCTCTTAGCACCGCGCTGTATATATTTTGAGAAGTGACCTATGTAATAGTAGGAAGGAGTCAAAATCACCTTATCGTTTTCCACATCGTACAGTATAGGTGCGGCACAACCACCGTCCTTGGGATCGAATTCGGGATCTGTGGGCTTTTTACCGCTCGTCCTGTTATGGAACGGGCCGCCGTTTGTATCAAGGATCAAGTTCCAATCGCAAGATGCGCTCATGTGATTATTAAGGTTTTCGCAGATCTCTCTTGCATATCTTTCAGCGATAAAGAGCGGATCGTCGTAAATTCCCGAGCAAAATTCCGTGCAAAGAGCTTCTTTGCCAAGCACCTCATAAACGAGTCTTACGCCGTCAAAATGATCTCCGGAATACCAGTGATGGCCTACGCCCCAAACACGCTCGTTAAGAGTGGGAGATCTTAATATCTTCTTTGCTCTGTCGTAAACTCTTTCCTTATTATGATCCCAAATTATTATTTTGATGTCGGAAAGCCCCTCGCTATCAAGTGCGGGAATTAAGTATTTTTCCGCGAATTCCGCTTCTTCCTCGGGTGTATACTGACAGCTTTCCCAGCTTTGAATTGCCAAGGGCTCATTTTGAATTGAAACAGCGGATATACAAATACCCTCGCTCTTCATAGCCTTTATATACTTTGCGTAGTAATGTGCCCATGCTTCCTTATACTCATCGAGCAATTTCCCGCCCTTAAAAACGCTTTTATTATCCTTCATATAAGCAGGTGGAGACCACGGTGAAGCAAAGAGCATTATCTCTCCGTCAGCGCATTTAAGAGCATCCTTCAAAAATGGGATTATATGCTTTTTATCGTATGCGATATCAAAGCTTTCAAGAGTTTTATCGCCATCCTTAACATACGTATATGGCTCGATTGCGAAGTCACAGGCATTTATATGCGTTCTTCCGAAATTGTAAGCGATACCGTCCTTCTTATCAAAGTAAGCTTTTATAACAAGCTCCTTATTTTTATCACTCATAAGAGAATAATTATATGCCGCAGAGTCGGTGAACGCTCCGCCAAAGCCGATTACACTTTGATATTTTACCTCGTCAAAAATATTTATTATCGAGTTTTCGTGATTTTGAGGCAGATTGCCCGTTTTGATCTCGGTTTTTTCAAAGAATTTATTATCCTTTACCGATGTTGTGATTATCTTCATGCTGTTTTTCATATATGCTCCTTATTCAGTATATATTATTTCCATATATTCGGTGTAGTAGGTTTCCGTAACAAAATCAACGGGAACTAAAAGCGTATATTCGTCGTATGCATATATGATCCAGCCCTGCGAGTTTTCCGTATTTTTGCTTATACGGTAGGTGTCCTCGTCTCCTATATATCGGGGTTCGGTGACACTTGGCACATGAACCATATATCCATATTCGCCATCAAAGTTTGAGAAGTTCGTGTTCTCGTTATATTTCTCCATCTCGAACATCCAGTGAGAATGACCGCTGAAGAAGATTATGTTTTTATAATCCTTAAGAATGGATCTGAAAAGCTTTTCATCTCCGCAACCGCTTGTGTACGGAAGATCGTATTCGTAGCCTGCGGGGTTCATTATATTGCCGACACCCGTATGTCCCTCGCCGTCAGGACCGCAAAGGAAGGTGTGGAAGAAAAGATATACAGTTTTATCCTTATATTTTTCAGCCATGCTTTTTAGCCAATTTATTTGAGAAAAGCTAAGAAGCGTGCTTGTAGGAGAGTTATATGACCATCTTATCTGAGAAAGAAAGATAAACACATCCCCCGTTTCATTTGCTTCATCGGGTGCAAAAACAAAGTCAAGACCGTTTGATGCTACGTCGATGATCTGAGCGTTTGTCCCGTCAAAGGCGTCCTTATTCATATATTGCTGCCAAAGACCGTTATCGATTGCCGTAACATCGTGATTTCCGGTACAGGAAAAGATCTCATAATCTCTTGTACTTATAGCTTCGTTATATTTTACAAAGCTTTCTTCCTCGCCCTCAGATGTTATATCACCTGCGATAGCTACAAAATCGACACCCAGCCCGTCAAAATGATCAAGTGCGTTATCAAAAGCTCCGATAGCATCATCGCCTGTGCCTGAGATGTTATATCTTCCGAAATGAACATCGGATAAAACTCCGAAAATGTACGCCTGCTCCTCGTTTATCAACACATCCGAGGATATTTTCGCGGAGTACTGTGTCGCGTTTTCTTTATTTACCGCTACTATCTTTACTGCGTTTGGCGGAATAACAAGATCGCTTATATCGACACTTCCCGCGCCGTTTTCAACCGTTATTTCATCAAACCTTGTATATTTTTCAAGCTTTGCACCTGTTATATCGGCATAGAAAAGCTCGTACACTCCATCCTCGCAATCGAGGATTACTGTGGCGTTTAATTTACCCTTTGACAAGGATGTATATATTAAATTAAGCTCACTCGGCTTTTCTATCTCTGTGCTTGTTTCCTCGCTCGTCGTTTCATTGGCAGATGTGTCTGTAGTTTCGGTATTTGTTGTTTCTGTGGTTGTAGCGTCTACTGTGGTCGTTTCGTTTTCGGTGGCGGTATCCTCATAGGATACGGCATCCGATGAACTATCCACACTCCCACCCGAATTTTCGGTGTTGCAGGATGAAAATAGCATCATCAATGCCAAAAGGATCACTGTAAATCGTTTCTTCATTTTTTCTCCTTACGGCTTACACTGTCCGCACGGCGTATAGCCTTGCTCTATAAGCGCTTCTCTCGTTCCCTCGTAATCGGAACGGTTTTCTTCCTTCATGTCGGTAGCGGACGAGCAGCTTTCCTTATGGAATTTCTTTGTGTTTGTATTAAGAACATATTTTTGTATTTCATTTGCGTCAACCGAGCTTTCAACCGTTGTCGTCTCCTCAGTTGTTGTTTCCTCGGGAGCTTCGCCGCTTAAATAGCTTTTGCCTGTTTTATAATCTATCGTTATTCCGCTTTGAGCGTTATAAACATATATATTAAAGCAAATGCCGTCTCCCTCGTCCTCTACGGAATAAGCCTCAACCAATACTCCGCTTGCAAGAAGGTTATCGCCCTCAAAAACGGGAGTTACTCTGTACATAACGTGGTTTTTAGTTTCCTTTATATAGTCGGCAACCATATTTTCAAAAGGAAGCATTCCGTCATTATTCAAGCTTTTTGTTCCTGTTATGAGATTTAATTCGTTATCGTTTTCTCCTGCAAGCTGAAATCCTATAAGGTGGCAACGGTTATAAAGATATCCGCCGTCAACGTAGCCTGTATATTTTGCCTGTACCCAGCCTGTCGGATATACATGACTTATGCTTTCTCTGTCCTCTGTTGGCATAAGCTCTGTACCAAGGCACGCCTCAGCATAGCCGCATCTGCCGAGCTTATCGAGCGGACTGTAAAATTCATACGCCTCGGTCGTTATCTCGTCAGCCTCGAACGATGGCTGATTATCATTTATTGTTACATATATATTGCCCGAATATTCGGGGATATTTTCAAGTGTTGCATTTATTACTGAGCTTGATTCCTCGCTGCTTTCTTCTGTCGGTGCAAGAAAATCGCAACCGATAAAGGACATACAAAGAGTTAGTAAAAGAGCTATTAAAGCCAAAATTTTTTTCATTTTTCAAAGACCTCCCTTGTTATTTTCTCATGTGACGTACCCTCAAATTCATAAGCTGAGGCAAGCGAAAAGCCCGCTCTTTTAAGATCGAATGTGAATTTAAAATCGGATGGATAGCGTCTGTTCCACTTATAAATTATTATTTTATCTATTTTATTTTCGTATGGTGATATATCTCTGTCCTCAACAAAGCAAAAATCATCTTTTCCGGCTATATCAAGCATACTGTCGTTTACAGTAACGCTGTACTTGGCATCCTTAAAAAGCTTTTCGGAAAATGATGTTATATATAGCTTATCTGTAAGAGCATTTATATCCTCAATAAGCTTTGAATCACGGCTTTGCCTTCTTTTATTGAAAAGCATTCCGCAATCGTCGTCTATGCAAATAATTACCTTCATAAAACCTCCCTTTTGTAAACAAAAATGCGTATCGCTGAAAACGAGGCGCACTCCTTATAAATATATTTTAAAATAAATAACGAAAAAAATCAATATTTTTTCGGATATTTAAATAATGTTTTTATAAATAATTTCGAAGGCGATTTTTTGTCAGAATTTTTTATGTTTTATAACAAAACTATGATTTATTATGATACAATGAAATAAATAGATTTTTATAAGGAGACAAAAATGGAAAAGAAGATAATAAATCTGTATCCCGCAACACGCTGGATGGACGCAAGCCCGATAGGAAACGGACGTCTTGGCGGTTGCGTTTACGGTTGCGTATATGACGAAAGAATTCTTATAAATCACGAGGCTTTATATAATTACACGGTGAATTTTGAGCTTCCCGATGTCTCGGGCTCGCTTGGTGAGCTTCGTTCTCTTATGGATCAAAAGAAATACAAGGAAGCAAACGATCTTTATCCGTCTCTTATAAAGGAAACGGGATTTCGCTCTCACAAGGGAAAGTTTTTTCCCGCATTTGATATACATATACTCTTTGAAACTAACGGAGCTATGAAAGACTACCAAAGAGTCATCGACATGGAAAACGGAACTTGCACCGTATCGTATAAGGATGAGAGCGGATCTTTCGTCCGTACATCATTTGTATCTCAAAGTGACGGATATTTTGTAATGAATATTAAAAAGGATGCTCCTTTTACCGTACAGATCGCTCTTGAAAAACACGACATGGTCGATTTTCCCGATCCTGAATGCTACGACACATTCTCGTCGTTTTCAAAGGACAGATACGTATATTCGGAAATGAAGACCTTCGGAGATCTTGATTATTCGGGTATTATCAAAATCCTTAGCACTGACGGCGATATTTCCGCAATAGAGCGCGGAAGAGCAAAAAGACCCGGTATGGTCGGAGATGCCACGCTTGGCAACTGTGTTAAGGTTTCGGGGGCTACTGCGGTCACATTTATTCTTGATGTTGCCGAAAAAGCGCTTCCCTTTGAAAAAATGCGCGAGAGTGTCGATAAATGCACTCTTACATATGATAAGCTTTATAAAAATCATACTGAAATTTTCAAGAACGTATTTAACAGAACAAGGCTAACTCTTTGCGAAAACGAAGAAAACAAATCAAACGAGGAGCTTCTTTTAAGCAGCTATTCGGGAAATGTAGATACACGTCTTTTTGAAAAGATGGCGGACTACGGAAGATATCTGCTTATTTCATCATCCTACGGATGTGAATTTCCCGCAAATCTGCAAGGACTTTGGAACGGAGATTATTCTCCTGCCTGGGCTTGCACCTTTTTCAATAATGAAAACATTCAAATGGCGTATTGGCAGGCTTATATGGGCAATTTAAGCGACACGGTGTTGCCTCTTTTTAATCTTTACGATAAATTCAAGGACGATTACAGACGAAACGCCGCAAATCTTTTTGGCTGCCGCGGATTACTCTTGCCCTTGTTTATGGATAACTCAAACGGTAAAAAGGAAAATCTTCAGCCACACGTTTTATACTGGACAGGAAGCTCTGCTTGGATAAGCGCTATATATTACGATTATTATCTTTATACTCGTGATGAGAAATTCTTGCTTGAGCGCGCTTATCCGTTTATGAAGGAGGCTTTGCTCTTTTACGAGGATTTCACCGTTTACGATGAAAACGGAAAATTGAAATTCTATCCCTCAAACTCTCCGGAAAACTATCCGAAGGGCGATTTTGAAGGCGCGGGACAGATCAGCGTTTGTATGAACGCGACGATGGATTTTGCTCTTTTGAAGGAGCTTACGACAAATGTTCTTTCCGTTGCGAAAAAATTCGGGCTTGACGGTGAAAAGATCGAGGATTGGGAAAAGATACTTTCTTCTATTCCCGAATACGAGATAAACGAGGACGGAGCTATCAAGGAATGGCTTCACGAGGATTTCAAGGATAACTATTATCACAGACATCTTTCACATATTTATCCGCTATTCCCCGGGTTTGAGATAAACGAGGAAAACAACAAAAAGCTATTTGATGCTTGCAAGACTGCTGTTGAGAAGCGACTTTGCATAGGTCTTAAGGATCAGACGGGCTGGAGCCTTTCGCATATGGCAAACATCTACGCAAGACTTAATGACGCTCAAAGATCGAAGGAATGTCTTGAGCTTCTTTTAAGGTTCTGCACAGGCCCGAACTTCTTTACATATCACAATGATTGGCGCAACATGGGCGTTACGCTAAAGTTCACTCATGCAGGTCACGCTCCGTTCCAAATAGACGCAAATCTCGGCTTTACTGCGGCAATTTACGAAATGCTCATCTATTCCGACAATGACAAAATAAAGCTCCTGCCCGCTTTGTCTGAGCAATTCAAGAAGGGCAAGATCGAAAATATCTGCGCAAGAGGTGGATATGAGGTGTCTATCAATTGGGAAAACGAAAGCTTTTGCGCTACCGTTACCTCTAAAAACGGCGGAAGCATAAACATAGGAACGAACAAAAATTACTCTCTTGTCTCGTCCTCTGTTCCCACCGAAAAAAGCGTATACGGAGAAAGCTTCTCTCTTATCACTCTTAAAAAGGGCGAAAGCGTAAAATTAAAATATACTTCTAACTGTTAAGACAACCATACTGTTTCTAATGTCGCGGCTTCTTAAGGACTTTTTTAACCGACTTAACAAATGAACGAACGGCTTAACCAAAGGCTGTCTTTGATCAAATCAGCACAAGAGGGCAGAGAATGATTACATTCTCTGCCCTCTTTTTTATCGATAAGCATCTTTTTTTATTAAATTTCAAAGCAGTCCTTTAGAGTCCGTCTTATTGTTTATAGCAATATTTTCTTCTTCGCTTTTTGGAGCAAATTCGGGAAAACAAAGCAAATAGTAGTCGCACTCGTCGCAGCAACACTCAAAGCCCTGCTCTCCGTTGCCAAGACAAACGGTAGGCTCCCCAGGCATAAGCTCTACACCTGTAATATCTGTTACTCTTTTTTTAATATTCTTGCTCATATATCCCCCTATCGCATATAAAAAAGGTGCGCAACCGAAGCTACGCACCGAAAAAGCACAAGCCCCTATTGCTGCGAAACAAACCTTTGACAAATAGGAGAATAATCCATATCCACAAAGACGGAACTTGTACTTTTTACCAAATTCAAATCTTTGCGGACGCAAAAAGGCAGAGTACCCCTATACAAAAAATACTCCTAAATGCCATATTCGGTTTGTTTCGCATTTTTATTATATCACAATTTATGAGTTTTGTAAATACTATCCGAGAAATTTATAAAATTACGTTTCGAGAAAAGCACAAATCGACAATATCATTTTTCTTAACAAGCACTGCAGCTGTGAATACAAAAAGACGGCATACCTCTTTCGAGATATACCGTATTCTTGCAAAACTGTCCTTTAGGACACGAAAGTGGGCAATAAATGTTGATCTTCAAAGCTTTTTGAATGCTTCGATCCACTGAGATTTTATGTACTCGTGACCTTTTGCGGTGGGGTGAACTCCGTCACCAAGCCAATATTCGCTCGGAGCTTTTTGACAAAGCTCATCGAAGCCCTTTTGAAGCGGAATAAAGGGAAGATCGTACATCTTCGCTATCTTTTTCGCCATAGCAGCACGCTTTGGAACTTCGGTGGAGAAATATTCCCAGTTATCCATAGTCGCACAGCCCTCGAGCACAAACGGCTCAAGTATCATTATTTTGATATTCGGGAGTGCCGCCTTTACTTCCTCAATAAGCATTGAATATATCTTGAAGAATTTATCTGCATCAACACCGTTCGGGTTATCGCCAAGCTCATGCCAAACATCGTTTACTCCTATCAAGATGCTCATAACATCGGGGGCGAGATTTATAATATCATTCTTAATGCGTGCGTAGAGATCCACTACTCTGTTTCCGCTTATGCCTCTGTTTACAAACTCGTACTTACCCGGCTCTTCGTATCCGAGCGCTGCCTCGACGAGCAAAGGATATCCTCTGCCAAGACGGGAATTATTATTTCTGTCTCTGTCTGCATCCGTTATAGAATCGCCTTGAAATAAAATTTTCATATAATATCTCCTTCTTTTTTATTTTACAGTTAAATTGTATCACAAATGCTTTTATATGTCAAACAAATCATTATAAATTTTTATTTCATATTGCTTTTTTTAAGGTTTAATGATAAACTTATCTTGACAGTAATAATTTTTATGTCACAACAAAGAGACAATTAACACGGAAAAATGATATAAGGAGTATTTATGCTTGATTTTGCTAAGGATAAAAAATTATGGGACAGAGTTCGCGAAAGTGACGATTTTGCGCGTCACCGCCAAGAAATCGAGGTTCTTTACAAAAAGGCATTTACCGAAGAGCCGAGAGTTCATTCTGTCAGGGAAATTTTAAGCGGCGGAAATGAGGATAACGTATGGCACGTTCAGCTTACTCAGCTTGAAAGTGCGGCTCTTATGGCTCTTATCTATCCCGACAATGACGAATATTATCAAAGTCTTTTGAATATCGTGTGGACCTACTGTAACGATTACACCTGGGCCCCTCTCGGACATTATAACAGTTATTATAATACAACTCCGTACGATTACGATCCCGGACTTATCGATATTTTCGCTTCCTCGATTGCTTTTGCGCTTGCGGAGATAAAAAATCTTTTCAGTGACAGATTTCCAAAGCTTATAAAGGACAGAATAAGCGCCGAGCTTAAGCGCAGAACATTCGATCCCTTTCTCACAAGAACATACTTCTGGGAAAAGCACCCCAACAACTGGGCTGCCGTTTGTGCCGGCGGTGTCGGCGGAGCTATGATGTATGAATGTCCTGAGATATTTCTTGAGCAAAGAGAGCGCCTTGACAGTGTGATGCAGGTTTATCTTGACAGCTACGCCGACGACGGAGTTTGCGTCGAGGGTGCGGGCTATTGGGGCTTTGGATTTGGATTTTTCACAAGCTACGCTATGCTTGAAAAGGAGCTTACAAACGGAGAGGTCGATTGGTTCAAGAATGAAAAGGTAAAAGAAATTGCTACCTTTATGCAGAAAACATTCTTACAAAAGGATGTTATAGTTTCATTCAGTGATTGTGCCGGAAAGGAAAAATACCGTCTCGGTCTTACTCATATGCTGAGAGGAATTTACGGCGATACCGTTGAAAAGCTTCCGTTAAATTCAGCAAGAATTGCTGAAAGCAACACACACTTTAACTTTCTTTTACGCTCGGTTATTTATTTTAATCCCGACTTTGTCGCTGAGGATATTCAGTCAAACGTTACTTATCATATGAAGGATTCAGCGTATTTTGTAAAACGCACAGACTTTTACGGCTTTGCGTGCAAGGGTGGAAATAACGGTGAGAGCCACAACCATAATGACGTTGGCTCATTTATTCTCGCAAGAAACAATCAGCAGATCCTTTGTGATCTTGGCGCAGGGCCTTACGAGGACGGTTATCACACCGAGAGAAGATATACATTTTTCAATCCCTCGTCATACTCTCACAACATTCCGTTTTTTGACGGCATAGGTCAGGACGGGGTGCGACGCGATAATGTTTATCTTGATTATGACGAAAAAAATTCAAGTGTTTATATGGATTTTACAAACGGATATGGGCTTGATTATCTGAAAAAGGCGGAAAGAAAATTCGTATTTGGCGATGATACGATCGAAATGACGGATAATTTTACGCTCACAAAGGAAAGCAAGATCACAGAGCGCTTCGTTTCGACAATTGAGCCAAGGATAGCAGACGGCAAGGTTATAATTGATGACACTGCTCTCGTATGCGAAAACGATATAACGCCTCAAATTTCAGTAAAAGAGCTTAAGTATCACGCAGAGCCCGGAACATATAAAGCATATCTTATCGACTACGTTTTAAACGACGGACAAACAGAGTTTAAGATTAGATTTGATACGCCGAAAAAATAAAAACAAAGCCTCGCTTGAAGACAAGCGAGGCTTTTAATATTTACATTTAAGATTTTATATTTTTTATTTTATTGCAAGATTGTAGCTTTCCTCTATTCTTTCGAAAATTTCATCTGTGGAAACAGAGCCGTCCAAGCAGATCGTTATCCAATGCTTTTTATTCATGTGGTATCCCGAAAAATATTTTTTATTATCAACGGTTTTTTCAGTTTCCTCTGTTTTTATTCTCAAATCTACTATCTCGATCTTTTCGTCATCATCAAGACCTAATTTGCTTTTAGATACAGTCAATACGGCAAGATACCATTTACCGCTGTCCTTTCTTCTTGCGACGGCGTTATCAGGAAACTTCTCCCATAAAAATTCAAGTGTATCACCGTATTTATTTTCAATATATTTTATGATTTCTTTTGTCTGAATGCTTTTAAAGATCTCAACATCAAAGCATTTTTCAAGTATTTCGTTTATTTTATCTTCATACTCAAGCTTGACCTTACCAACGAAATTTCCGCTTATATCCTTGATCAGATGAAGAGTGTATTCTTCTCCGAATTCGTCTGTAATTTCGGAATAAAGCTTTTCATTCGATAAGGTCACCCTCATTTTCAAATTACCGTCAGCCAAAAAGCATAAGTAAATATATTCGTTACCGCTTTTTACAAAACCGAACGATACTAACTTATTTATATTGACCCTTTTGTTTTTTACTTTAATTTCTTTCATAAATATTTGACTCTTTTATTCAAGAATATTGGTCGTTATATAATCAACTCCCCAAAGCGCAAGGCGCTCTGCATCCTCCTTACTGTCAACAGTCCAGCAGTTTACCTTTAATCCTGCTTTATGAAAATTATCAACGCTTTCCTTTGAAAGAGAGGTATAGCGTATATCGACATCTATTTTATCGTGAGCAAGCCTTTTTGTAAGCTCGTCTGTAATATCAGAAAAAAGATATTGCACGCATTGATTTGGAAGAATGCTTCTTACCTTTAACAAATTATCGTAATTAAACGAAATAAATGTTACATTATCTATGTAGTCAAGCTCCTTTATTATCTTGATAAAGCAGGATGTTTCTTCAACGGAAAACTCGGATTTAAGCTCAAGGACACAATGCTTTGCGTATTTTTTACAGATGCTTATATAGTTTTCAAGCGTGCAAGGACGCAGATCCAATCTATCCTTTGTTCCGTCCTTATCGAAAAGAATTATGCTTTGAAGCGTATCAAGATCAATGCTTTCGACGTTTATATCAACTCCGGCGATACGGTTTAAATTACCGTCATGATTTATGATAAAACGTCCGTCTGCAGTTCTGTGTATATCTGTTTCTATTCCAAAATAGGATCGGGTTCCCGCTGCGACAAATGCGGCGTTGGTATTTTCGGCTTCTATACCAGAAAGACCTCTGTGTGCTACTGTAAGTGTATTTCGTTTTTCAAATTTTATAGTATCCATAAAATGCTCCATTTTAATTTATTTTATCACGGTAAGAGTTATTTTTCAAATTCTGCCCTTTCTTTTTCGTGAGCTCTTATAAACGTCATAAGAAACTCTTCCGAAGAATATATCTTAAAATTGTGATACTCGTCCCCGCTCAACAACAAATCAAATTTATTTTTGTTTATGTATTTAACATTAAGCGGGATCGGATTTATTATTAAAATATTCTCAGTCTCCTTTTCAGCACTCTTATACAAATCAAAGGATATAGTCGGCAGGCGCTTTTCACCTTTTATATGCTCTGTTATTTCCGTATGTGTTAGGCTTAAAAAGGTAGAGTCTATGTTTTTTGGCTTAAAAAGCCTTGCGCGCAAAAGAAATCCTACATTTTTTGCAACCAATATAAAGCCCTTGACATTTGTTATAAAATAGCGATTCGGGGTTATAAAGCTCAAATTTACATTTTTTAAAATCGAGGGCGTAAAATACTTTATTACATATCGCTTATTTTCCGTTTCCATTATTAAATCGGGCTTTTTTGTATTACATAAAATCGATAAATATTGAAAGCTGTTTTTTTGTAATTTCAGCTTATTTGTTTTGCAATAAAAGGTAGCCTTGGTAACGAACCTCGCTCGCTTGTATATTGCCCTGATATAACGGTATATCAAAACGATCACAGCTATAATCAAAATCAAGATAAGCAGCTCAAATAAGAACTTGACCCAGCTTCTTATAATAGATCGAGCTTCCGGACTTAGCATAATGTCACCACCTTAATAAGTATCCATTGATATATGAGTTCTTTAAGTAAAGTATAGCATGAATTTAAATTTTTGTAAATAGTTAGGTCACATTATAAAAATCAATTTATTGCCTCTCAATAGAATTTTCTAATACCATTAGAAAAATATTCGCTTGACTTTATATAGATTTTATCTAAAAATGTGTTAAAATAGAATTAACCTCGAGGAAATAATCTTAAAGGAGAATTTCAATGAAGAATTTTGGTAACAGAATAAAAGCACTACGCAGAAAAATGAATTTGACACAAGAGGAGCTTGCAGAAAGGCTCAATGTGTCCTTTCAAACACTATCAAAGTGGGAAACCAATGCCTCCTTGCCTGATGTAACTATGTTTCCAATACTTGCAAACTTTTTTAATGTTACAACAGATGAGCTTTTAGGCGTTGATTTGGCTAAAAAGCAAGCTAAAATTGACGAAATAATAAAGGAATTCAACCGTCTTTCCAATCTTGGTAAGGATAAAGATAAATTTGATTTCATTTGCCAAGCACATCGTGAATACCCTAATGATTATAGAATTTTGGAACATTATATGTTGGCACTATACTATGACCCATATTTTTGGGAAGAATATTGGAAAAAGGAAGAAAAGGGAGAGCTTCCCGAAAACTATGAAAAAGTACCGCATAAGGAAGAGCTTTTAACCTTATGTAAACGAGTATTAAATGAATGTCTTGACGAACCGATCAGATATCGAGCCATAAGCCTATTGAGTGGTATTTATGGAAATATGGGAAACAAAGAAAAAGCATTAGAATATATAAAGCTTTTACCGTTTGAATTACAGGGAGAAGAAAAAGAACAGCTTTACGAAAGAGGCAGCGAAAAGTGGTGGGAATATGTAAGAAAAAATATTTATGATATTTCAGGAGAGCTTTCTCAGAAAATCAAAATCTGTAGTTTGTATGCAGAAACAAATACGGAAGCTATCAGAATATTAAACAAGACAATAGATTTCATTAAGCTAATTTATGACGAAGCTGATTATGGCTTTAGCCACTATGAATTAGCGGAGCTTTATCTTTGGTTAGCAAGTCGTTATTCCTATGAAAAAGATTATGAAAGCTGTGCAAAAAGTCTTGAATCAGGGTTATACCACGCCAAAGCATATGACGAACTACCTGAAACTACAATTCATTCCTCGTATCTTGTAAAAAATGTCAAATTTGAAACAGCTAAGGTTTATTCCGGCTTTGAATGTAATGAAGTGAAACGAGAGTTAGATTATATTCAAAGTGATGAATAGTATAATAATGTTCGTGGCGAGCAATGGTTTATTGATATAATTGAAAAATACACACCATTTGCATAGGATACAAAATAGCAAAAAGCGAGTGTCGATTTTGGCACTCGCTGAATTTTTGGAATTATAAATCATTTGTATAATTTTATAATTTGTAGGGAAATAATTTCATAAAAAACATAGGGTTGGTTTTTATGCGAGAATATTTTTGCGGATGGTATTTTAAATGTCAGTCTTCAAATCAAGCGTTAGCGATAATTCCTGCTATTCATAAGTCGAAGGATCACAGATCGTGCTCAATTCAGTTGATTACAAACGACGGAGTCTTTAACATATGCTTTCCATATGATAAATTTTGCAAGCAAAAAAAGAATTTTAATATAGATATAGAAAATAATCGCTTCTCCTCCGACGGAATAGAGCTATGCTTGAATACTCCCGATTGTACAGCAGTGGGATCTCTTAAATTCGGAGAATTTTCCCCGATAAAATATGATATTATGGGCCCGTTTCGATACGTTCCCTTTATGGAATGCAGACACACTGTTGTCAGCATGAGGCACACTGTGACGGGCGAAATAACGATAAATGGCAAAGATTATTGCTTTGATAATGATTTGGGATATATTGAAGGAGATCGCGGTTATTCATTTCCGAAGGAGTACGCGTGGACTCAATGCTTTTTTGAAAACGGCTCTCTTATGCTAAGTGTTGCAAGTATCCCAATAGGATCTTTCTTCTTTACGGGAGTGATCGGGGTGATCGTTATCGACAAAAAGGAATACCGTTTAGCAACTTATCTCGGAGCAAAGGTAAGGAAAATAGAAGGCGGAGAAATTATCATAGCTCAGAGGGACATGAGTTTGTCGGTAAAGCTCATAAAGAAGCAAGCGCTTCCCCTTTTTGCTCCCGAAAGCGGTACAATGAGCAGAACAATTCACGAGAGCATCTGTTGCAATGCGGCGTATTGCTTCAAAATAGGAGATAATACACTGCTTTCCTTCGAAACGAGCGAGGCTTCCTTTGAATATGAATATTAAGACAGTGATCAATACACTAGACAATAGCAATCGCTCTTGATGGCGCGCCGTCGGAATTTTCTATTTTTATCGGCAGACAAACAAAAGTAAACAGCTCGCTTCCGCAAAGATCAAGATTTTTTAAGTTTTCAATATTTATTATGTTCTTTTTTGAAAAAAGCTTATTGTGTCTTTCAAGGGCAAGATCATTTATAGGGTCAAGACCTATTACGTCAAAGCCGATCCCCTTGTAATTACCGTTTATGATATAGTCAAGTGAGTCGCTTGAAAGGCACGGATAGCTTCCGAAATAATCGGGTGTTCCCCATTTTTTGTCCCAACCGAGATTAAAAAGCAAAAAGTCTGCTCTCTCGGCTTTTTCACCGTAGCTCTTTATATGTTCAAGCGAAATTTCCTCTCCCTCTTTGAGCATACGGCAATCTATAACCACTGCCGAGCCAACAAATTGAGATGCGTCAAACGCATCAAGCGTCATCTTACCTTCGAAAATATGAGCAGGCGGATCAATATGCGTGCCGGTATGGCTGTACATTGAAATCAATGTTTCCTTAAAGCCTCCATTTTTATAAGTGTTGGCAACGGAAAGCGACGGCGGATTTGTGCCGGGATAAACAGGCATATCCTCTTTTATTGTGTGAGTTAAATCAATTATCTTCATATAATCACCTCGTAAAAAGTATAGCATAGATTAAGTGATATTTCAACTGACGAAGGCAATATCACTACGAAGTAATATCACTGCAAAGCAATATAACTCGCCGAAGGCGAATCATCTTGGATGGATAGATATATTTTTCTTGCAAAATGCAAGAAAATATGCTAAACTTAAGAAAAAACCAACGGAGGATTGCGGTATGAAAATTTTATCTATTGGTAATAGCTTTTCAATAGATGCGCATGCGTATTTGCATGCTTTGGCAGAACAGAGAGGCGTGAATTTGACAACGGTTAATTTGGCTATTGGCGGTTGCAGCCTTCAGACACACTGGGAAAACGTAGTACAGGGAAATGCAAATTATTTGCATATCATAAATGGTGATGCGTGGAAGGATGATCGTGTTACAATTGAGCAAATCCTGAAAAATGAGCATTTTGACATTGTCACCTTACAGCAGGTAAGCCATTTTTCCGGACAGTATGAAACCTATCAGCCATATCTTAACGACCTTGCCGCGTATGTACGTAAGCATCAACCGAGTGCGGATCTATATTTTCATCGCACGTGGGCATATGAAATTGACTCAACCCACGGAGATTTTCCACTATATGATTGCGATCAAAAAAAGATGTACGAAGCACTTCGTTGTGCCTCGGAGTCCGCATGCTTGGCAATTGGTGCGACAATGATTCCGGCAGGTGACGTTATTCAGGCACTTCGTGAGCGAGTGCCCGCCTTTGATTATGCAAACGGCGGAGAGTCCCTGTGCTGCGACGGCTTCCATATGTCTCATACCTACGGAAGATATGCCGTTGCCCTAACCTGGTTAGCTACCCTCACAGGTAAGCGTGTAGAGCCCTTGCCATTTATGGAGCTTGACCTTGATATAATTACACAGATTTGCGAGATTGTCAACGAGATTGTATTCGCAAAATAAAAATGGTGAGAACCATAATCCAATCCCAAGCCGAAAATAAAAGACTCAGTTGAGAATTCAACTGGTCTGAACAGGATGTGCGAAAATTGAACCGAAACTAAATAAAATTCTAACTATTCCTGATTGTTCCCATTATAAGGTTTCAAATCAAAATGATGATGCTCTATTTTACCGTAAATTTGCCATACTTGGTCAATTTTATTTGCAGGCATTTCGGTAGGATTTCCATATTCATCAGTAACCGCCCAAATGATGTTTTCAGCTTGTACCCACGAAGACTCTTTTTTGAGTTCTTCAATATGGTGCTTGCTTTTATCACCCCACGAATCATTATCAATCCACAAAAACTGTCCATTTTGTGTTAAGAGCAAAACGCTTCCCATAATGTTATCTAAGCTTCCATATTCTACTTTAAACATTACATTCATAGAGTATACATTGATAAATCTAAGAATTACACTCCCCTTTAATTCATCATACTTCAAAAAAAGTTCTACTGAATTTTCATCAGGCAAATAACTAATGCGTTCAATCTCAAAATCGTGAAAATGCCAATTACATTCCATAAAGTTATAAATACCTGTTTTCGAATGTTCAACTTCGTACCAAATAGGCATATTTGTTCTCCTTTACTATATTTCTGACTTAATTATAGCATATTAGTTTGTTACTCCAAATTGGCTTTAGTGGTATTTATAGATGAAATTAACATTCTGCGAATAGCACCACATTCATTTTGAATAGGCTTGTATTCCGATTCTGACATATAGCCTGTTTCAAATAAAAGCTCAAGCCAATATTCGGTTTCGTAGCATTCCTTTTGTGCAATTTCAAGCTTTGATATAAAATCCTTCTTGCCTTGTGCGTATTGAGCTTCGTGTATATTAGCACCAATGCTTGTGCCGGAACGCAAAAGCTGATTAGTTAAAACTGATTCCTTAAATTGGCTTTTATGTTTTTGCAAAGAATGACAATTTGCTTTGCAAAATCCTTTGATTTATCTCTTAAAATGCTATTTGACATTGTTATCACCTCATAATAAGTATAGCATCGATTAAGTGATATTTCAACTGCGTTGAAGTGATATTATGCTACGCATAGTGATATTGTTCGCATCGCTCACAGTGATATTATATTCGCCCTGTTACTTTCAACTGCCGAAGGCAATATCACTACGAAGTAATATCACTGCAAAGCAATAGAACTCGCCATAAGGCGAATATAACTGATAAACAAAAAACGAACCGAAGTGGTTCGTTTTTCGTTTATCTGTCTTAAACGTGATAAAAGGTCAAAAATTGAGGTAATTGCGAACAAAAGGTGTCCGGTTATGATTATCTTTTAAAAAAGCTTTTAATTTTATCAAGGAATGACGGTTTCTTTTTAATGTTTTTTCTCAAAATAAGATCTGAATCGAGCGGCGTTCCATTATCAAGGTATGAGAAAAAAGCAAAATCAAAATTTTCCATCGGGATTACGCCATCTAAAGCCAAGCCGTAGTAATAATCGAGATAGTACATGCTACCCCATAATTTAATATCAAAATCTCCTGGATCACCAACATTCAAGGACAGACGGTACATAGTAGATAGTACTTTTTCTTTGCTCATCCTATTTGAATGATAGGCGTCTTTGAAAAACAGTCGCAATTTGTCATGAGAAACAGACTTGTCAAATTCTTGTTCCGTACAGTAATTGTGTAACAGGGATACGGTTTTGTTTACATCCGAGCCGCACAGAGAAAGTTCTAATACAATATCACTCAATGGAGATTCTGTTTCTAAATAATAATTCAACCAATCATCATAGCCATCAGAAAAGCCCAATAACAACAAATTCATATAATAAAAGGCTTCTTCGCGTTTCAATACCGTCACCTCCAATCTCTTGTTTATATACCACACTTCCGCCAATAAATCAAGGCGAAGCCTTGTATATCTTCAATGATGCATCGCCTTACGGCGATATGATGCATTTGTTTTGCAAATATGATGTTGCGTCACTTCGTGCCGCAATGATGCGATGTTTGCCATAAAATGTGGCGTAGCCATGCATTATTAGGCGTAGCCGTCATCATTGGCGAAGCCAACATCATTTGCCGAAGGCAAACATCATTAAAAACGCACCTTTGTCGGTAGACAAAAGTGCGTTTTTTGTTGGCTGGGATAGGTGGGTTCGAACCACCGAGATGCCAGAGTCAAAGTCTGGTGCCTTACCGCTTGGCTATATCCCAATATAATTTATGCTTAAGCATTATATCATGTTTTTCCTTAATTGTCAATACTTATTTTGCTTAATTTTTATTTTTTTACTAAAATATTTTCGTATACGTCTTATCTTATTTTTTATTTAGGCTCAGTCTCAAGACAAAACTGAGCCTTTTATCTAAGCCTTCAATATCAAAATATTGCGGTGTCTCCGTGTCCGGGGTAAATTTTCACTCCTTTGACACGTGGAAGAAGCTTATAGAGCGTTGAACGCATTTTTTCGGGATCTGCGTATTTAAGATCCGTTCTGCCGTAGCCTTCTGCAAAAAGGACATCACCTGTGAACATTATTCTATCCTTTTCATTAAAAAAACAGATACATCCCGGTGTGTGTCCCGGAGCGTGAATAACACGAAAATCGACACTTTCCTCGCCGTTTTCATCTTCAAGCGTTATTATATCGCCGTCATCAACGGTTTCATATTCATGATCGTAGCTCCTTGCCTTGCCGAAAAATGCGGAGAGATTTGCTTCACTGTCATTTACCACACAAAGCTCTTCCCTGTGGCATATTAGCTTGGCTTTCGGGTATGCTTCTACATACTCATCAATATATGCAATATGATCGTAATGAGCGTGTGTTAAGACTATATAATCGACACAGAGTCCCGTTTTTTCTATAAATTCAGATATTTTACAAATATCGTTTCCGCAATCTATTATCATTGCATGAAGAGCTTCATTCCACACGACGTACGTGTTTGAGTCAAGAAGTCCCGAAGAAAATGTTTTTATCATAAATCCTCCGAAAGAGCATTTTTATATATTTTACCACACTTGAAAATAATTTTCAAGTTACATTCCAATTGATTTAAAATCATAAAAGCTCGACGAAAGTCGAGCTTTTATGATTTTAGCCTGTACTCTTCATCAAAGAGCTGTTCGTATTTTTCAAACACCTTATCGATAATCTCATCGCTCGTCTCTACGTTAAGAGTCGTTGGCTCGGTATCAGAGGTGATGATCTCAAATACAACACCCTCATTTTCTCCGACACCATCGATCTTATCAACGGGCACTAAGATACAATAAAGCTTTTCTTCAAGGGGAATTATAGCTGCTTGCTCAAAGGTCGTGGGGTTATCTTGCTCATCAAAAAGAACTATCGGTTCTTCATTTTCCTCGTCGAGCAGGATATCAAGAAGATCTATTTCTTCTTGCTCCATGTTTTTTTCGTCCATTTTTATCTCCTATCTATTAATACATTCCGCCCATGCCGCCCATTTGGCCTTGAGGCGCGGCTTGTGGAGTCTCTTCCTTTTTATCGGCTACGATAGCCTCGGTCGTAAGAACGGTAGATGCTACGCTTGCCGCATTCTGAAGTGCGCTACGTGTTACCTTTGTAGGATCGACAATTCCGGCATCCATCATATCGCAGTATATTTCGTTATAAGCATCAAAGCCGTATCCGATCTTTCCGCTGTTCTTAACCTTATCAACTACCACAGCACCGTCGAAGCCGGCGTTTGTTGCGATCTGACGAAGCGGCTCTTCAAGAGCCTTAAGAACTATTTTAACGCCTGTCTTTTCGTCGCCCTCTACTGTATTTACAAGAGCGGCTACCTTTTCTATAACATTTATATAAGCTGTTCCGCCGCCTGCTACGATACCCTCTTCAACCGCTGCGCGCGTTGCATTGAGTGCATCCTCGATACGAAGCTTCTTTTCCTTCATTTCTGTTTCCGTAGCCGCACCTACCTTGATAACGGCAACACCGCCGGAGAGCTTTGCAAGTCTTTCCTGAAGCTTTTCTCTGTCAAAATCGGATTCAGTTACATCAATTGCATTTTTGATCTGCGCAATTCTTGCCTGAATTTCCTCAGAAGAGCCGTATCCGCCAACGATCGTGGTGTTTTCCTTGTTTACCTTTACCTGACGAGCTCTGCCGAGATGAGACATTGATGCGTCCTTAAGCTCGATTCCTAGCTCCTCTGTAACAACTGTTCCGCCTGTCAGGATAGCGATATCGCGGAGCATTTCCTTACGTCTGTCGCCAAAGCCGGGAGCTTTAACGCCTACTACGGTAAATGTACCTCTGAGCTTATTAAGAACGAGTGTTGTAAGAGCCTCGCCCTCTATATCCTCAGCGATTATAAGAAGCTTTCTTCCGCTTTGAACTATCTGCTCAAGCAAGGGGAGAAGCTCTTGGATATTTGTTATCTTCTTATCTGTAACAAGGATAAGAGCATCGTCAAGCACTGCTTCCATCTTATCCATATCCGTTGCCATGTATGCAGAGAGATATCCTCTGTCAAATTGCATCCCCTCAACTACCTCGCAGTAGGTCTCGGTGGATTTGGACTCTTCAACGGTGATAACGCCGTCGCTCGTTACCTTCTCCATAGCGTCGGAGATCAGCTGACCTATCTTTTCATCACCTGCGGAAACTGTTCCTACTCTTGTGATATCCTCCTTGCCGTTTACCTTTTTGGAGTTTGCTACAAGAGCTTCAACAGCGCAATCAACAGCCTTTGAAATACCCTTTCTTATAACGATCGGATTTGCGCCTGCCGTTACGTTTTTCATTCCTTCTCTTATAAATGCCTGTGTGAGAAGTGTTGCGGTCGTTGTACCGTCGCCTGCTGCATCGTTTGTCTTTGACGCTACCTCGCGTACGAGCTGTGCGCCCATATTTTCACAAGCGTCCTCAAGCTCGATCTCCTTTGCTATCGTAACGCCGTCATTGGTTATAAGAGGCGAGCCGTATTTCTTATCGAGCACTACGTTTCTGCCCTTAGGACCGAGTGTGATTTTAACTGTGTCTGCGAGCTTATCAACGCCTCTTAACATAGCGTTTCTCGCTTCTATACCGTAAAGAATTTCTTTTGCCATTATTATTTCCTCCTTATTCTACTACAGCAAGAATATCGTCTTCCTTAACGATGATAAATTCCTCACCGTCAAGCTTGACTTCCGTTCCAGAATATTTGCTTATTATTACTTTATTACCGATCTTCACTGTCATAGGAACTAATACTCCGTCTCTTACCTCACCGTTGCCTACTGCAACTACCTCGGCGATCTGGGGCTTTTCCTTTGCAGCACCTGTCAAGATGATGCCGCCCTTTGTTGTTTCCTCAGCTTCAAGATTTTTAATAACTACTCTATTTGATAACGGTTTAATTGTCATTTCAAATTTTCCTCCATTCATTTTTAGCACTCTTTTGCCACGAGTGCCAATTCGATATTACTATTGTATATTGTACGCTCCGTAAAATCAAGGGGTCAGGGCTATTGTTCACAAATAATTAACATTTGGTTTTTCGGTGATATCACATCCATTCTTGAATATATTTTATTTGGTGGTGATTTTATGCTTGAAAAAATAAATTCGGTGCTTTGCGGAGCTATTTTGCCGATAACTCTTTTAATTTTCGGAATATACTTTATTATTAAATTGAAGGGCTTTTTCATTCTGCATCCGATAAAGACTGTAAAGCAGGTCTTTTCGGGTAAGGGCGGCGCAGCTTCTCTTTGCGTTGCATTATCGGGTACACTTGGTGTCGGAAATATCGTCGGTGTAGCAAGCGCGATAATTTCGGGCGGTGCGGGTGCGGTATTCTGGATGATAATGAGTGCTTTTATCGCGATGAGTCTTAAATACGCCGAGGTTTTTCTTGCTATAAAATACAGACGCGTGAGTGAGCGTGGATATATAGGCGGCGCTCCATACTACATAAACGACGGTCTTTCGGAAAAATACGGAGTGAACGGAAAAATTTTTGCTATGATTTTTGCCTTCCTATGTATTTTAAATTCACTCAGCACGGGAAATTTAGTTCAGATAAATGCGGTTTCATCGTCACTCCCTATGCAAAAAAGCATTTTTTGCTTTATTTTTGCACTCTGTGTTCTTATAATCGTGATAGGCGGTGGAAAGAGGATACGAAGCACCTGTACGGTGATGATCCCTATTCTTACTTTTTCATATATATTCATTTCATTATATATAATAATATCAAATTATCGACACTTGGGCGGGGTTTTTGAGATGATATTTGAAGAAGCCTTCTCTTTTAGAAGTGCTGTGAGCGGCTTTTGCGGATACGGTATAGCTTCAGCTATGAGATACGGTATTTCAAGAGGACTTTTATCAAACGAAGCGGGCTGCGGAACATCACCCTGCGCGCACGCAGAAAGTGAAAATGACGCACACTCCCAAGGGTGTTTTGGCATTTTAGAGGTTTTTATAGATACTACTGTTTTATGTACTCTGACAGCTTTGGTTATTCTGCTTAGCGGAACATCCTCTACTGACGCTATGGAAGCTGTATCCTCATCCTTTGAAAGCTTTTTAGGTGACTTCGGAAGATATTTTATTATAATTTCCTGTCTTTTATTTGCCTTCGCGACAGTAATTTGTCAGTATTACTACGCGAAAAGATCTCTTGATTTCATAACGAAGCGAAGATGGGCAAATATTCTTTTGTCTGTGATCTTTGTTTCGGTGTGCGCGCTCTGCGCTTTTATTCCAATGGGAGCAGTGTGGCAGATATCCGATCTTGTGATCGCGCTTATGGCTATATTAAACATAATTTTCCTCTTTGTTTTGTGGCGGTAAAACGGAAATTTAAATATTATATGAATTTATAAGAAATAATATTGACTTTTCAAAAAGTTATTATTATAATATTTTTATATTTTATTTAAATTTGAAAAGAAGGGAAACAAATGTTACAATTAAAAGATATTAAAAAAGATTATCTTTCAGGTGACAATACCGTTCATGCGCTCAAGGGCGTAAGCCTTGACTTCCGAAAAAATGAATTCGTTTCTATTTTAGGTCAATCCGGTTGCGGAAAGACGACTCTTCTTAACATAATCGGCGGTCTTGACAAATACACAAGCGGCGATCTTATCATAAACGGTAAAAGCACCAAGGACTTTAGAGATGCTGACTGGGATACATACAGAAATCACTCTATTGGCTTCGTTTTTCAAAGCTACAATCTTATCCCTCACCAAACCGTTCTTGCCAATGTAGAGCTTGCTCTTACCCTCTCAGGAGTCTCAGCGGACGAAAGAAAAGCTCGCGCTATTGCGGTGCTTGAAAAGGTGGGACTTGGAGATCAGATACATAAAAAGCCTAATCAGATGTCGGGCGGTCAGATGCAGAGAGTTGCTATCGCGCGTGCGCTCGTAAACGATCCCGATATTCTTTTGGCTGATGAGCCGACAGGTGCTCTTGACTCTGAAACGAGCGTTCAGATAATGGACATTCTTAAAGAGATATCCAAGGAAAAGCTCATTATAATGGTTACTCACAACCCTGATCTTGCTGAGGAATACTCAAGCAGAATAATAAGACTTCTTGACGGCGAGGTCGTTAGCGATACTAATCCTTATTCGGCAGAAAGCACGACTGAGGAGGTATTGAAATTTGATACCTCAATAATTGAAAGTACCGAGTCTTCAAGACCGAAGAAAAAGAAGAAAAAATCCATGTCCTTCTTCACCGCTCTTAAGCTCTCTCTTACGAACCTTATGACGAAAAAGGGACGTACATTCTTAACAGCCTTTGCGGGCAGTATTGGTATTATAGGTATTGCGCTCATTCTTTCCGTGTCGAACGGTGTAAATTCATATATTCAGAGCATTGAGGAAAGCACGATGGCGTCTTATCCTCTGAGAATAAGTGAAACCACGACCGACACGACTACGCTTTTGGGCTCTTTTATGGGCGGCAGCGGAGACGTTGAAAATCAAGATCCCAATAAGATCTACACAAATGATGCTATGATAAATGTGCTCGAGAGCTTTACCTCGGGTACTACGACAAACAATCTTTCGGCATTCAAAAAATATATCGAAACAAGCAAAATCCCTGAGCTTTCTATTGATGTAAAATATAATTACTCAACAAAGCTCAACGCTTATTACGTAAACAAAGACGGAACTTCTGTGTCGACCAACAAGACCCTTGAGGGTATCGGAGATATTCTTACTGTTTTGGGTATGAGCGGATTTGAATCGTTTAACACTATCGGCGCTCCTTGGACTGAAATAATAGGCAGTGACGAATATATCAATTCCCAATACGATTGCGTTTACGGACATTTGCCCGAAAACGAAAATCAGGTAATTCTTTTCGTTGACCAAAACAATCAGATCCCAGACTACGTTCTCTACGAGCTTGGTATAAAGGACATTACCGAGGTCATCGAATATTTGCAAAATGTTCAAATGGCTTTGGCTAACGGAACTACATACGAAGGAAAGATACCTCAATCATCCTACACCTTTGAGGATATCTGCGGATACAAATTCAAGGTGCTTCCGAATTCCGATTACTATGAATACGTTTCAATAACGGATGCAAACGGAAACATCTTGCACGAGGCTATCGTTGACCGCTCTGAGGATATTGCTTATATAAATGAGCAGCTCAAGGATGCAAGAGAGCTTGAGATCGTTGGTATATATTCTCCGAAGGAAGGCTCTTCCGCTAATACAACGGGCGTTATAGGCTACACAAATGAGCTTATTACTGCCATTATAAACGACGAAATAAACTCAAGTGATGTTGTAAAGGCTCAGCTCGCTAACAAGAAGACCGATCTTTTCACAGGCTTCCCCTTTAAGCTTTACACTGTAGAGGACGCTCCTATGCTTCGCGAGATGCTTTTGGCAAATCCCTCATTTGAAGGATATCACGGCATGATAACCACAGCAGATCCCGAATCCCTTGTTAATTTCGTAAACAAAAACTTCTCTACAACTTACGAGGCTAATCTTGACAAGCTCGGTTATGTTGATTTTGACAAGCCCTCGGCTATCCTTATCTATCCGAATGACTTTGAAGCAAAGGATGAAATAGCCTCGATAATTGCTGATTACAATAAAAAGGCTACCGACGAAGGCAGAGAGACTGATGTTATAAACTACTCCGATATGGCGGCTACTCTTATGAGCTCCGTCCAGACGATAATCAACGCTATATCGTATGTTCTTATTGCATTCGTTGCTATTTCTCTTATCGTTTCCTCAATAATGATCGGTATTATAACCTACATTTCCGTTCTTGAAAGAACGAAGGAAATCGGCATATTGCGTTCTATCGGTGCTTCAAAGAAGGACGTTTCGAGAGTATTCAATGCTGAAACTCTCATCGTCGGCTTTGTTGCGGGCGCTATCGGTATAATTATAACTCTTATTTTAAATGTTATAATTACCGCGATCATAAGATCTCTTACAGGCATTGTTACACTCAGTGCTTCACTGCCGTTCCTTGCCGCTGTAATTCTCATTCTTATCAGCATGGGACTTACGCTTATTGCGGGGCTTGTTCCTTCAAGAATTGCTGCCAAGAAGGATCCTGTTATAGCTCTTCGTACGGAGTAAGCAATGAATAAAAAGGCTAAAAATACTTTACGTGAAGCAAAAAAGGAAGCTGACCGTCGTGCAAACGAAGCTATTAAGGAGCGTGACAGCGAAGGTCGTGTCATTATAAACATGACCGTAAAGGACGATGCCAATTTTCTTTCGGTATTTTCGGAAAATGACACTCCCGTTATTGCAAATGATGTTGCGGATTTTATTGAAAGCAGTGCAAGCTCGGTCGTACCGGGAGAGCTATTGACCTTGCGTATTCACAGTGACTGTATAGATGAACAGGAGCAAACGCTTTACAGAAAAGCGACAAAGGAATTTTTCACTCAAAAATACATAGCAAACGAGCGCGAGCTTAAAAGAAATGCTCTTATCGTGCTTACCTTGACGCTTCTTGGAATTTTCGTTCTTGCTTTTCGTGTGATCTTTGAATACCGAACAGGCAGCGCTATTTGGTCCGAAGTGATAGATATTATGGCTTGGGTCTTTCTTTGGGAAGCTGTTGATATCGGTGTATTCGGCAGCAGATCATTAAAGATGAAGCGGCTACGCTATATCTCTCTTATTTCTATGAATATTGAATATGTATAACAAAAACGTAGCTTCAATAGAGACGTACTCTAAAGGACAGTTTTGAAATCTAATAGAATTTGTTACCTACCGACAGGAAGAAGACAGAGAGTGTTTTGCGTTCTCTGTCTTCTTTTCTTTACAAGCACTGCATTTGTAGTTACAAATGCTTTCATTACAGACTAATTTACAGATTTATGATATAATTTTTCACAAATCTGAACCTTTCGATACCAACACTCGTCTATATAAGTGAAACCGGTTTTAATCGCACATATACCAAAAGAGGTGAGGATATGGATGAATTTGAAAAGTTGTTGGAAGCAGAACGAGTGTCTGTGGAGCGTTTTGTGAGATTTCGTTTAAACTCCAAAATGGATACTGACGATGTTTTACAAGAGGTTTATCTTGCTGCTTATCAAAAATTCTCACAATTAAAAAACAAGGACTCTTTTAAGTCATGGATTATCAGCATTGCAAGAAATAAATGCAATGACTACTTTCGTAAGAAAGCAAGGCAGTATGAAATTCCGATTGATGAAATAACTGAAAGTAAATTATCAGACAGCAGACAAGGTGTTTCAGTGGTTGCTACAGTAAGGGAGACTTTGAATTTACTTGGTGATAAAGATAAGCAAATCTTGTATCTTTATTTTTGGAAAGAGCTTCCGCAAGCTGAAATTGCCAAACAACTGAGCATTCCTGTTGGAACAGTAAAAAGCAGGCTATATACAGCAAAACAAAATTTCAAAACCAAATATCCATATAGCACCGAAGTATCAAAAGGAGAAAACGATATGAAAAAGTTACCCGAATATATTCCCGAATACAGAATTGAAGCAAGCGCCGAAGCCCCCTTCTCTGTAAAATGGGAAGAACTTATGGGATGGTTCTTGGTCCCCAAGCTTGGCGAAAAAATGTCTTGGGCTATGTATTATATTCCTTCCCGCAAGTGTAGCCATGTTTATGATATGCAAGTTACTGGCAAAGCCAAGGTTCACGGCATTGAGGGTGTGGAGCTTACAGCAAGAGAAGCATCCTACTCAGATAAGAATGAGGTAATCAATCGTACTTTTGTAGCACAACTTACAGATACACATTGTCGTTACCTTGCAACACTCCGAAATGACGAAGATGTTCGCAATTACATTACCTTCCTTGACGGAGATGAATTTATGCCGAACTGGGGATTTGGAGAAAATAATTGCGGAAACGAAACAAACCTGACAGTTAAAGGTGATATTCAGAGAGTTGGAAACTCTGTTACGAGCGTCAACAAAGATTTCCTCTTGGATATTGTTGGTAGATACACCGTTACCATCGGCGGCAAAAGCTATGATACTGTATGCGTTATGGATATTGAAACCTATAACTATGGCGTTGTTTCCGAGCAGTTCTTGGACAAGGATGGAAAGACGATTCTGTGGCGCAGATACAATCGTGATGATTGGGCTATCGACCATTACAAGAAACCGTGGAGTGAGCAGTTGCCCCAAAATGACAGACTTACTGTAAATGGCACAACATACGTTCATTGGTATGATTGCATTACGGATCATATTATTTGATTAAACGCAAAAACACCGCCGAGAGTAACCATTTGGTACTTTCGGCGGTATTTTAGTTGTTTAATTTGTTTTCTATTACACTACCACAATAGGTGGTGAGTAAGTGCGCACTTGCGTGTAAAAAGCCTCTCTTGTGTAAAGGTAGCCTTCCACTGTGACAGGAACTGTGCATAGCTAAAGCTTTTGGATACCACCAGCACTGATGGTGGTTTACTTTATAACAAAAACGGAGCTTCAAATTGAAGCTCCGTTTTTTATTTATTCAATTGATACTAACTTTGCACCTGATACTCCCTTAATGTCGTTAAGCGCGGATATAAGATGATCTATATCCATATTAAGCTCCGAAATATCAAGTGATACTACGACGTGAGCGCGGGAATTTATTGGTAGATTTTGCGTTATGGTTAAAATATTTGCTCCGTTTTCCGAAAGAACACTGAGCACCTCGCTTAGTATTCCTGCCTTGTGAGACAGTGTTAACGAGATTATTGCTTTACGGCATTCCGTATCGGAATTCAATGCGAAAACGTAATCCTTGTATTTATAATACGTGCTTCTCGATATACCTACGCTTTTTGCCGCCTCGGATACATCCTTTACCTTTCCGCTGGAAAGAAGCGCCCTTGCCTCAATCACCTTTTCGTAATAATCGGGCAATATGCATTTATCCACAAGAAGATACTTTTTGCTTGGCATTTTACACCTCTTTCGTACCTTGGCTATCTATCTTTAAGGGGAGCGCTATCCATGCGTTTTCTATATTTTTAAGCTTTTCGTTAAGAACGTCATCTATAGGCTGCTTTGAAATACACATACACGTAGAGCCTGCGCCGCTTATAAAAAACGAAACTGCTCCGCACGAATACGCTATTTTTTCCACTTCGTCGATATTTTTAAATAGCTTTTTTCTGTACTGTTCATGAATTTTATCTTGAGTTACTGTTTTTATAAGATCAAAATCGCCTTTTTCAAATGCATATGGTAAAAGCGCTGTGCGTGACATATTAAATATTACGTCTTCTCTGCAATACTTTTCGGGTAATACCTTTCTTGCATCTGATGTTTTTACTTCAAAATTCGGTATCAAAGCAGTGAAATATATTTTATCCGAAACATCAAATTTTACGGTAACGGGCTTTCCATCACAAATCGCAGAGGAGCATAATCCTCCGAAAAGCGCAGGATCTACGTTGTCGGGATGTCCCTCTATACTGTTTGCTATCTCCAAGAGCTCATTGTCCGTAAGCTTTTTCCCGTTAAGCAGATTTGCCGCCACTACTCCTGCGCAAACAAGCGTTGCAGAAGAGCCAAGTCCTCTTGCAAACGGAACATTCACCTCAACAGTAGTTATTTTTACACTGCTTTCTACATTTATTCTGTCGCATACAGCCTTATATGCCACATAAGCAAGATTGTTCTTATCGGCATAGGCTTTTTCAAAGTTTTCAAATTCCACGCCGCTATCAAGCTTTTCGAACGAAAAGACATTGTATAGCGAGAACGCTATTCCGGCGCAGTCAAAAGCCGAGCCGATATTGGCACTTGTTGCTGGGACCCGTACCGTTACTTTCTCCATTCCTTTTTACCTATCATTTCACTAACAAAGGAAAGCATATCTTCCTTATTTAATATATTGGAGTGAACCGCCTTCTTATTCTTGATACCGTCAAGAGCGCTTGGCACCTTCACCTTTGAAATTGCTTCAAGCTTTGTAAGCGCGTCAAATTCGTCATCATAGCTCTCGCCGATAGCATCGAGCACGCTTGCAGAGAACTTATATGCGGATGCGGTAGAAAGAACTACGCTCTTATCCTTATTTCCGCTTTCCTTGAGCCATTTTTCGTATACATCCCAAGCAACTGCGGTATGAGTATCCATAAGATAACCGTTTTGCTCATATACTCTTTTTATCGTTTCAAGAGTTACCTTATCGTCAGTAGTACCTGCCTCGAACTCTGCTCTTATCTTATCAAGCTCATCCTTTTCAAGCGTATATTCTCCTTTTTCTTTAAGATCGTTCATGTATTTAGCGCATTTTTCAGCTCCGCATACAAGGTAAAGAAGTCTTTCAAGGTTTGATGAGATAAGAATATCCATTGAGGGTGATTTTGTGATCTTGAATACTCTGTTTTTGTTATATGTTCCGGTTTCAAAAAATTCGGTAAGTACCTTATTTTCGTTTGAAGCGCAAACGAGCTTGCCAACAGGAAGACCCATCTTCTTTGCAAAATAGCCCGCCAAGATATCTCCGAAGTTACCTGTGGGAACTATGAAGTTTACCTTGTCGCCCATTTTGATCTCTTCATTTTTAAGAAGATCGCGATAAGCCTTGAAGTAGTACGCTACCTGAGGCGCTAAGCGGCCGATATTTATTGAGTTCGCGCTGGAAAGGCGAACACCCTTTGGCAATTTGATGCTTGCGAAAATATTTTTAACTCCGCTCTGAGCATCGTCGAAGTTTCCTCTTACCGCGCAAACACAGGTATTCTTGCCGTCGCAGGACACCATTTGACGCTCCTGAACAGCGCTTGTACCGTGCTCCGGGTAGAATACGATTATCTTTATTCCGTCTACATCGGAAAATCCGCTGAGTGCTGCTGAGCCTGTATCTCCCGAGGTAGCTGTAAGAATAACTATTTCATCTGTCATTCCCGTAACTCTTTTCGCTTCCTTTACAAGCTGAGGAAGTACCTGAAGCGCAACATCCTTAAATGCGCAGGTAGGACCGTGATAGAGCTCCATTACGTAAGCATCGCCAACCTTCGCAAGAGGAGCAAAGTCACCTCCGTCGAACTTTCCGTCGTATGCTCTTGATACAGCCTTCCAAAATTCAGTGCTTCCGCTTTCGTCGTCCGTGAACATACCGTCACCTGCAAAAAGAAGTGCGAGTACCTTTGCCGAGATCTCCTTTGCGGTCATTGAAGAAAGCGCGTTCATAGGGAACTGAGCATTTTCAAAGCTATCGGGCATAAAGAGTCCGCCGTCATCTGCTATACCTTGAAGAATTGCTTCGGACGGATTTTTTCTGATTTTTTCATTTCTTGTGCTTAAATAAAACATTTTTTAAAATACCCCTTGATTTTTTCTTTCTTATATGATACACTATTTCCAACAGAAATACAAGTGTTTTTGAAATAAAGACACAAAGAAAGGTAAATTTTTTATGAAAAGTGCCATTTTAGGCTTTGGAATTGTGGGTTCGGGCGCTTATGATGTGCTAAATCGCGCAGGCTTTGAGGTAAAAAAGGTTCTTGATATAAGACCTCATGACGAGCTTGGCGATAAGCTGACCTCCAATTTCGACGATATTTTAAATGACAAGGAGATAGGCATCGTTGCCGAGGCTATCGGCGGACTTGAGCCTGCTCATACTTTTTTAGTTAAGGCTATCAAAGCGGGCAAGCACGTTGTAAGCTCCAATAAGCATCTTATTTGCACATATTACGACGAGCTTCACTCTCTCGCTAAGGAAAACGGCGTTACTATCAAGTTTACATCAAGCGCAGGCGGCGGTATTCCCTGGCTCTACAATCTCAAAAGAAACGCAAGATGCGACGAGATATACAAGATAATGGGCATTATGAACGGTACTACGAACTTCATTCTCGATGCTATGATCTCCGACGGACGCGATTTTGATGAGGTGCTTAAAGAGGCTCAGGCGCTCGGTTATGCTGAGGCTAATCCCTCTGCCGACATCGACGGTCTTGATACCGCAAGAAAAACGGCTATTTCTTCAAGCATTGCCTTTAATACTATAATAAAGGAAGAAAACGTTGATATCTTCTCGCTTAGAAATATCAAAAAGGCTGACGTTGACTATATAACAAAGAAGCTTAATATGAATGTAAGATATCTTGGCTTCGGTGTTAAGAGTGACGACGGAGTTTCCGTTTTCGTTGAGCCTGCTTTGCTCGGAAAGGGCGCGCTTGAAACGAACGTGACCAAAAATAACAATATGATCTCGCTCTTTGGCGAGAGCGTCGGACGTCTTTCCTTCTTCGGACAGGGTGCAGGAAAATATCCTACGGGAAACTCGCTCGCTCAGGACGTTATTGATATTACTCTCGGAGATACCAAGCTTGATTATGCTCCGAATGAGGTTAAGGTAAATAATTCTCTTTTAAAGAGAAAATACTATATCAGGACAAGCTATGGCGAAAGCTTTGATTTCTACGACAAGGTGGAAACAATCGGCGCTGATAAGTATATAATTACTAAAGAAATCAATGTTTCAAAAATGCACGAGGTTGCAAATACTATATTAAAGGAAGATTCTTACGCATTCTTCGCAGGAATTGAGGAATAATTTATGTTGAAAGTTGTTAAATTCGGCGGTTCTTCGCTCGCTTCGGGTGAAAATTTCGCAAAGGTTAAAAATATTATAAATGCAGACAAATCGAGAGCTGTCGTTGTTGTTTCCGCTCCCGGTAAAAGATTCAGCGGCGACACAAAGGTTACCGATCTTCTCTACATTTTACACGCGCACATCAAATATAACGCGCCGTTTGATGATGTTTTTGAAAAGGTCGCTGAAAGATACAAGGAAATAGCCGCTTCGTGCTCTCTTAAGCAGGATATTGACTCAGAGCTTAATACGATAAAGGCTAACCTCAACAAGAAAACGAGCGTTGATTACATCGTTTCAAGAGGTGAATATTTGAATGCAAAGCTTATGGCTGAATATCTTGGCTTTACATTCGTTGACAGCGCTGATTGGCTCATATTTGACTATAACGGCAAGGTAAACTTTGATAACTCATATGAAAATCTTGCAGCTATCGTTGCAAAGAATAAAAAGATCGTAGTTCCCGGCTTCTACGGCTCTATGCCTGACGGAAGCGTTAAGACCTTCTCCCGCGGCGGCAGTGATATAACAGGTGCTATTGCGGCTGCGGCTATTGATGCTGATATGTATGAGAACTGGACTGACGTATCCGGTATTATGGCAGTTGACCCGAGAATTGTTGCAAATCCCAGACCTATTGAAAAGGTTACGTTTGCTGAGCTTCGTGAGCTTTCTTACATGGGCGCTGAGGTTCTTCATGAGGAAACGGTATTCCCCGTAAGAAGCAAAAATATCCCTCTCTACATCAAGAATACAAACGATATGACTGCTCCCGGTACGCTCGTTATGGAATCCTTTGATGAAACAGAGGCAGAAAAGAAATCGCACTTTATCACAGGTATCTCAGGTAAGAAGCACTACTCGATCATCACTATTGCCAAGAACAGAATGAACGAGGAGCTTGGTTATATAAGAAAAACTCTTGAGGTATTCGAAAAGCTCGGGATTTCCATTGAGCATATTCCAAGCAGTATCGACTCCTTCTCCATTATCGTGGCATCCGCCGATATCGAGCCTCATTTGCACGAGCTTATCACTCGTATAAACGAAAAGGTTGCTCCTGACAGCATCAAGATTGCAAACGACATAAGCCTTATCGCGATAGTTGGAAGAAAGCTTGCTTCGAATATCGGTATTTCAGGTAAGATCTTTACTGCTCTTGGCAATAACGATATAAACATCAGAGTAATCGAGCAGGGCGCTGATGAGCTTAATATCATCGTTGGTGTTGACGATAAGGATTACTCAAAAACAATCAAAGTACTTTATAATCTCAGTGAGGTAGAAGAATGAAAAAATATAATGTAGGTATTCTCGGCGCAACAGGCGCTGTAGGACGCGAAATGCTTCGCATCCTTGAAGAAAGAAATTTCCCTGTAAACGAGCTCAGACTTTTGGCGAGTGAAAGAAGCGTTGGTAAAAAGATCTCCTTTAAGGGTGAAGAAATCACAATAAAGCTTGCTGATTTTGGCGCTTTCGAGGGACTTGATATCGTTCTCGGTGCGGCTTCAAACGCTGTTGCTAAAAAATTTGCAGACGATATCGTAAAGGCAGGAGCTGTTTTTGTTGATAACTCAAGCGCGTTCCGTATGTGTGACGATGTTCCGCTCGTAGTTCCCGAGATTAACGCAGAAGATGTTAAGAAGAACAAGGGCATAATTTCAAACCCGAACTGCTCCACTATCATCACTCTCGTTGCGGTAAACGCTATAAATAAGCTTTCAAAGATTAAGGGCATGGTAGCTTCAACATACCAAGCAACAAGCGGTGCGGGCGCTCAAGGTCCTGTTGAGCTTGAGGATCAGATGAAGGCTATTATAAACGGAACAGAGATCAAAAATGATGTATTCCAATACCAGATCGCTCAAAACGTAATTCCTCACATCGGCTCTTTCGGCGAAAACGGATATACTACCGAGGAGATGAAGATGCAAAATGAAGGCAGAAAAATCCTTCACTTGCCCGAGCTTAAGGTTACTTGCACTTGTGTAAGAGTTCCGGTTGTTCGTTCTCACTCTATTTCTGTTACAGTTCTTACAGAGGATAAGCTCTCAGTTGAGCAGGTAAGAGACGCTGTTGCAAACGCTGACGGCTGTAAGCTCTATGATGACGGAGAAAACAAGCTTTATCCGATGCCTCTTGTAACATCCGATCAGGATCTTGTATTCGTAGGAAGAATTCGCGAGGATCTCGTATTTGACAATGCTATAACACTTTGGTGCTGTGGCGACCAAGTGCGTAAGGGCGCGGCTACTAATGCGATCCAGATTGCTGAAGCTCTTATAAAATGATTTTTTAGCCCACAGACGCTTATCTGTGGGCTTTTCTGTTTAAAGGAGGTTACTTAATGGAAAATTCAAAGAAAAAGAAGATAGTTTCTTATATTATCGCATACGCTATTATGCTTTTTATTGCATTTATAGTTTACTATATTACCATGCCCGCTCTTAATATTTTCAGTGTCGGTTTTTGGCTTTACTTATCTTTTGTATTATTGCTTGGCGTTTTACCGATCTACTATTTCAAGTATGATATAAAAGGCTTTTTGATGAAGGTCAAGCTTGTAATGACAAAAAAGCACGTCGTATTTCCGAAAAAGAAGGAAAACGAATTTAAAGCTGCGAAAAGCAAAAAGAAGCTTCGCTTCCCTATAATTCTTATATGCGCAATTCCCTTTGTCGTTTTGATTTTAGGCGGTCTTTTCTCGTCAAGAGTTTTCAATGCTCATTCATATGCTAACGTTATAAGCGTTACAGAGGCGGAATTCAAGACCGATATGCCCGAGACAAGCAAGGTAACGCATATTGCTTTAATGGATACCGATACGGCAAAAATAATCGGAAGCAGAACGCTCGGTTCTCTCTCAGATGTGGTTTCACAGTATGAGGTATCGGAAAATTACAGTCAGATAAACTATTTAAGAACTCCAAAGAAGGTTGCAAATTTGGAATACGCCGATTTCTTTAAATGGATCGGAAACAAGGATAACGGCGTTCCCGGATATGTTATGGTCGATCCCGTTCAAAATACTGCCGAATATATAGAGCTTGAAAAGCCTCTTAAATATGTTGAGAGTGGATATTTCGGTGACGACCTTGAAAGAAAGCTTCGTTTTTCATATCCGACAAAGATCTTCGGTGATGCAAGATTTGAAATAGACGATAACGGCAACCCTGTATTTATTGTTCCTTGTATGAAGCCTCAGGTTGGAATTTTCGGTGCTATGGACGTTAATGAGGTTATCATCTTTGATCCCTGCACGGGAAATTCGGAGCTTTACTCTGTAGAAAACACTCCTGCTTGGATCGACGAGGTATATGACGGATATCTTGCATGTGACAAATACAATTGGAAGGGTACGCTTTCGGGTGGCTTTTTCAACAGTATTTTCGGAAACAAGGACTGCAAGCAGACAACCGATGATTTCGGATATGTTATTCTTGAGGACGACGTTTGGTATTACACGGGTGTTACATCGGTAAACAGTGACAAGAGTAATATCGGATTTATTCTGACAAACGCGCGCACAGGCGAATATAAATTCTATCCTGTTATAGGAGCTGAAGAACATTCCGCTATGGCTGCTGCCGAGGGTGAGGTTCAGGAAAAGGGATATACGGCTTCCTTCCCTGCTCTTATAAATGTTTCGGGTGAAGCTACATATATTATGGTTCTTAAGGATGCCGGCGGACTTGTTAAGCTTTATGCTCTTGTAAACGTTGAGCAATACAGCATCGTTGCCACCGATACGACTCAGGAAAAGGCAATCGAGGCTTACAACAAGCTTTTGATAAGCGAGGGTAAGATCTCATCTTCAATGCCCGATATTTCCGTTGACGTATACGATGTTGATGCTGATATTACGGTTACTGATGTAAGAATTGCTAATGATACTATCTACATAAGTGCAATCTACGGCGAGCAGAACTGTGTTTTCAAAAAAGCGGTTTCGGCTGATGAGAGCCTTATGCTCGTTCAAAGCGGAGATATTATCCATGTAAAAGCGATAAAAACGGATATTGATCGCATTTATGAAATAAATTTGTGGAATTTTTCAAGTTAACTAAAAAATCGGGCACTCTGTGTCCGATTTTTCTTCTTGTTTTAATTAAAGAATATAAAAATGGAACTCTTTCGAGTTCCATTTTTGTTTTAAATATTAGCCTACGATACCGCTACGCTCAACACCTTGTACGATCTTGTTCTGCAAGAAGCAATACATGATAATAAGCGGAAGTGCAACGAGGATAGTCGATGTTCCAACGACTGTGGATTGATACATCGTTTTTCTTTCGTGATTTCTTATAAGCTCTGTAAGAGTATCGGGCATTTTTGATACGATATCAAACATTGTTCCCGGGGGTTCAAGAGCTGTAAAGAAGATATCCGAATAGAAGTTATCTGTCCACTGCCATGAGAATGAGAAGATGAATACCGTGATAAGCATCGGTATTGAGATAGGAAGAATGATACTGAAGAAGGTTCTGAAGGTGTTAGAGCCGTCAACGTATGCGGATTCTTCAAGCTCATCGGGTACTCCGCGGAAGAACTGTCTTAACATAAATATGAAAAGTCCGTTCTTAAAGCCAAGTCCCGTAAATGCGAGTATGTATCTCGGTATAAACGATCCCTGTATCCAAGCGTTCGAATAATTCGGAATTATCTTGGAGAGGAAAAGACCGATTGGGTTTGATTCTCCAAAGCATTGGAAGAAGAGCATCATTGAGTGTCTTATAGCGTCCATAGGGATCATAAGTATTCCTACTACGAGCGCAAAGACGATTGAGTTGCCTTTGAATTTAAATTTCGCAAGTCCGTATGCTATAAATGCACATACTAACGTTTCTATTAGCGCTATACTTGCAGCGATCAAAAACGTTTTTAATGCCGCTTGCAAATATCCGTTCTCTGTAATTATGTACTTATACTGATCAAACGTAGGATCAGCGGAAATCAAAATTACTTTAGGGTTCTTAAGGTCACTCGGTGACATAAATGAGCCGAAGATCTTTTTGATGTAGGGGTTAAGTATAACGTACGAAACGCCTATGAGAAGTATATATCTGAATATTACGTATACAACGTTTTTAAGGAAGTTGATCGAGAAGAATTTTGATTTTATTCTCACCCAAAGGGGAGCTCTTTCAAATTCTACGCGGATCTTATGCTTCGATTCTTTTTTGATCTTTGGTGTATTATCCATCTCCCGCCCTCCTTAATCTCTCTTTTGATAGAAGACGAACGCCTTCATTATAAGCGCAACGAGCACGATAACAACCAAAACGAGTGCTGTATATACCCAGATCATTGCGTGTCCTACTTGAACCGCCTCAATAGGCGAGCCAAGAGCTGTACCTGATGTACCGCCGCGTAAAAGCTTTTGTACATAACCCATTACGTTATTGTCGGGCGCTGTGAACGCGTCGATTACCGTATAAATAGCATTTACAAGGATCATCGGGCTTATCATAGGAAGTGTTATCTTCCAGAAGGTCTCCCAAGCGGAAGCGCCCTCCATCTGACACGACTCATATATTGACGGAGAGATCGATTGAAGTCCCGAGAGGAATATGAGCATCTGTACACCTGAACGGCTGATAATATCGAAAATGTCGTTTACTAGTCCTACAACTATGTCTACAAGTGCCGAGCCCATTTGAATGTTACCAAGCATTGATGCAAGGTCCATTGATGACATAAAGCCTGCTTCACCTGTATTTGTATCAACCTGACCTGATTCCATGTTAGCAAGCGCATTACTTGAAGCATCTGTTGCCGCGATAACACCTGTTGAAAGAATAACGGGAAGGAAGAATATTGCACGGAAAAGTGTTCTTCCTGCCATCTTCTGATTAAGGATTACCGCCATGAAGAGTGAGAATATTACGATAGAGGGGATCTGAATTACAAGTGACTTGATACCGTTCATGATCGCTTCAAGGAAGTTTGCACCCTCTTCGAAAATTCTCTTATAGTTATCAAATCCGATAAATTCCTTTACCTCTCTGCTTGCAGTACCCTCCAAGGAAACGAATGATATTTGTATGGATTTGAATACTATCGGTCCGTATATCATTATGATACCGAGAACGAAGGGAAGAACAAAGATCCAACCCGAAATTGCTTTCTTTGTGGTAAGCGAAAGACGGCGCTTGCGTTTACGCACAGGTAATGTATTCGATGAATTCATTTATTTTTCCTCCTTTCTCAGTCTTGGTATGTTACATATTCCATTGAAGGTATTCTTATAACCTCGCCGTTATATGTAACTTCGATTTCGTATGAGTTGTAGTTAAGGATAAAGCCTTCGCCGTTTTCGTATTCAACTCTTACTACTCTTGAGTTATCGAGTGTTCCTCTTACCTCTTCTCCGTTTATAACATCGATACGAGTCGTGTTATATCCGTCCTCGGCGTTAAGGAACTCATGCTCTGTGATATACGAGGTCTGCTTGCTTGCCATAACTTCGTTGTATTCATTATACATCTTAACTATGGTTGATTTCCATTGCTCGTAGTCGATCGAGTAATATTTGTTGTATTCATAGTCCGACTTAAGAAGCTCGATATTCTGCATTGCAAGTGTGAAGTAAAGCACTGAACCGTTTTCAAGCGATTTCAAGAATGCATAATCCTCATCACCCTCCATGTTTATTGGCGAGCCCGAATATACCATAGATCCGTGGAGTACCATTCCTACAAACGGAACAGATTCGCCCGCACCTGCCATATTACTGCTCTCAAGAGGTGTAGTGAGTATTGAGCTTGCATACTTAAGCGAATATGCGTTACCTTTATCTAAAATAAGATTGTAGCTTGCTCTTGAGCTTGCATTATTACCTGTTAAGAGAGAGAGCATATTCTGAATTTCAGACTTAGACTGCTCTCTGAATACAAATCCGTCTTCTTCGTCAAAGTCGGAGCTTATATCAGAGCCGAGTGTTCTTGCCGCCAAGGCTGTTATATCATATTTGCTTGCAGACTCCATGAACTTTTCATATGCGAGCTCAAATGATGTTGTTGAGATTACTACGCCGCCGCTGCGCTTATGAATCTGCTCAGCAGGGTCGTATTCACGTTTTGTTGTATATCTGCCTTCAACTGTGAGTGCAGCAGTCTTCTTGTATGAGAAGCCGCTGAACAATTTAGTTCCCTTTGAATATGTGAAGTCTACATTCAAGGCAACCTCAAAGCCCGCTTCCTTTGCGTAATCCACAAGCTCTGCGTATCCGTCAGCTCCGCCAACTGATTTTTCCCATTTGAGATATGTGGGATAGTAGGAAGCAAGACCGCCGTTTGCGAAGCCTGTAAGAATGAAGCTTGCGTTATCAACGCCCGAGGCATTTAATTGCTTATACATTGTAATGATATCATTAAATGTTGTAAGCTCACGGCTTACGGTAACGGGGAATGTGAGAATTCTTTCAGTTACATCAATCGAACCGAATACTTCAAAGAAGATCTTTGTTTTTTCGTTTACATCGTATACTGTAAGCTTCTTAAGATCGCCTTTTTCGATAAGGTAATCTCTGTAGCATTCAGCCATGTCAACGTAAGTTGTTCCGTATGTTGTTTCAAGACGGTATTTTTGAGCAAGGTCATCGTCAACCAATACCGTGTAATTTACAGTGCAGTTTCCTTGATAGAATCTGCTGTTTGTTGTTGTAATATCGGTAGTATCGGATTCTTTTCCTCCTGCATAGTTGTTTTCAATGGAGAACTTATCCTTGATACCGATTGCGAATGTAGCATAAACCGCTTTGGGAGAGTTTATGTAGTTGATTGATGCGAGTGTGTCACCCTCTTCGATGACTGCAAAGTATGCTTTATCATATTCACCTGTTGTAATAGTGCTTCCGAAGATAGGCATTGTGCTTTGCTCTCTACCCTTTTCAAATACGCTGTTCTTGGACGAAAGATCGCTGTATGCGAAGTCCGAGCCGTAAACTGTATATGTTGTGGGGGCTGAGTTTCTATCCTCAAATCTGATGATCGCGCCGCTTCCGTCAGGAACTAACGCATATCCTGTATCCTCGCTCGTTGCCGAGTTCATGTAAGGAAGGATAGAAAGTGAGATTGGCAAGTAAAGATCTTTGTCATATTCGATCTTTGATGTATCTACATTGATCTTGAAGCCGTTTTGTGTCAATTCATATTTTACAGGAATCTCAAAGCAAGCACCCTGTTGCATACCGAATTTAGGCTCGTATCCGATCTCGTCGTAATAGTCGAGAACCATTTGCTCTGTATATCCTGCGTAAATATAAACTATCTCGGCCTGTCTTATGTTCTTTTCGGTAAGGTCGGTCTTACAGATCCATGTTGCAGGACGTGCGCCCTCAGGGATTATTGTAAAGCCGTTTTCGTCAGTTTCAAAGTCAAGCTTTACTCCGTCACTGCCGTCTTTATCCGTTTCATAATAGAGCTCGTAAATCGTAGCTCCGTTATATTCAACGGGAACACGAACCAATCCGCTAAGCTCATAAAGTCTTGCCGCGGTAAGGTAGTTGTTGATGTACTGAGAGAGCTTAATTCCTTTAGCTTCTCCGACAGTACCCACCTCATCAATAGAACCGAAATCCTCTATCCATCTGTCAACGACCATTTTCTGAATTTCAACCATTCTTTCGTTGCTCGAGGTTTCAAGGAATATTCTTGCGCTTCTTACGATTTCACCCAAAAGGAAGGTTATTTCGTAAATATTATCTGTTGTGTCTGTATCCTTGTGTATCAACTGTCCGAATGCTGCTGCGCCGTTGTATGAGTCCAAGATCGCCTCGCCGTTCGTTTCGTTGTTACGGTAAGTAAGACTTATTATTGCACGGTGGTTTGTTGCATAAGGGTTTGAGAAGATGTATTCGCCCGTTACCTTGTTTTCGATAGCGAATTCACCTGTCGCTTTTCTCATATGCATTCTGAGAGCATCGTTTTCAAGAACGACCTCCATCTCCTCAAGATAAGCCTCAACGGTAGTAAACAAGTCACTCTTCGTTTTTATTTCTCCGCCTTGCACCTTGTCAAGATAATCCGTAGGATTAAATGCACTTATCACTGTTGCGAACACGGAAAGCGCCATAAGCACCGCAAGGAATGCAGATATTATTCTTTTTTTCATAATTTCTTTCTCCTTTCGATCACCTATAGCTTAATTCCGTTGCAATGCTCGAACCGAAGCCTACTACCTTTGTAATAAGCGTGATAAAGAGCAACGCCATGAACATTATAAAGATCATACCAACTATTGTTGCTATTACCGTTACTATGTTTTTACCCATTGAATAGTCGTGTGTTACCTGCATACCGAGCACGAGCAAGAGTCCTACCCAGATATAGCCTACTGCGAGTATCATAGTTACGATCTGTACCTCGTCGCCAACCAATACATTCGTAAGAAGTGTTGATACGATTATAAGGAATGGCAACGGGAAAAGTGCGTATGATGTTGAGATATAAATATCTTTAAGGCTTCCCTCACCGTCAAAGAGTGTTGTAAGACACCAGTTGGCGATAACCCAAAGGAACAGTATAATGAGAACCGAGCTCATTGCCGAGAAGATCGTTGAGTACGATCCACTTGGGTTGGAATAGTAGCCTTTTCCTATCGATTGATAGTAGAATGCGATGATCGTTATTATTACATAGATCGTTGCAGATCTTGCGGAGCCGCGCTGCTCGTGCTTAAGATCCCAATATCCGTCGAACGGGTGGAACATAAGGTGGAAGCCGAAAAGAAGCTCTTCCTTAAGAGATTTCTTTCCTACCCTCAGCTGAGCTGCCGTATTTACCTTCGCTGCGTACTTGAATACCTTTCCTATAAGAATTACAGCTACTACTATGAGAATTATCATAGGAATAAAGAGCTTCTCCATAGATTGAGAACGAACCTCTTTATATGCTATTGCATAGTTTTCGGTATCCTGCGCGTTTTTGAAGTATTCGATAGATTCCTCGTATTTACCCGAACGGTAAAGCGATTTACCTATTGCTACGTACGCGGTATCAAAGTTAGCGTTTCTTTTAAGAACCTCTTCCCATTTATCAACCGCTGTGTCGTAGTCTCTTTGATTTTGATAATAGATGGCTTCGTTAAGAGTTTCCGCATACACCGTAGGACGGTATACTGTGAAGCTCTTTCCTGTTGAGTCAAGAACTATTATGTTGAAGGAGTTTTGATCTCCTACGTTCTGATATGTTATTGACTGTGCTGTTTTGATGTTACCGAGCTGGTCGCCAACGTTACCGAAGATAAAGAGCAAGTTACCGTCTTTATCATATGTATAAACCTTTGAACGCTTAGAGTCTATAATAGACCATATTCCGTTAGGTCCGCTGGTGATATCGATAACAGAGGATACACCGTCATCAAGAGCATCACTTTTACCGATAGCGTCAAGACTCTCAAGCTCGTCTACAACCTCGCCCGCAGGAGCAAAGAAGCCGTTACGAAGCATGATATCCGTACCCTGTGCGTTAAGAAGCTTAACAGGTGAGAAGTCAGTGAGCTTAAGTGTGAGCTGTTGAAGCTGATTTGCAAGCTCTTCTTCGTCTACGTACTGAATAGTAGCGTAAAGGAATTCCTGAGATTCGTAATCAATATCAACGCTGGTGTATGTTGTAGGCAAGATCTCAACCTCTTTTGAGGAGATCTTTCTTATGAGTGCTTCAAGAGCCGTTACCGTTACCTTCGGAGCACCGATGAAGTTTATGAACTTGCCTTCAGCGGTAAGAACTATAATACCTTCTGTTGTTGCACTTGATACAACGTAAATTCTTCCGTGCTTATCTGCTGCACAGCTTACAGGAATAAAGTCGGAGCCTGAGCTGAGAAGCTCTGTTTCCGGTTTTATCAATTCACGCTTGAATGCGCCTGTTTCGGAATCGAATATAAGTATTCTCTTATTACCAGAGTCGCAAACAAAGAGCTCTGATACTACTGTACCGTCATCAAGCTTATTTTCCCATACGAATGTACTTGTAACAAGCTTAAAAGAGTCGTCAACTCCGTGTGAGTTTACGAAATTCTTTAATACATATTTTAATTTGTAATACTTATCCGTTACTATTATTCTCTCGTTACCCGAGTCGGTTATGTACACATTTCCGTTCGAGTCGGATTCTACGTCCTTAGGCGTGTTTATCGGAGTGTCCTCAAGATTTACAAGCCCGGGATCGATGTATTCCGAGTCAACTCTCACATCCGGAATGTACGCGTGAGGTGATTCAAGAATTTCCTGATTTATGGAGTATGTATACGTCGAATAGGGGACTGATGCCGATACAACGGGAGCAAAGACCATAAGGAACAGCATTACGAATAAGAATATTCTTGTTAATTTCTTCATAAGTCCTCCCTTAGTCTTTCATACCGCTCGACGCCATCGTTTCAATAATGTTACTTTGTGAAATTATGAATACGAGGATCGGCACGATCATCATGATAACCGATGCTGCAGCAGATGCACCTGCACGAACGATACCGCCCGCTGTGATCTGGCTGATGGCATAGTTAAGCGTCTTCCACTGTTCACTGTAAATGTAAATGGATGAGCCTGTGTTCCAAAGTCCTTGGAACGAGTAAATAATAAGTGTGAGCCAACCCGGTTTAACAAGAGGCATAGCGATCGACCAGAAGGTCTTAAGCTCGCTACATCCGTCAAGACGCGCACTCTGTAAAACGTCATCGGAAATAGATGATTCCATAAACTGCTTCATAAGGTAAAGTCCCATCGAGGATCCCCATGCGGGAATGATTATTGCGAAGGGGTTATCAAGAAGTCCGAGGGTTGAAAGTGTGATGAAGTTCGCTATCGATGTTACTGTTGATGTAAACATGAGCGAGCTTTGAATTGTCGTAAATATCGGTCTTCTTCCCGGAAAAGGTATTTTTGCAAGCGCGTACGCCGCTATCGACGAGAAGAATAGGTTACCGAATGTACCGGCAAATGTAATAAATACCGTATTGAATATATATCTTGAGAAAGGTACCCAAGAATCACTCAAAAGGTTGAAAAGGTCTCCGAAGTTTTGCATTGTGGGGTGTTGAACTATGAATTTCGGAGGGAACATCCAAAGCTCGTCAAGCGGCTTCAAGGATTGAATTACAACATAGTACAACGGAATGAACATAAATACGCCCATTATAATGAGGAAGAAGGCAATAGCTCCGTCTCCTCCTGCCGAACGGTTAAGAACGACTTGATGCTTTCTTATTCTGATCTTTTGCTCTTTTTGCATATTATCGTCCTACCTTTGAAAGTATTTTCTTAACAAGCATATTTGCGCCTATCATTATAAGGAAGAGTACAACAGCTATTGAGGATGCGTATCCTACCTCCCATCTCTGTGAACCGTAGTCCTCAAGACAGTGCATGATAGTGTGACATGAATAGTTTACTGACGGGAATCCGCAAAGCTGTGTTACTACCGAACCGAAGCCGAACGCACCCGTGATCGACATTACCGCACCGAACATAAGGTGATTTTTCATTTCGGGAAGGGTTATAAACCAAAGCTCTTGCCATCTGTTTTTAATTCCGTCAACCGCAGCAGCTTCAAAAATATCCTTACGGATCGTCTGCAAGCCTCCTATGAAGGAAAGGAATGCAGTACCGAGTGACATCCAGAGCGCTACTACGATACAAAGCGTCATTGCGTATTTTTCATCGTGGAACCAAAGGACCGGCGAATCAAGAAGTCCGAGGTCTATAAGAGTTCCGTTTACCCATCCGTAAGCGTCGTCTGAGAAAAGAACGCCCCAAATGGTGTATGCTGCTCCCGAAATAGAAGGAGCGTAGAAGACGAGTGTTACCAATGCTCTTATTCTCGGTGAAAGCTCGTTTATAAACCAAGCTACAACGAATGAGAGTATGTAAGATACAGGGCCTGTTATTGCCGCAAACACGAGTGTGTTCTTACATGCCTGAAGGAATATATCGTCTTCAAAGAACAATCTTGTATAGTTATCAAGTCCTATGAACATATCCCAGTTCATCTCAAGCATATTGAATGATGTGAAGCTGAGGATAGCTGAAAGCAATACGGGGAAAAGTGTAAAGAGTATGAATACGAACATAAACGGAGCTATCATAAGATAAGCTATTTTATATCTCTTCATTTCACGAACAGTGAACTGAAACAGGCTAATGTCTTTTCTTGCAACCACTCTTTTCTTGTTTGCTTCTTCGGTGGAAATACTATTGATTGTTTCGGGATAAACGCGTTGAAATTCTCTGCGAGTTATTTTACGCGCTTCAACTGTTTGGTTTAAATCTTTTTCAGTCATTCTCTCTCTCCTTTACAGTATTTCCATTAGTCTATGACACGGTAAATTCCGTCGGAATCTATGTAGTCCATGCCGAATTCTATTCTTCTTCTCGTAAGCTCCTTATTGATCGTAGTTACGTAGCTGAGGAGCGAGTCCGCAGGATCTGCACCTTCATTATAAGCTGCGAGGAATGCGAAGTTTACGTATCTTGCGAGGTAATAGCTTCCGGGATAGTTCGGAACTGCCTCGAGATTTTCAAATTGTGCGCTTATAGCCTGATATTCTTCGTTTGTCCAAGGAAGCTCTGCAAGCGCTTCGATATTTGCCGTAGCAGGTCTTGCTGCCAAGCCGAGTATCGATACCATTTCATTTGCGTATGCTTCTTGGAAGTCAGCACCCGTATACCACTTCATAAACTCCCATGCCTTTTCGTTTCTTTCCTCAACCTCTGCGTTGGAAAGTGAATCAGACGCTCTTAACATTATAGTAGATGTTACAGTAACGATAGCGGAGTTATTTATCGAAGGATTGCCGTTTTCATCAAATATCTGGTTTCCGTTTTCATCGTATTCAAGGTATCCGGGAAGCGGCTTAAATGTCCAAAGTCCCGAAAGCTCCGATGCGAATACTGAAAGCTGGTTACATGATGTATAAGCTGAGATACCGATAGGCATTTCACCCGTTCTGAAACGGTTTGCAAAGTCATATTGGTATGAGAGCGAATACTGTGTATACATATTACAAAGTGTAGTGAATGCGTTAAGAACTATCGGATCGTCAAAGTTGATCGTCATACCGCCGTTCGAGTACGCTTCGCTTCCGCTTTGATATATGAACATATAAATATCATTCTGAATACCTACTTCCATATTATTATATTGAAGTATCGGTATCATTGCAAGCAAGTCATCCCATGTCTTGAGCTGCTCGTCGGGATTATCGTATCCGAGCTGAGCAAGAATGTCCTTACGGTAGAAAAGCATTGAGAATGTAAGTGAATCGGGAAGACCGTAATAGGTGATCTCGTTCTCTGCATTCTGGCTACAGTCATGAAGTCTTAACGGAATAGTTGCCTCCTCGGGATACCAAGAAAGAACGTCTATACCGTTTTCAAGATCCTCATCGATAAACTCATTAAGAGGAGTTACTGCATTACGCAAAGCGAAGTCAATGGTATTTCCGCTTGATTCCATTAACGATACGTCAGGGCCCGCATCCGCCAGAACTGACGGCAGCAGCGTTCCTGTTGAAATCAGCTTCAGGTTCGCTTTATATCCCGCATCCAGAACACCGTCGCCATCGGTATCCACCTGCTTGATCGTTGAAAATTGGCTATCTATAAGATTTCTTATGATTTGTGCTTGATCACGACCTGTCGCAACCCAAACTTCTATAGGATCGCCAACTGTAATTGCGGCAGCCTCATTTGAGCTTGTCATACCGCTGTAGTCAGTTACAAAGCTGTAGAAGAAAAGCTTGATCTCGTACCAAAGCGCTTCCCAGAAATTAGCGTCGCCATCCGGTAATTCCTCATTAGTGCTTTGTACTAAAATGTAATCAACCTCCAAAGGAGATGTTGATGCATCATTTATCCAAGTACCGAGTGTACCTATCTGTGATTTAAGAGTTTCAAGGTTTCCTGCGATCTGAGACTCGTCCATACCCATTTTATAAAGAAGTAGGTAAAGCTGCTCAAGCGTTGATGCCTTTTCGCCCTTAAGACCTGTTACATCGGTCAAATATTCATAAACCTCTTTTATGTTCTGAGATTCAAGAATGAATGTTTCAAGAACCTCAGGCATTACTCTTGCAAAGCCGTAGGAACGGTTAGAGTCGGGGTTACTTCCTGTAAGCTTAAGTATCTCAAGGTAACAGTTGTTGATGTTAGTAAGCGATTCCTTTACCTGTTGGATCTGAGGACCCATGTCTCCGAGAACTGCCTCGAGCTTTATTTCGTGTGTTCCCTCTGTGAGATAGAACTGAAGCTCTGTACCGTCAGCCGATGTGAGATATTGAATGTTCCAAGCGGTATCATAGTTGAACTTGCACGCAGATGCCTCAGCATAAGGCATAACGCCGTCTATGTATACCTTACGGGATACGTACATACCGTTAAGAAGATCCTGCTTATAGCGCAAGGCTATACCGTAATAGCCTTCTCCGCCCTCGGGAACGGTTATCGTATATGTAGCCCATTCACCGACTGTCTGCCACTGCGTTCCGCCCATGATATTATACTTCTGAACCTGCGCAGACTGAGCGCCCGTAAGACCGCTCGTGATAGCAGAAGTTCTGTCGTAGAGAGGATACATGGTTACATTCGAAACATTGGTAGGAGCTTCAGCCTCGATCTTTATCTCGGCAGAGCCTCTGTTTGAAGCAATATCTCCGTGTTGCTTGATATACTCGTCATATGTCATATCTTCTTGACGGGGATAGATCTTTATCGATCTTATTTCAACACCTTCTCTTGTACTGTCAAGAGAGATAGTGTTCTCTCCCTGCTTGAAGTGGAACTCAAAGGGTGCGGTGTAGTATCCGTTGGCGTCGGATATAACGTAAGATACCCACTGAGCGTCCTGACTTACAGAAGGACGGATATCATTTCCGTTTGCATCGGTATCAAACATATAATGGCCGTCTTTCATAACGTATTTTCCGTTACTGTCTTTGAGATAATCGTACTTCCAAACCTTAGACAAAACGACAGAACGAGCTTCCGAGAAGGGAACTTCTCCGTTCAAAGAGAATATTCTCTCGATAGAGTTTGTTTTGCCGCCTTCTGCCTGACGGTACTCGATCTCGATTACGTAACGACCCTCTGTCTCAACGTTGAATTTCCAAGTGATTTTATTCTCACTTCCCGACGGAGAGGGGATTACTATGTAAGTGTATTCCTTGACATTTCCGTTTTCGTCGGTCTCTACGCCCTTCTTGACCTCGAAATCAACGGTTGTGTTGTTGACAATATCCTCTTCGTTGTAGTACACATTCTTTACTACATCGATAACGATATTATCCTTTCCTGTTGCCACCTTGTTCTTGTCGAGCTTCTCGCTGTACTCACTGTACGAATCAGCATTAAGCAATTCGCTGATATCCGTAAGCGAGGACGACGAGCCTTTCGTACCCGACGTAGCGGCAGCCGCCGGCATAGCTAAAACGCCCACCAACATAAGTAGGCAAAGAAGCATAGCCAGAAGTTTTTTCGCTTTTGTTCTCATAAGAAATCCTCCATGTTTTTTATATTCCGCTTAGCGATAGCGGAAATGCAAGCACGCGCTTACGCACGTGTCTTAATGTGCATAACTAATTTTAACACACAAAACCGTCAAAGTCAAGGAAGTTCTTTATATAATAAAACTCTTAAAAATGCTTTTTTGAGATTTTTTAAGTTCGAAAAATTTGTAAATATGTCTTAAATGTAAATTTTTCTAAATTTCATTTTTCGAATTATTTATATTTTTTTCTGCTAAAAGTCCTTTAATTTAGGCACTTTTTTAATGATAAAGCTTTCTTCCTTTATGATATTTTGTTGATGTTATCAATTTGTTGAAATTGCACAAATTTCACACGCTTTTTTTGACGCGTTCACCATTTCTCCAAACTTTTCACACATAATGATTTTTGATACCGAATTGCAAAGTCGGTGAGCCTGAAAGCGCCGTAAATATCAAGCTTCGAGTTGGTTCGTTTGACATGGTTTTGAAATTTCGAAAAATATTTTCTACAAAATTCTCTTTCTTTATTGACTTTGAGGGAATTTTAATTTATAATCAAATTGTATAAACGCAATATTTCCCAAGGAGAACTTAATATGTATTATTTAGGTATTGACCTCGGCGGTACCAATATCGCCGCAGGTATAGTTGACGAAAACCACAAGATCGTTATGAAGGGCAGTGTTCCCACCCTCGCAAATCGCGATGGAAAGCTCATAATTCAGGATATGGCTAATCTTTGCAAGAAGCTTATTTCCGACATGGGTATTACCCTTGACGATATAGCCTACGCAGGCATCGCTTCACCCGGTACTGCAAACTCGGAAACGGGTATCGTTGAATACGCAAACAACCTTCCCTTCCGTGATTTCCCGATCGCAGATCTTTTGAAGGAATATCTCGGAATTGAAAAGGTTTACATAGAAAACGACGCTAACGCGGCGGCCAAAGCTGAATCCGTTGCAGGCGCAGCTAAGGGCGCTAAATTCTCTGTTATGATCACTCTCGGCACAGGTCTTGGCGGCGGTATCGTTATCGACGGAAACGTTTATTCGGGCTTTAACCATGCAGGCGCTGAGCTTGGTCACGTTGTTATTCAAAAGGACGGCAAGCAATGCTCTTGCGGAAGAAAGGGCTGTTGGGAAACATATTCCTCAGCTACAGGTCTTGTTAATATGACTAAGGAGCATCTTATCAAGGCAAGAGAGGCAGGCGTTCATTCTCTTATTGAGGATATGATCGACGGCAAGCTTGAGAACGTAAACGCACGAGTTGCATTTGCGGCTATGAAGCAGGGCGACAAGGTTGGTGCTGAAATCGTTGACGAATATATCGATTATCTTGCTTCCGGTATTGCTACTATTATAAACATCTTCCAGCCTAATGTTCTTTCAATAGGCGGCGGTGTGTGCAACGAAAAGGATTACCTCTTGATTCCGCTTAAAGAAAAAATCTTTAAGGAAACATATACAAGAGGCGACAAGCAGACCGAGATAAAGATTGCCGAGCTTGGAAATGACGCGGGCATCGTCGGCGCTGCTGCTCTTGGCAGATAATAAAAATCAAAAAGCGTGGTTCTTCCACGCTTTTATTTTAAAAATGCCACTAAGTGTGGATAATTCATACTTTTCGGCTACAAAATTTTAAAAAAAAGGAGGCTTTTAAATGACACTTGATACACCGATAGGCGAGCTATACGGAGTAGGCCCTAAGTACGAGCAATATTTTAATAAAAACGGAATATTTACGGTAAACGATCTGCTCTATTATTTTCCGAGAGCCTACCAAAACCGCAAGGATGTATATAAAATAGACACCCCTGTGTTTGATAATATGCCTCACTCTTACGTTTTGACGGTCGCTTCCGAGCCGAAGGTGGCTATGATACGCAGAGGTATGAATATTTTAAAATTTCGCGCCTTTGACGATAGCGGAAGCATTACCGTTACTTATTTCAATCAAAACTATTTAAAGGATGTATTCAGAACGGGCGCAACATTCAGATTTTGGGGCAGGATCGTAAAGGAAAAGCGCACCCTGTCGCTGAATTCACCGTCTTACGAGCCTTGTGTACGCGAGGAGGAGCTTCCGCCTTTTGTTTCTATATATCCTCTTTTTCAAGGAGTAACTCAGAAATATATATCAAAGCTCGTTTCTCAGATACGTCCTTGCATATCCACTCTTATTAAAGAATACATCCCCTCAGATATCCGATACAAATATCATTTATGTGCTCTTCCCTTTGCTCTTGAAAACATACACTTTCCCGAAAGTGACGAAGCATTACACGCTGCCATAAAGCGTCTTACCTTTGACGAGCTTTTTATTTTCGCGCTTTCGCTTTCACAGATGAAAACCGTATCAAGCTCAAAGCTTGCGCCGCGAATGAATGACGGTGATGCTTCTCCTCTTGTTGATATGCTTCCGTATGAGTTGACCGATGCTCAAAAGAAGGTAATATCCGATATATGTGGCGATATGTGTTCGACAAACGCCGTTTCCGACGCAGATTTTTCCATGTTCACAAGGCCTATGAACAGAATAATTGTCGGCGATGTAGGAAGCGGAAAAACCGTATGTGCCGCCGTTGCCGCTTATATTGCGTGCAAAAACGGATACCAGTGTGCGCTTATGGTACCTACGGAGATACTTGCTTTTCAGCATTATGATTCTCTTTTTCCTATGTTTAATTCACTCGGTCTCAAGTGCGAGCTTCTAACGGGATCTACGCCGAAAAAAGAAAAAAATCAGATACTCTCCCGCCTGAAAAGCGGAGATACCGATTTTGTAATAGGTACACACGCTCTTATACAGACGGGTGTGGAATTCAAAAATCTCGGTCTTGTAATAACAGATGAGCAGCACCGCTTCGGAGTTATGCAGAGGGCGAAGCTTGCCGAGAAAAGCGCAAGCGCGCACGTGCTCGTTATGAGTGCGACACCGATCCCTCGTACACTTTCGCTTATGATCTATGGAGATCTTGATATATCTCTTATCGACACTATGCCACCCGGTCGAAAAAAGGTCAACACATACAGTGTCGATTCATCATACAGATCGCGTCTTAACGCCTTTATAAGAAAGCAGGTTGAAAACAAAAATCAAGTATATATAGTTTGTCCGAGTGTTGAGGAAAAGAAGGAAAACGATCTTGACACTCCCGACTATAATCCGTTCATAATTGATATAAAGGACGACACTCCCCCGCTTAAAGCCGCTGTTGACTACGCCAAGGAGCTTAAAGAAAATATCTTTCCCGACCTTACCGTTGAGTTCTTACACGGAAAGATGAAATGCAAGGAAAAGGACGAAATAATGATGCACTTTGCAAACGGCGAGATCGACATTCTCGTTTCGACCACTGTTATCGAGGTCGGTGTAAACGTACCGAATGCTACGCTTATGATAGTTGAAAATGCAGAGCGCTTCGGTCTTTCGCAGCTACATCAGCTAAGAGGACGTGTCGGCAGAGGTAAGGATCAGTCGTTTTGTGTTCTCGTTTCGGATGCAAGAAGTCCTAAATCAATGGAGCGCTTACAGATAATGCACACGACCTACGACGGCTACACTATTGCCGAAAAGGATCTTCAAATGAGAGGTCCCGGTGACTTTTTCTCATCGAGCGACTCGATAAGGCAATCGGGTGAGCTCGGGTTCAATATTGCGAAATCCTGTAACGACAATATTCTTTTGCACAACGCCTTTGAATGTGCAAGAGAAATACTAAAAGACGATCGCTCCCTCTCAAAGCCTGAGCATGAGCTATTGCGAAAAAAGGTCTCGGAGCTTTGCAATTTAAATGCCCAAACGATATCGTAATCAAAAAATACAAAGATCCCGACTAAATTGCGTGTTATCCTTAACGGAGAACACGCTATGAATTGCAACCTCACGGCTGCGTGAATTGAAAGCGGTGCTTTCATGAATTGCCTGCGGCATGAATTGTGCCTTACGGCACATTGGTTGCAATTCAATTCATGGAGCGAAGCGAGAAATCATGGCGAAGCCAATTCATGATGCGTAAGCATCAATTCATTCATAAAAACGAACAGAGCAAGAATAGAAGGAAGTTTATCCTTTTACTCTTGCTCTTTCTGCTTGTAATATGGGTTTGGGCTTAGCCCAAATACATTTGACTAGTCAAATGCGATGCTCGCACTTGATGGTGTTTTTCAAATTCTCCGCTAAGGACATCACCCTATCTATCGGGATCTTTTTTTCAACAACGTTTTTAACCGTGAAAAAGCTTTTTTGTTTGATAAACAGGCTCGCACGTTACGTTAATTCCAAGCTTTTTGAAGGTTGCAACGTCAACGGGCGAAAGTATTACGGATGAGTGAAGCTCAGCGCCCTTAAGCTCCTTCAGCGCTTCCATTGCACGCTTTGCATCATCACGTGTTGCGGCGGTTATTGCGAGCGCGATAAGCACCTCGTCAGTATGAAGTCTGGGGTTATGGTTTCCGAGATTTTCGATCTTGAGCTTTTGTACAGGCTCTAATACCTCGGGAGCTATTATATCGATACCGTCATCGATATTTGCTATCGCTTTCACGGCATTTATGAGTGCCGCGCTCGATGCGCCGAGAAGCGCAGATGTTTTTCCTGTTATTATAGTTCCGTCGCAAAGCTCTATCGCAACTGCAGGAGCGCCCGTATCCTGAGCCTTGTTAAGTGCGCTTTCTATGCACTTTCTTTCCTTTATATCTATTCCGCTCTGCTTCATAAGAAGCTGAATCTTGTCTATCTCATCCTTACATGAGTTTCCCTTTCTTTGATTGCAAAGAGCGTCATAATATCTTCTTATTATCTCTTTTTTAGCGCCAAATCTTACAGCTTCGTCGTCAAATATGCAATTTCCCGCCATATTTACGCCCATATCGGTCGGAGATTTATAAGGACATTCTCCCAAAATACCCTCAAACATAGAGCGCACAACGGGGAATATTTCGATATCTCTGTTATAGTTTACGGTCGTTTCGCCGTATGCTTCAAGATGGAAGGGGTCTATCATATTCATATCGTTAAGATCTGCTGTTGCAGCCTCGTACGCGACATTTACAGGGTGCTTCAAGGGAATATTCCATATTGGGAAGGTTTCGAACTTGGCGTATCCCGATTTTATTCCGCGCTTGAAGTCGTGATATATCTGTGAAAGGCAGGTCGCGATCTTTCCGCTTCCCGGACCGGGAGCAGTAACAACCACCAGGGAACGTGTGGTCTCAACGTATTCATTTTTACCGTAGCCCTCGTCGCTAACTATCTTATCGATATCATAAGGGTAATTTTCTATCTCGTAGTGCTTATATACCTTTATTTCAAGCGCCTCAAGCTTTCTCTTGAATGCCTCAACCACAGAGGACGCCTCGTATCTTGTAAGCACAACGCCGCTTACGTAAAGCCCAAAGCCGCGAAATGCGTCGATAAGCCTCAATACATCAAGATCATATGTAATGCCAAGATCGCCCCTTACCTTATTTTTGGTGATATCGGCGGCGTTTATGGCAATTATTATTTCTGCTTGATCCTTAAGCTCGGCAAGCATTCTTATTTTACTGTCGGGAGCAAAGCCCGGTAAAACTCTTGATGCGTGAAAATCATCGAAGAGCTTTCCGCCGAATTCGAGATAAAGCTTGCCTCCGAACTTTGCTATTCGCTCTCTTATCTTTTCTGATTGCATTTTTAAATATTTTTCATTATCAAAGCCTATTTTGTACATACTGTCCTCTTTATTTTATTATGCAATAAACGGGAAGCCCGTTTTTATATTCCTTTTTTGTTTCTCCCAAAACAAGGGGCAAAAGATATTCTATACATTCCTTTGTCACATAGTTTCCGTCCTTATTTATAAAGCTGCACGGAACATATCTTACCTTGTTTGCAACAGCGTCTATATCTACACTCTTTATTCTTACGGAGTATTTTCCCTTTCGTCTTTCAAGCGAAATCATCCTTCCGCTCTCGCCCTTCAAGGCGCGTTCAACAGCCGCCTTGCCTATTCGTATGCTTTCCGATATATCAACTGCTGACTGAAGATGAGCTGCACATCTTTGAAGAAGGTTAAGCTCTATTGCTCTTACCTTACAGCCGATATTTTCGCTTATAGCACGAGAGAGCACCTTTGATACTCCCGCAAGATATTTATGTCCAAAAACATCTTTATTTCCGCTCTGCTCAAGTTCGCCTACATAAGCGCCGTTTTCATATCTTATTCCCTCACTGACGGCGATAACCACATTCGGATGGCGCTCGAGCGCTTTATTCACAGAGCTTATAAACTTATCCATTGAAAAAGTGCGCTCGGGAAGATATATAAGATCAACTCCCTCTCCGATAACCGCTTTAGGTAAGGATGCCGCGCAGGTAAGCCATCCTGCATCGCGACCCATGATCTCAATAACGGTGACTGCTTTTACTGTATAAGATGCGCAATCCCGTAATATTTCGGAAACCGTAGTTGCTATATATTTTGCGGCAGAGCCGTAGCCGGGAGTATGATCCGTTTCGGTAAGATCGTTATCGATCGTCTTTGGAATTCCTATTATCCTTATTCCGTATCCGCAAGTTCTTGCGTACTTATCAAGCTTGCTTACCGTATCCATCGAATCGTTTCCGCCGATATAAAAGAAATAACCGATGCCGTACTTTTTGAAAATATCGAATATTCTGCGATAAACGATGTCGTTAAAGGATTCGGGCAGACGCATACGGCAAGAGCCGAGTGCGCTCGATGGTGTCGCTTCAAGACGCTTTAGCTTATTTCTGTCACAAAACATTCCCGAAAGCTCTATAATGTCATCCTTCAAAAGCCCCTCGATCCCGTTTTTTACTCCGTAAAGGGTATTTATCCTTTCTTTATTTCCAAGACAAGCCTTGATGACTCCCGAAAGAGTTGCGTTTATAGCAGATGTCGGTCCGCCCGACTGTCCGACTATCGCGTTAGCACGAAGCATTGTAAGAATTCATCTCCCAACTGTACTGTATTTTAGTATATCATAAACAAATATAAAAGTCAAAGGTTATAAAACAACTTTTATAAGATTTTATGAAATATTGTATTTTTTGAGGTTTTTATATTTTTTGTTAGAAATACACAAAATTTTCGTAATTTTTTCATATATTTCTATTTATTTTCATAAAAAAGTGTGCTATAATAAAGATACAAAGAAGAAATTCTTTGAAAAAATTCCCACGAGGTGATACTATGAAAATGAACTTCACAGCAAGACAGATGAGAGTTTTTGATGTTGTTAAGGAAACAGCTCAGAAAAAGCTTTCGAAATTCGAGAAATTCTTCTCAGACAGCGCCGAGATGGACGTAACATTCTCCAAGGTAAAAAATCTCGAAAAGGTGGAAATCACAATTCATTCCGAAGGAATGATGTTCAGAGCGGAGGAAGCCGCTGATACATTCGCTACTGCTATCGACTCAGCAACAGAGGCTCTTGAAAGACAAATAAGAAAAAACAAGACTCGCTTGCAAAAAAAGATAAAGACCGAGGGCTTTCAGATCGCCGCTGAGGACGTACCCGATGTTGAAGAGGAATATATGTTCGACGTAAGAACAAAGACATTTTCCTTTAAACCGATGTCTGTTGAGGAGGCTATTTTGCAAATGGACCTTCTCGGACACTCGTTCTTCGTTTTCAAGGATGCTCAAAACCTTGAAACCTGCGTTGTTTACAAGCGTAAAAACGGCGGATACGGACTTATAGTTGACAATATTTAATCAAAATAAATAAACAGGCGCTGCCAAAGCTGCGCCTGTTTATTATTCCCCGCTTTTATTTATAAAAAACAAAAAGCGAAGAAAAATCTTCGCCTTATGTTTGTGTTAAATAAAGTCTCGAGCGTTTTCTACGTTAACTTTAATGCCGGTCTTCTGTCCTGTAACAGGATCGGTTTCGTCTGTGGTCCATGAAGAAACAGTCACTATATCGGATGTTTCAACATTATCCATTTCGTAAACGGGAGCTTCGTATTTTTTCATAGTTATCTCCTTAGTTAAATAAAACTTAATTCAACACCACTATACATTGTGATTATAACATAACAAATTTAATTTGTCAATATATTTTTGGTTTTATTTTCAAATTTCTATAAAAAGAAAGCCGCGATCCTTTGATCGCGGCTTTCCTTTGTCTGCCTTGCAGTTTACCTTACGTCCTCGACTACCTCACGGGGAGGCTCGTCCAAGATGTCCGGATTTTTAAATATGGCTCTTAACGATTTAAGCGCCGATGCGTAGTAATAACCGTCGCATATGCGTTCATCGAGATTATAGGTCACATCTACATATGTATTTTTATAGACGCTTCCGTCGGGATTTGTGTTAAATTCCCTCTGCTTTGAGCCAAATGCACAAAATACCGGAACAGTTCCGAAGTCGTAAAGATGGTGAACTATCGGGGGTATACCGAGAGAGCCCATTGATGTGATGAAGAACGAGGCATGAAATGGACTTAAATTCGTCAAAAATTTAGGCAGTAATCCGAAATAATCAAGAAAACGCAAAAATTTAACAGTCCATCTAAGCAAAAGCCCGGGTATAAAGTTTATTACCTTGGCAAGCTTGTCAAAGCTGCTGTTTGGATGATTTCTGTAATCCTCTATCTTTTGATTGAAGGCATTATAGACCTCATCGGCAGTAGCGCTCGGATCAAGTAAGACTTTTATGACAGTATCGGGAGATTCAAGCGACATCTCTTTCTTTATTACAAGAGATATCTCTACTTTATTCCTCGTATAAATCTTCTGTCCGCGAATAAAGCGGTTGATTGCCGGCTTTTGCGAACAAACGCGTACATAAGCTGCAATTATAACGTGCATAAGGCTGAAATTTGCACAGCCCTCTGCCTGCTTGCGCTTTATATACTTTTCGATCCTACCCAGATTTATTCTGTCATAGATAAAGTTCTGTGATGTGCAGCGAGTATCCATTATATAAGGGACGATTCTCGAATAAGGAGTAAGGCTGCGCACACGACGCCACTTGTTCTTCTCACTTTTCTTTTTACGCTTTTTCTCCAGCTTCAATGCTTTCTTTTGAGCCTTCTTTTCCGCTTTGGTAAGAGGCTTTACTTCTGCATTTTCGCCACCGAGCGTTTGAAGTGAGTCTTTCAATTGTTCGACCTCTTTTAAATATTTGCACACAGTGCTCATATATTTTAACACAATATTGCGAAAATTTGAATAGTTTTCGAAAAAAATATTCAAATTTAATCATATATTTTGAAATATTCGCTATTTTTGGTTATGTTTTTTGTCTGTCGTTGATTTTTTCGAGAGCATATGATAAAATAAATATATACAATATTTTTGGAGGAAAATATGAATATTAAGGATATATTATCAAAGGTAGATCACACTCTGCTAAGACAGGATGCAACTCTTGACGAAATAAAAGAGGTCTGCGACGATGCTATAAAATTTCAAACCGCATCGGTATGTATTCCGCCTTCCTTTGTAAAGGAAGCAACGGAGTATGTACAAAATAAAATAAAAATATGTACTGTAATCGGCTTTCCGAACGGATACAGCACCACGTCCGTGAAGCTTTTTGAGGCTTCCGACGCTATTGCAAACGGAGCTGACGAAATAGATACGGTTATAAATATAGGCGATCTTAAGGCAAAGCGCTACGACCGTATTTTAAGCGAGCTTACTCTTTTAAAGGGCATTTGCGGCGATAAAATATTAAAGGTCATTATAGAAACCTGTCTTCTCACAGATGAAGAAAAGATCAAAATGTGTGAGCTGGTGACCCTTTCGGGCGCTGACTTTATAAAGACCTCCACAGGCTTTTCAAAATCAGGCGCAACAAGAGAGGATGTTATCCTTTTTAAAGAGCACGTTGGTGAAAACGTAAAAATAAAGGCGGCAGGCGGTATATCCTCAATAGATGACGCTACCGATTTTATAAATCTCGGTGCTTCGCGTCTCGGAACGAGCCGTATTATTAAAATATTAAAGGAAGAGGTGAAAAAAGATGACTCCTCATATTAATGCATCCTTAGGCGATTTTGCAAAAACCGTTCTTATGCCCGGGGATCCGTTGCGTTCAAAATTCATAGCGGAAAATTTTCTTGAAAATGCCAAGCTTGTAAACAATGTAAGAGGCATTCAGGGGTACACGGGAACTTACAAAGGCAAAGAGGTATCCGTTATGGCAAGCGGTATGGGTATGCCCTCAATAGCGATATACTCCTACGAGCTGTTCTCGTTTTTCGGTGTTGAAAACATTATTCGCATAGGCTCGGCAGGGGCTTTGCAGGAAAATATAAAGGTGCGCGATATCATTCTCGGAATGGGGGCTTGCACAGATTCAAATTTTGCTGATCAATACACACTCCCCGGCACTTTTGCCCCTATTGCCAGCTATAAGCTTCTTAAGATCTGTGAGGATGTGGCAAAAGAAGAGGGGGCGCGCATTCATATTGGAAATCTTGTATCGTCCGACAGATTTTACTCCGACACATTGGGACTTACAAAGGAAGAGCTTTCAAGCTCAAAGTGGGCTAAAATGGGCGTTTTGGCTGTTGAAATGGAAGCGGCGGCTCTTTATATGAATGCTGCGCGCTTAAACAAAAATGCTCTTGCGATATGTACAGTATCGGATCACATAATAACGGGTGAGGCGACAAGCAGTGAGGAAAGACAAAGCTCATTCACTGAAATGATAAAAATCGCGCTCGAAACGGCGACAAAGCTATGAAAAGAGTTTTTCTTATCGTGCTTGACAGCTTTGGCATCGGAGAGCTTCCCGATGCCGAAAAATTTTCGGATAAGGGTGCTAACACCTTAAAAAGCATTTCAAAAAGCGAATTTTTCAGCATACCTAATCTTATTTCTCTGGGACTTGGCAACATTTCGGGTGTTGATTGCATCGAAAAAACGGACACTCCCTCGGCTTCCTTCGGAAAATGCAAGGAGCTTTCAATGGGAAAGGATACGACCGTCGGTCATTGGGAGATCGCAGGAGTCATATCGGAAAAGCCGCTCCCGACATACCCAAACGGCTTTGACAAAGAGATAATTGACGAATTTTCGCGTCTTACAAAAAGAAAGGTTATCTGCAACAAGCCTTATTCGGGAACACAGGTCATCAAGGATTACGGCAAGGAGCATACGGAAAGCGGTGCGCTCATAGTTTACACCTCGGCAGACAGTGTTTTTCAGATAGCGGCACACGAGAATATCGTACCCGTTGAAACGCTTTATGAATATTGCAGGATAGCAAGAGGTATTCTCAAGGGCAAGCACGGAGTCGGCAGAGTTATTGCAAGACCATTTACGGGAGAATATCCTAATTTTCAAAGGACGGCAAACAGACACGATTTTTCTCTCGAGCCAAGCAACGTAACTATGCTTGATGCAATAACAAAATGCGATCTTGATGTAATATCAGTCGGTAAGATATACGATATTTTTGCAGGCAGAGGCATAAAAATCAGCCACTTCACCCACTCAAATGCTGAAGGAATCAAAAAAACGCTTGAAATTATGGACTCGGATTTTTGCGGCTTGTGCTTTACTAATTTAGTGGATTTTGATATGCTTTACGGACACAGAAACGATATTGACGGCTACGCGAGGGCTATATCTTATTTTGACACATTCCTGCCCGAAATTATAAAAAAGCTAAAGGATGAGGATCTTCTTATTATCACGGCAGATCACGGCTGTGACCCCGGCGATATAAGCACCGATCATACAAGAGAATATATTCCTCTCCTCGTTTACAAGAACGGAAAAGCGGGTACGAATCTCGGAATACGCGACACATATGCCGACATTTCATCAACCATATGCGAATATTTAGGTGTTGATTTTGCATCGCCCGGAAAAAGTTTTTTAAAGGAAATTATAAAAAATGATCAAAGATGAACTTAAATTGCTTATCGATATAGCAACTCAGGCGCAAAACTATTCATACGCACCGTATTCAAAATACAATGTAGGTGCTGCTCTTCTCACAAAAAGCGGAAAGATCTACACAGGGTGCAATATCGAAAACGCGTCCTACGGAGGTACGATCTGCGCGGAGCGTGTCGCTCTTTCAAAGGCTATAAGCGACGGAGAAAAGGAATTTGTAGCTATCTGCATAGTCGGTGGAAAAGGCTTTTCCGTATGGGGATACGCCTACCCCTGCGGTATATGCAGACAGTTTATGTCCGAATTTTGTGACAGTGATTTCGAAATAGCGCTCTGTGACGGAGAGGATGTGCAGATACTGACCTTAGGCGAGCTTTTGCCAAGGGCATTCGGATCTGACGATATAAAATAACACTCCCTTGAGGTTTTTATGAGAATTTACGATATAATAAATAAAAAAAGATACGCTCGCGAGCTTAGCCGAGAAGAAATATTTTTCGCAATAAACGGCTTTGTATCAGGTGAGGTGGCTGACTATCAGATGTCTGCTCTGGCTATGGCGATCTGTATAAATTCGATGACTGAGCGCGAGGTGCTTGATCTTACCGATGCCATGCTCCGCTCAGGCGATACGATCAATCTTTCAAGATTCGGTCATCTGTCCGTTGACAAGCACAGCACGGGCGGTGTCGGTGATAAAACGACGCTTATCGTTGCTCCTATCGTTGCATCCTTGGGTGCAAAGGTAGCAAAGATGTCAGGGCGCGGGCTCGGACATACAGGTGGAACGGTAGATAAGCTTGAGGCTTTTTGCGATTTTAAAACATCGCTTTCAAGCGAGGATTTTTTAAAGCAGGTCGAAAAGATCGGCATATGCGTTATCGGACAAAGCGCCAATCTTGTTCCTGCCGACAAAAAGCTCTACGCATTGCGTGATGTAAGTGCAACAGTTGAGTCTATTCCTCTTATTGCTTCGAGTATAATGTCAAAAAAGTTAGCCTCGGGATCAAAAAACATAGTTCTTGATATAAAGGTCGGCTCCGGCGCTTTTATGAAAACCGAAAGTGAGGCGCGCGCTCTTGCCCACGCTATGATCAAAATCGGTAAGGGATTTGGAAGAAATGTGCGCGCTATTATTACAAACATGGACACTCCCCTCGGCAAAGCGGTTGGAAATTCACTTGAGGTTTGGGAAGCTATCGAGCTTTTGAAGGGTAACATTACCTCTGAGCTTTACGAGGTATGTATCGCGCTTTCATCAAATATGATATCCTGCGCATTCGAAATAGATATAGAAGAAGCTAAAAAGCTATGTATAAATGCTGTTTCGAACGGATCGGCTCTTAAAAAAATGAAGGAGTGGATCGGATATCAGGGCGGTGATGTGTCGTTAATTTGCGAAAGCGAAAGATTGTTACAAGCATCCTGCAAAAAGGATTTCAAATCTCAAAAATGCGGCTACGTGTCAAGGATCGATGCCGAAAAGGTTGGTATTGCCGCTATGATGCTCGGTGCTGGCAGAATGAAAAAGGATGATATTATCGACACTCATGCAGGAATTTTGCTCAATCTTTCGATAGGAGATCGGGTTTTCGAAGGTGATACCCTTGCAACGCTTTTTTCCTCGTCTTACGATAAGTTTTCTCCCTGCGAGGAGCTTCTTTTACAAGCCTTTGAGCTTTCGGACGAAAAGCCGCAAAAGCAAAACGTTATTATTGATACTATCTGAGCATTGTGCATCATCAAACGGTGATGCACTTTTTATTTGTCTTCATATAATAAATAATAAAACATAAGCAGGGCGAGGTTTATATGGCGAGGTATTTGTTTTTTGAAAAATCGTACTTATTTAAAGAATTTGAAAATGAGTGCGGGGAGTACATAAATAAAAATCCGAAAAGAAGAATCATTTCTCTTGCAAAATTTGATTTTGAGCTTAATTTTTTAAAGGGCGAAAAAAACAAAGACGAGCTTACAAGGCGGTATATCGAGCTTAATATGATGTTTTTCGAGGAAGCGCTGAGTGATGCGGGCGCTTTATTCACCGTATGTAAGGATCATATAGTTATAGAATCAAGGGAGCTTCTTGACTCATTTGATTTTTTCAAGGCTTTTTTAAATGAGGGTCAGCTTATCCTGTTTCCGTCGGACGCTTTTGTAACGAATATAAAAAGCTCGCTCATCTTAACTCCGTTTTGCAGCTTCAACGAATGTGCAAGCGCTTGCGCCAGAATACGAAGACTTATAAAAACATTTTGATTTTTTTCATTTTTTCATTGACTGCGCTCCTTTTTAGGTATATAATTTATAGGAACGGAGGCGATATTATGTTTAAAACTGAACTTCACTGTCACTCTCGCGATGTAAGCAGATGCGCAAGAGTTGATGTTGATACTATTATAAAAAGATATACTGAGGGCGGATACTCAACGATCGTTCTTACCAATCATTTTAACAAAGGCACGAGCAACGAATGGGGCTGTAAAAGCTGGACAGAATTTGTCGATATGGTCATTGATGCTTACAACAAGCTTAAGGAAGCGTCAATGGGCAAGCTTGAAATTTTGCTCGGCATTGAGCTTCGTTTTAACGAAAATATAAATGATTATCTTGTATACGGCGTTACCGAAAAATTTTTAAGAGAGCATGAATATATTTATGATATGAATGCGTATGAGTTTTCGAAGCTTGCAAAGGAAAATTCTCTTCTCTTTATTCAGGCTCATCCCTTCAGAAGCGGAATGACGGTTACCGATCCTCGCATACTTGACGGAGTTGAGGTATTTAACGGTCATTTCGGCCACGATTCAAGAAATGATATCGCAAATATGTGGGCTGATAAATTCGGGCTCATAAAAACATCGGGAACTGATTTTCATTATGCCGATGTGCCGACAAATGCAGGCATTTTAACCGATGAAAAAATAACAGATATCCATCAGCTTGTGGATATACTCAAGAGCGGAAATTACTCTCTTGTAAAAGAAAACTAATTTAAAAGGCTATCGTCAAAGCATTGTGTTCTAAATGACAGTTTTTAAACTGACTTAACTGATAAACGGATGCTATGATTAAGGCTCGTATTTGATCAAATCAGAACTTGTTAAAAAGCAGAGAATGTTTTACATTCTCTGCCTTTTTCTATTAGTAAGTATCTTTTTTATAAAATTTCAAAGTAGTCCTTTAGAGTCCGTCCTACTGTTCATAGCAATATTTTCTTCTTTGCTTTTTGGATCAAATTCGGGAAAACAAAGCAAATAATAGTCGCACTCGTCGCAACAACATTCAAAGCCTTGCTCTCCGTTTCCAAGACAAACGGTAGGCTCCCCGGGCATAAGTGTAATATCTGTTACT
>JAFTXO010000026.1 GCA_017461765.1 Clostridia bacterium | reverse complement strand
TTAAGGTCGAGATGTATTATGGCGAAAAATTTGAATCCCCTCGGGGATTCATTGAAAAGTTGGAAGAATACATATATTACTACAACAATGAAAGAATTTCAATGAAATTAAAAGGAATGAGCCCTGTACAGTACAGAACTCATTCGCAATCAATTTAATATTTATTTTTGTCTAAACTTTTGGGTTCACTTCAGTATTGAAACGGTGGTTCTTATTTTTTGCTTAAAAGCCTTGTGAAATCAATGCTTTTCCTCTTTCCCGTTAAAATGAGCGTTACATTATAATTCTAATGAAGTGCAACCTTTCATTACATTTTAACACTGACGGTGATTCGGCATCATCTACTAAAATAGGATATATAGAATTTTTATTTATTTTACTGTATTCATATAGAAAGACATTCATTCGTAGCTGGAAAATATAGAGCGAAGATAATCTTCCGATATTAACATAATGAGTGAATGGCTTTCTTCAATTGCCTCGGATATACGAGAAATTATATTTTCTCCAAAATCAATTGACCAATCATCCAAAAACACAGAAAAACCATCGTCAATAAGATTGGTAGCTAAGGCACGTGCTATATGTAAATCTTGACCGGCATGGGAAATAAAAATAGATACTGATATAAACAAGGAAAGAACCGAGTATATTGCAAAATGACATTGCATTCTAAACTCGGTTCTTTTATTGATTGACTTGGCTGTTTCTCTTTTATTATTTTCGCTTATTTTTCATAAGGACTACGGCGCTTCGGCAAGGAATATAGATTTTAAAGCCAAGGCCGTATTCAGTTTTATCCGCACAATATATTTGGTTTTTGGATATACGATCCTGTCCGCCGTATTCGATATTATCGGTTGAGAATATTACTCGGTATCTTCCCTTACCCATTTCGGCACAGCTTATAAATACATCCTTTTGCGACTGTGTCGGATGCATATTGAATAAATAGATGAGCCCGTTTCTTTCAAAGATCAAAAGATTTTTCTCCTCATCGAGCCACATACATTTTGCTTTATTTGAGCAAAGAACCTTATTATGACTGATAAACGAGATCATATCTCTGTCGAAATTGGCAAGCCACTCATATTTATAATTATGATTTTGAACAAGCGACCACTGTCTTCTTGCATAATGATAGCTCCATCCGTTTCCTTCTCTGGGAAAGTCTATCCATTCGGGATGGCCGAATTCGTTACCCATAAAATTAAGATATCCGTCTCTTGCAAGTGACACTGTTAAAAAACGGATCAGCTTATGCATATCGATAGCCGTATCCATGCTAAGCGAATGGTATTCTTTAAGCATACCTGTATACATTTCCGCTCCTGCCAAGCGAAACATTATAGTCTGATCGCCTACCATTGCCTGATCGTGAGATTCACAATAGCCTATTGATTTTTCCTTCGGACGTCCTCCGCTGAGCTCATTCCAAAGGCAGAATACGTTCCAATTCTCCATGTGAGCTTCCTTTATGAGCTTTATCCACATATCCGGAACGCCCATTGAAAGTCTGTAATCAAAGCCAAAGCCTGCATATTCAAGCGGCAGGCACATTCCCGGCATACCGCTCATATCCTCTGCTATGGTGATAGCATTTTTGTTATTTTCATGGATAAGCTCGTTTGCAAGCATAAGATATATCCTTGCGTCCACATTTGTATTCATCGAATAATATTGAGAGTAATTTGTAAATGCAACGCCAAGGCCGTGGTTTTCGTAGAGCATCGATGTAACGCCATCAAAGCGGAAGCCGTCAAAATGAAACTCGTCCTGCCAATATTTAAGGTTTGAGAGCAAGAAATGAAGTACCTGCTGCTTACCGTAATCAAAGCATCTGGTCTTCCATGCCGAATGCCAGCCGCGCTCCCCCGACAAAAAGTACTGACTGTCAGTTCCGTCCTGACGGTTAAGTCCCTCTCCCTCGTTTGGACACGCGTGACTGTGTACTACGTCAAGGACGACAAATATACCCAGACTGTGAGCTTTGTTTATAAGATATTTAAGATCCTCGGGTGTACCGAAGCGAGATGACGGTGCAAAAAAGTTTGTAACCTGATAACCGAACGAGGCATAATAGGGATGCTCCTGTATCGCCATAAGCTGTATCACGTTATAGCCCGCGTTGTATATCCAGTCAAGAGTTTTATCGGTAAATTCTCTGTACGAGCCTACTCCCGCCTTCTCCTGCGCCATACCGATATGAGCCTCGTAAATGAGCGGCGCTTCGGGATGCTTTTTGCCGTATAAATCATCGTCAGTCCATTCAAACTTCTCATCGGGCATCCATATCTGACCGCAAAGGCGCGAGTCTCTTTCATCCATAGCGGTACATCTTATATATGCGGGAATTCTTTCAAAGGCTTTTCCGTCCCTGCCAACGATAAGCTTTACGAACTGACCGTGCTTCAAGGTATTGTGTCCCTTTAATTTTATTTCCCAGACATCCTCGCCTATATTTTTGAGCGGATATTCATATTTTTTCCAATCATTAAAATCTCCGAACAGCCATACCGCATCCGCTCCCGGAAGCCACTCACGAAAGACCCAGCCGTCCTCTGTCTTATGAAAGCCAAAATAAAGATGTCCGTTTGCGACCTCTGTAAGAGTCTTATTTTTTGAAAATGCGTAATGGCAGTTATTGAAGCGATCAAGGTGCATACGAATATCACCGAGATATTTTTCAAGCTGCACATCTGTTTCTGTTAATTTTTTGAGCGCATAATTTACGTTTATCAAAGCGAGATCTCCTTATACTATTTTTACATTAAAGTGAAATGCTTTTTATCGTTCTTTATTATTCCTTCTTTTTTGAGTTTACCTATCTCTACCGACAGTCCGCTGCGCTCTACTTCGAGATAATCTGCAAGCTCCTGTCGGTTAAATGGGATATCAAAGGTGTTGCTATTCATTTTTTTGGACATCATTAAAAGATAAGTCATAAGCTTTTCTCTCGTTGAGCGCTTTGAGATGATATCTATTTTTTGATGGAATACAACAATTTTTTTCGCAAGATCCTTCATCAAATTGAATATCAGCTGCTGATGAAAGAAGCAATGATTTGAACAAGTATGCAAAATGTGAGCGCAGTCAATAAGCATAATTTCACACGGCTCGTTTGCTATGACGGTTACAGGTATTGATTCGACATCTGCGCAAGCAAAAGCCTCCGCAAAGATCTGAGATTTTTCAATGCCTCCCAAAATACTTCTGTTTCCGTAATAATCTATCTGTATTATTTGCGCCGAACCTGACAAAACTATTCCTATATATTTTGCGCGGTTTCCCTCTGCAATTATTGTATATTTTTTGTCGAAAAACTCGACCTTTGCTCCGAGGCACTTAAGCATTTTGAGCAAATCATCATCTTCTATTTGCTCAAACAGCGGACATTTTCGTAAAACATTTAAGTATTTTTTCATTTTTTCTCCGTTTTGTTGAAATTTCAACAGATTTTACACTTAAATTATACTATAATAAGACCAGAAAGTCAAGGAGGTCATTATATGAAAATAGCATTTTTTGATACAAAGCCTTACGATATTCCTTCATTCAATAAATACGGAAAGCAGTACGGTGTTGAGTTTAAATATTTTGAAACTAAATTAAACGAGGACACCGCTGAGCTTGCTCATGGCTTTGACGGGGTTTGCGCCTTTGTAAACGATACTGTAAACGACAAGGTCATCGACCGTCTTTACGAAATGGGTATAAAGGTTCTTGCGCTTAGATGCGCAGGCTTCAACAACGTTGATATAAAGCACGCATTCGGTAAGCTTCACGTTCTTCGTGTTCCGGCTTATTCGCCTTATGCGGTGGCTGAGCACACTATGGCTTTGCTTCTGACATCTATAAGACGTATTCACAAGGCTTATATCCGTTCAAGAGATTTTAATTTCAGTCTTTCGGGACTTACAGGCTTCGATCTTCACGGAAAGACTGTCGGAGTTGTCGGTACAGGACGCATAGGACGCGTATTTATAGATATTTGCCGCGGCTTTGGCATGAGAGTGCTTGCTTACGACAAATTCCCTGCTAAAGGTCTTGATAACGGCGATACAGTACGATACGTTGAAATGGACGAGCTGCTTTCAAAGAGTGATATAATATCTCTTCACTGTCCGCTTACCGAGGATACTTATCATATTATTGACAAAACTGCTCTTGAAAAATGCAAGCGCGGCGTTGTTATCCTCAATACCTCAAGAGGCGCTCTTGTTGATGCAGATGCTCTTTTGGCAGGTATCAAATCACGTCACGTAGGTGCGGCTTGTCTTGATGTTTACGAGGAAGAGTCCGACCTCTTCTTTGAGGACAATTCAGGACACATTATGGAGGATGATACGCTTGCAAGGCTTATCTCCATGCCCAATGTTATAGTTACGTCGCATCAGGCGTTCTTAACAGAAGAGGCGCTTTCTAATATAGCGGAAACCACCGTTAAAAACATTGTGGACTTTTTTAACAACAATCAATGTCCAAATGAGCTCTGCTTCCGTGCAGGTGGACCTGAGGATTGCAAGAGCGGAAAATGCTTTTAAAAGGAGATTTTTATGAAAAGAAAAATAATAAGAATAGACGAAGATAAATGTAACGGTTGCGGTGCTTGTGCCGCAGCCTGCCACGAGGGCGCAATAGAAATGATAGACGGAAAGGCAAGGCTTACAAGGGAGGATTACTGTGACGGGCTCGGCGATTGCTTGCCTGCTTGTCCGACAAACGCCATAACCTTTGAGGAGCGTGAAGCTCCTGCTTATGATGAGGATGCAGTTCGTCAGGCGAAAATGAAAAAATTCGGTGTCAAGCTTCCCTGCGGATGTCCCGGAACACAGTCAAAGGCAATCAAAAGAGAGGCTTCGACTCCTATTAGCAAATCTGCTGCGGTATCAAGTCAGCTCTCTCAATGGCCTTGTCAAATAAAGCTTGTTCCTGCAAACGCTCCCTATTTTGATAATGCAAATTTACTTATTGCTGCCGATTGCACGGCATACGCATACGGAAATTTTCACAATGAATTTATTCGTAATCACATCACCTTGATAGGCTGTCCAAAGCTTGATGAGGGTGATTATGCAGAAAAGCTAACGCAAATTATCAAAAACAACAACATAAAAAGTGTAAAAATAGTTAGGATGGAGGTTCCTTGCTGCGGAGGTATCGAAAACGCCGCCAAACGCGCTTTGCAGGCGAGCGGTAAATTTATTCCGTGGCAGGTCATCACGATTTCAACTGACGGAAAAATAATTGATTAAAATACATATTTCTAATTAAAAAGCTTTAAACCGAGGTAATTTTATTATGGTTATTACAAATGATATTAAGTATATAGGAGTAAACGATCACAAAATCGACTTATTCGAGGGTCAGTACAAGGTTCCGAAAGGAATGTCTTATAACTCTTACGCGATAATTGATGAAAAGATCGCTATAATGGATACTGTTGACGTTTCCTTTACGCATGAATGGCTTGACAATATCCAAAACACATTAGGCGCAAGAAAGCCCGATTATTTGATTGTTCAGCATATGGAGCCCGACCATTCGGCTAACATTGTAAGCTTTATAAAAGCTTATCCGAACACAAAAATCGTTTCTTCTTCCAAGGCATTTGCTATGATGAAAAACTTTTTCGGAACGGATTTTCCGTCAAAGCAGATGGTCGTTTCGGAAGGAAGCACGCTTGAGCTTGGAAAGCACACGCTCACCTTTGTAACTGCTCCTATGGTACACTGGCCTGAGGTTATTGTGACATACGATAGCACGGACAAGGTTCTGTTCTCTGCTGACGGCTTCGGCAAATTCGGAGCGCTCGACGCACAAGAGCCGTGGGCTGACGAGGCAAGACGTTATTACATAGGCATTGTCGGAAAATACGGAGCTCAGGTTCAGAATTTATTGAAAAAGGCATCAGGGCTCGATATAGAAATCATTTGTCCATTACACGGTCCTGTGCTTAGCGAAAATCTCGGTTACTATCTTAATCTTTACAACACGTGGTCAAGCTATCAGCCTGAGGAGGAAGGTATTGTGATCGCTTACACATCCGTTTACGGAAATACCAAAAAGGCAGTTATGCAGCTTGCTGAGGGCTTGGCTTCAAGCGGTTGTCCCAAGGTAGTTTTGCACGATCTTGCAAGATGCGATATAGCAGAGGCAGTATCTGACGCCTTCCGTTACAGCAAAACAGTTCTTGCTACAACAACATATAATGCTGACATTTTCCCGTTTATGCGCGAATTTATTGATCATTTGACCGAGCGCAATTTCAGCAACCGTACCGTTGCTCTTATAGAAAACGGAAGCTGGGCGCCTCTTGCGGCAAAGGTTATGAGAGGAATGCTTGATGGCTGCAAAAATCTCACCTTTACAGATACAACTGTAAGGATCACGTCAGCGCTTAATGAGGAAAGCTCGGCGCAGCTTAATTCATTGATTGAGGAGCTTTGCAAGGAATATCTTGCAATACAAAATTCCACGGCAAACAAGAATGATCTATCTGCTCTTTTCAATATCGGATACGGTCTTTACGTTATAACATCCAACGACGGCAAAAAGGACAACGGACTTATTGTAAATACCGTTACACAGGTTACCAACTCTCCAAACAGGATTGCTGTAACCATAAACAAGGAAAATTATTCTCATCACGTAATAAAGCAAACCGGAATTATGAACATAAACTGCCTTACGGTAGATGCTCCCTTCAAGGTTTTTGAAGCCTTTGGCTTTAAAAGCGGAAGAAATACGGATAAGTTCGCTGATTGCGAGCCCTTGCGTTCCGATAACGGACTTGTGTTCCTACCAAGGTATATAAATTCTTTTATGTCCTTGAAGGTGGAGCAATACATTGATCTTGATACACACGGAATGTTTATCTGCTCGGTGACAGAATCGCGTGTTCTCTCTGACAGAGAAACTATGACCTACACATATTATCAAAGCAACGTAAAGCCAAAGCCCGATACTGACGGAAAGAAAGGCTTTGTATGCAAGATTTGCGGTTATATTTACGAGGGCGACGAGCTTCCTGAGGATATAATTTGTCCTCTTTGCAAACACGGGGTCGCCGATTTTGAAGAAATCAAATAAATTTTTTGGAGGATATTAAAATGAACGAAAAGGTACATGAGCTTTTAAATCAACAAATAAACAAGGAATTTTATTCCGCATATCTTTACCTTGATTTTTCAAATTATTTCAAGGCAAAGGGGCTTGACGGCTTCGCTAACTGGTATATGGTTCAGGCACAGGAGGAGCGCGATCACGCAATGCTCTTCTATACATATTTGCAAAATGAAAATATGCCCGTAACGCTCGAGGCTATTGACAAGCCCGACAAGGTATTTAATTCTCATATGTCGGTGCTTGAGGCGGGGCTTGAGCATGAAAAATACGTAACCTCGCTTATAAATGACATTTACAGTGCGGCTTATGAGGTTAAGGATTTCCGTACTATGCAATTTCTTGACTGGTTCGTAAAGGAACAGGGCGAAGAGGAGACAAATGCAAACGATCTTATCTCCAAGATGGAGCTTTTCGGTTCTGACCCAAGAAGTCTTTATATGCTCAATCAGGAGCTCGCTGCAAGAGCTTATACTGCACCCTCTTTGGTGCTTTGAAATAAAAAAGGTGCAAAATGCGCGTTATCCTTAACGGATAACGCGCATTTTTCAGTTGTTTTTTATTATTCATTGGGGAGAGTGTCGCTAAACATAATAAGATTTGCTGTTATCTTCTCTTTTTCTGTAATGGGCTTGAATGTGCCGTTTGTGTAAAGAATATCCATTACCATAAGTGCCACCGTTGTGCCAATAAAGCCACCCAGTGTCCATGCAATCACAAGATCATGCATTTGAGGCGGATAATATTTTGTTTCCATAGTTGCATACTCAAGGGCATCCTTTACAAGCTCATTTTTTAAATTTTCATCAAGAGAGGGAATCTTATCAAAAAAGTCGTTTGCGCCGCCCTTGATCATCATGATATTTACTTTATTATCGGTTACAAACTGTCTTTCCTTAAGACGCGCAAACTTTTCGCTGTTTGCTGGATTATCGCTTATCATTCCTCTGATAAACTCGTACACGTATTCGTAGTCCGTATAAAGATTGTTCATCCACGCACCCTGCCGAATATCGTATCTTGTATCTATCGACCAAGAATATACCGAGGGATATTTTACCGATGTTCTTGTCATGCTTCCGCACGCTCCATATGACGGCAAATCGAGCGTGGATTTAAAATCGGGGTCGATCGGCTTACTTTCAAGATCAATAGTGGCAACAAAATCACCGCCTGCGGTCGTTTTTATATCGTATTTTGAAAGATCTCTGCCCGAGTGAACCGAGCATTTATTAGATATTGCGTAGAATATGGCTGCTGCCTCAAAAACCTCGCGGTTACCGCTTGGAATATATACATTATCGACATCCGATACTGCCTTTCTTATGAGAGGAACATATTCTTTTACAAGCGTTTCTGCTATTTTAAGCTGTATCTTTCTACAGTTTTCTTTTGCCTCGCGAGAATATTTCGTAGGCAAAAATTGTACGTATGTGGTATAGCGATTGCCGGATGTTTTAACCAAAAATCCGTTTTCCTCAAGAAAGCTTACCTTATCCTCGATGTAAACAGGGGTAAGTCCGAGCTCCTCTGCTATCTGTTGCAAGGTCTTCGGTTCCCAATATACGCTATAAACAATATTGAGGTTCATTTTATCGCCTATATAAGACTCAGGTCCTTGATTTCTTCCGGGATTGCCGCTATGTCCGTATGATAATGCTGTGATTGGGTTGAGCCCAAGCTTTCCTATTTTTCTTTCCATTGAAAAGCCCTCCTTTAATTCGTTTCTTGCTTTGTTTAAATGCCACTTTACAGTACCTTCGGGAATTTGGAGCTGTTTTGCTATTTCTTCTATGGATCGGTTTTTGTAATAAAAGTCATAAACTATCTGACGGCGCTTCTGTGACAAAAATGCCACTTCCTCACGCAGACGGTATATTCTATCGCCAGTATCCTGCTCAAAAGAATATTCGTCATAATAAGGAATTTGTATTCCGTCAAGCGAGATGCCCTCGTGCTTCTTTTTATTAGAAACATATTTTGCATATGTATGCTCGCTTATTCTCCAGACATAGCCTTCGATATTGAATATCTCGTTCGCTTTCAAAAGTGAGGTATATAACTGCTCCACTATTTGCGAGCATAGCTCCTCAGCCTCGTCGTACAAGTATGACTTCTTTATCGAAAATCCGTATATTTTCTGAAGATAGTCAGTAATGATCTTATCAACTTTTTCTTTTTCCATATTTTCTTCTTTCCCCGGCGCCGTTTGACTATATAGTGCAAGGCAATTTTAAAAGGTTGGCGTTTTCTTAAAAAATTTTTAAATTTCTTAATTTAATAATACCACAACTCTTGATTTTTTCCAAGAGCTTTTTATATAAATGAAGAAAGGCACGCTAAAGCGTGCCTCAGATTGAAGATAAAGTATCAAAAGTACTTTGTCTTCATTTTTTAAATTGGGTTATAACATCACAATAGCAATTTTGAGACGGCGCTTTTATTTTTCCTGTTTTTTGCGCGTGCTCTATAATTACAGAATACATTCCTAAGAACATATTCTGACAGAGTCTGTCCGCATCGTCGTTCAAATGCTTTGGAAAGAGCTTTTTATAGCCCTGAATAAAGTTATTTACGATATCCGAATATTCGGGCATAATTGGAGATAGATATTTATCGGCTATCTTTTCGAATTGCTGAGTTTGCTCGATAGTAAATGACGGTGTTGTAACGAAGAAGCTTCCGTCTTCTCTTTTTATTATATATCCGTCCTTTATTGCGTTAGCTACCGAATCAACGTCAGCACAAGAGCCTTTATATAAAAGATCCTCACAAGCATTGATGTAATTATCGTACATCATTTGTCTGTATTTTATTCCAGGTATAGAATTATAAACGGTATGATTGAATACTCCGTCGCTGCCGAGGTTTGCACACATTTGTATTCCGACACCTATTCTTTTATGCTTTCCCGTTTCCATATTACCAATGTAATTCCATTCGTTTCCGTCATATTTTTTCTTAAACCACGGATACGGAAGCTTACAATATTTTTCGCTTGCATAAGCAAAAGCCATGGCACCATAAAGGTAAAACATATCCTCTTTGCTTTTATCCGCCTTATAAAAATCTATGCTTTCAGCTTCATTTGCAATATCTTCAAGAGCACACATTATATCATTCATAATGGGCATAAGTGATTTTTCTGCATTTTCCTCGCAATAAATGCCATATTTATCGGAAAAGATAATAAAATCGGTCTGATATTTGCCCTTAACGACTTCTATTATCGCTTCTCTATTTAAAAGATTGTCAATACGTTCCTCGATGTAATAAGCGGGCACACCGCAAAGCTTTGAAAGCTCCTCGATGCTTTGTGCTTCCTCATAGCAATAATAAAGTATATTTTGTGAAAGTGAATCGTCGATATACACGCTCGGGAACGGAATTGTTTTTCCGTTATAGTTGCCGTTTCCGTAAATATCGATATTCATCTTTTTAGGTCTTAATACGCTTTCTTTCATATCTGTACACTCCTTTTTAAGTTTTTTACGAGCCTCCGAAAGACGCCACGTCACCGTTCCCTCGGGAATACTTAGCTTTTCGGAAATTTGTTTTACTGAAAGGCTGTCGTAATAATAAAGAATTATGATATCTCTGTATATTGCAGAAAGCATAGATATTTTTGTTCTGAGATGATCGTAAAGCGCCTCTTCTCCGTCGTCTGTAAAATCATCCTCATAGAACAAATTTTCAGGCATATCGTAAGAATACATCGCGCGCTGTTTTCCCATATGACGTCTGAATCTTTTTGTTACATTACCGGCTACTCCCCAAAGCCAAGGCTCAAATTTGCTTTCATCTCTTAGCTTTGGAAGCTCACGAACTGCGGTAAATAATATTTCCTGGGAAAGCTCATCTGCTTCATCTCGGGAATATGTATGATTTGCAGCATATCCGTAGACCTTTTCAATGTAACTGTCTATGATATCAATATTCATTATTTTCACCGTCCTTTCACTCATAAAGTGTCTTAAAAAGAATTTATATTGGCGGTTTTTTAAAAATTTTTAATTATTTTTTATTTCTCTCCATTTTTCTATCAGCTTATGAAGGGTCCACGATGCATTTGCGGGTGAGGTTGAGGGCAAGCATATTGCTTCTCTTCCGATTTTATTTTTTATATATTTATTATAATATTTCTCCGCCGTCTTTCCGTTTACATAGATATTTTTTATATCTGCGGTATTCAAAATCATGCCAATATCGTTGGGAGTCACGTTTTTAATGGAGCTATCCGAGCTTCCTTGAATATCACACGAGCCTATAACATCCCATACGGCTATATGATTTTTCAAAAGGAATTCACGCTTTTCTTCGATACTCTTGGGGAGCGGAGCTTCAAAGACTGTTGATGTGACCTGCCAAAATCTATTTTGTCCGTGTCCGTAGAAAAACATATTTTCACGTGATTTTACGGACGGAAAGCTTCCGAGTATCAGTATTTTTGAATCTTTATCATATACGGGCGGTATTTGATGATATATCATTTTTGCCTCCGAAAATTTTATTACTTGTAATAATTAGTATACCATAAAAGCATTTCACTGTCAACAAAGCACACCGTATGCGTGTTCTCCGTTAAGGATAACACGCATACGGTGTGCTTTGTTTTTTATTCGCTTGCAAAAAGGCTGAGCCACTCTTTGTTTTCGACGTCAGGTACGGAAAGTATTCCGTTTCTTTCTGCCTCGTAAAGTGAACAGGTGACAAAGCAATATAAATTGTTTGACAAAAAGTTTCCCATCTGCCATCTAAGATGCTTCGGAACTGTTTTTTCATATTCGTCAAGAACGAGCTTATAGGCATTCTCTATAATATCTACGACCTCTTTCGAAAATTCCTGTGCCATTGCCTCGAGTTCTTTGCGCTCATTTCCGTTTATATAGTAATAATTCAGCTTAAACTCTCCGTCTTTCTTAACAAAAAGCTTCCTTTCAAGAGCAATACTGAAAAGGTATTTTTGCTCCTCTGTCAGCTCCCCGACTCTTACATTTTCCTTTATTATCTCACGGCAAAGGGCAAAAACCTCGTCGGGAATATCGAAATATGCAGAGCTGTCAACGCCGCTCCAGATATGGAAAAAGCCTTGTGTAAAAGCAGGTTCTAATTTATGAACCAGGCCGTCCCAGCCGTGATATTTTTCAAAGTTCTTTTTGGATGTATCGCTATTATCATAGCCAAAGGCTATCCACCTACCCCCGTTTGGACGCATAGGAATATCATCGTATCTTATGCGTACATTTTTAATATAACAGTAGTATTTGACCGCAAATTCGGCAAATACATGGATATAGATCCATAATAAGCGATCCCACTCAAAGCCTGCTTTATTAAATCTTTCCTCTGTTAAAATATTCTTTCTTGCCTGTACGAATTCTATAAGTCTCTTATAAAATTCGGGAAAGGCGCTAGCATATATCTTGTTTGCAATGTTGGGGTTATTTCCGGGCAAAATAACGAAATCGGTCTGATATTTTCCCTTTGACACCTCTTTTATAAGCTGATTTTTCAAAAGATAATCAACCTCGTCCTCTATGTAAGGCGCTGATATTCCAAGCTCCTCACAAAGCTCTGTCACTGTTACAGGCTCTTTATATGCGGCAAGCAAAATATTTTGCGCCGATTTTCTTGTGGCACAGCTAACAGGCTCAAGGTTCATGCCGGGATTGCCCGTACAGGACATAAAAAGATTTCCCGGGCGATAGCTTTTTTCTCCGTATTCTCTCATTGTATTAATTCCTTTCTCGATTGCTATTTTTGCATCGTGAAGCCACCATTTGACAGTACCCTCGCTTTTATTAAGTGCTTTTCCGATATCCTCGCAGGACATATTATCAAAATAATTCATGATAAGTGCTTTTCTGTAGTTTCCCGCCATAAGGGAAAGCTCTCTGTGCAGAAGATTTTTTTGTTCCTTTAATATATATTCCGCTTCAATATCATCTGCTGAGGAAAAAGTTTCGGTAAGATATGCTGTCGTTCCGTGCTTCTTTTTGCGAAGATAATTATAAAACATATGGTTTGATACGCTCCAGACGAAAGCATTTAAATTTTCGATCTGCTTGCCTTTTTGAATGGCTTGCAAGATTTCAAGGTAAATATCCTGCGAAAGATCCTCGGCGTCCTCAAGCGTATTCATTTTTAATCTCGAAAATCCGTATATCTTCGGCAGCATTTCATTATCAAGCCTATTTAAAAGCGCTTCATTTTCCGTCAATGTGTTCACCCTGCTTTCTTTGAAATTCAACATGTTGTTTCGTCTATTTAGTAACCAAACTTGCAATCGGGTTGGAATTTTTTTAATTATATCAAAAATTTTTTATCAATACAAATATTCTTTACATTATCTCAACAGGCTCAATACCCAAAATATAAAGATAGTTTTCAAGTATCTTTTTAGTTGCTTTGCAAAGCTTTAGCCATGACGCTCTTTTCAACAAATCTTTTTCACCGATAATATGATTTTCACTATAAAACTTAGAGAAATCAGATGCTATCTTATATGCGTTTTCACAAATGATATTGGGAGCTTTTTCATTATATGCAAGCTCAAAGGCCTCATTTTGAAGCGATAAGGTCAATATCAGTTCTCTTTCGGAATCGGAATATACAGTTTGGCTATTTTTATTTATAGGCTCATTTCCTGCTTTTTTTAATATAGAATTTATACGTGCTATCGTATAAAGCAAAAATGTTCCTGTTTTTCCTTCCGAGGCTGTGAATTTTTCAATATCAAAAATATAATTTTTTGTTCTGTGATTTATAAGATCGCCGAATTTGATGGCGGCAAGTGTAATTTTGTTTGCAATATTTTCTTTATCTGCTTCATGACTAAATGAAGATTCTTTTACACGCTCATAAACGGCTTCGTAAACTGTATTATAAAAATCTTTCAGCTTCATAACCTCTCCGTCACGTGTTTTATATGGCTTTCCATCTTTTCCGTTCATTGTACCGAAGCATAAATGGCAGATTTTTGTATCTTCAGGAATAATCAAGCCCTTTCTTGCACATCTGAATACTTGTGTAAAATGAAGACTTTGCCTATTATCAACAATATACCACATTTCATTTGGATGAAATAATTTTTCACGCTCAATAATAGTACTCTTACTCACGAATATTCGAATCACAAGTTAACCTTTACAGTAACGCTTCCGATTGCTTAAACAGTAATTGGCAAAAGAACGGTGTATCAACTGACACACCGTTCTTTTGTTTTTGGCTATCAGTTGCTTTCTATTCCATTGAGTATCTCTGCAACGATGCGATTTTTATAACTCTCATCATAAGTGATGCTGCTTTTTTTAATCATTATATAGATATCTAACAGGTTGAACGCTCTACTATTTGGAATATCGAAGATATATTCCTCATTGACCGTTCTTTTATCCTCATATTTTGCCTTGTATCCGCAAAGTCCACCTGCGGATATTTTTTCTATTTCTCCGATAAGAAGATATGATAACTGTCCATTAAAATAATGTGATAGCTCTTCGTATGCATTTTTCTTTCCCGGCTTGAACTCAACTTGAATAATAAAACTCTTATCGGGCGCGCAAAGATGAATGCCGTTTTCGCATATTTCGCTGTTTTGTGTATCAACACAGATCTCATTCGGCAACTTAAATGATACGTTTCCGCAGTATAAACGTCCGTTTCTATAAACTAACATTAGGTTATTTCCTCCATTATAAAATCAGAATGTTTTTGGGTTCGGCGTATCAATATTATACTCAAAATCACAGTAAAATTTCAACCGACAGTACAGCGTAAGCAAAACCGTCCAAAAACGCCGTATGGGTTGATTTCTGTTATAAATATTATTATATCACTTTTCAGCCAATAAATCAATAAAATTCACGCTTTTTATCTAATATTTTTCGGGGTGTTGTGGGGTACAATATTATATATAGGTTGTGAGGTGATATAATGGACGAAAAAGAGTTTGCAATACGCCTTGCGCGGCTGCGCGAGAAAAAGGGTGTGTCCGCTCGTGATATGAGTTTATCAATCGGTCAAAATCCAGGTTATATTAATAACATCGAAACAGGCAAATCAAAGCCTTCATTGGAGGGTATCTTCTATATCTGCGAATATTTGGGAGTTACTCCAAGCGAATTCTTTGATCTGGATTCTTCCAATCCGTCAAAGGCAAATGAATTATTTGAAATCGCAAAGCGCTTATCCAGTGAACAGCTCGACAACCTGATTGCATTGGCAAAAGGCTTGCAAAAGTAATAAAAAAACATCCCCTTGAACAGTTCGAAATGAACCGCCAAGGGGATATTTTAGTATTGGTGTATTACTTATTTACGGCATCCTTTAAGGGCTTGCCCGGCTTGAATACGGGTGTTTTGCACGCGGCAATCTTAACCGCCTCGCCTGTTTTGTGGTTGTGCCCTGTACGTTCCGCACGTTCACGAACCTCAAAGGCTCCGAAGCCGAGAAGCTGAACACTTTCACCGTTTGTCATAGCGGTAGTGATCGCATCAAGTGTCGCTTTGATAACAGTCTCGGCGTCTTTTTTTGAAACGCCTGCATTGGCAGCAACTACATTGATCAAATCAGTCTTGTTCATAATAGCTCTCCTTTCAGATTTTTCAAATATTATAGCACATTTTTACAGGTGTAATTACTGCTGTCTTTTTCGATTTCGTTGTTCTCATATCTTTTCCTCCGGTAAATTATTTTTCTTTTTTCTTTTTCTTTAGTTCATCGTATTGCTTCTGTCTTGCAACGGTTAAGTGTAACGAGTCTGCAAGATCGTCGAAGGAGTGTATTTTATCAATGATACTGTAAGCTACCTTATCCAAGACATAAAGCTGTGCAACATAATCGAATGTCTTACTACCCGAGCGCGAGATCAGCGTAACGTGATGTAAAAGAAGTATATCAAATTCATTGTTTTTTGCTTTATCAAGAATGATATTCAAGCCTTGTCTGTTCGTATCTATCTTGTGGTTTGCATCCCACACAACGGATTCAAGCACCCAATTCTCGTGCGTATCTATTTCTTCTATAAGCTCCTCTGTTTTGAAGCGAATATCGGCTGAAGTTATCTTATGAAGATCTGACACAACGAAATATGCACATACTCGTTTTATATCCTTGTCCGAAACAATATCGGTATTATGTTTTTCGTAACCGTATTTCTCTATAATTACCATACCATTTACCCTTATGTATATACCATCAAATTCTTTCCCGATTTAACCCAATCAACAATATATATCGCATCCTTTTTGTAAGTCTGAACTTCGCTTGGTTCTGTGAGACACAGTTCAAAATCAAGAGTGGAGTCGGAAAAGGCTCTTTCCTCATCAGTAACAACGGTTATCGGCTTTTCCAATACGTGATAAGCGTAGTCTCTTGCGTATTCATC
>JAFTXO010000025.1 GCA_017461765.1 Clostridia bacterium | reverse complement strand
TGTCGTGGAAAGCTCGTGGTAGCCTTAAAGGCAAGCACCACTTGGCTTTGTTTAGCCTTTGCCCTGTGATTTTATAATAGCTCTGTTGGAGTAGAAATTAAGAATTTCCATTAATTTTTCCATATTTAGGAGGTTGTTGGCGTTCCAAACACAATATTAAATAATCACACTCATCACAACAACATTCAATAGGATTTCCTTCGTTATCTAAGTGTTTCCCATTACCTAAACACTCTAACATATTGCCGGGAGTTAGTTCAACACCGGTTGGGTCTGAAATCTTTTCGTTTTCCATAATATTTCTTCCTTAAAATAAAAAGTGCGCTCACAAGGAACGCACCGAAAAAGTACATCCCTCGAAGTTGCTACGCTTCTCCTTCAACCACACAGAGTATCAAGAAATGAGAGACGATACCTTTTACCGAAAGTATCCCCTCTGTGTGATTAAAAAATGTATGAAGTTGAAACGTAGCACCTTTATTATAACACAAATTTAAGAAAAAACAATAAGAATTGAAAAATTATTAGTATAACTAAATCAATACCAAATTGCATAGGTCAATATAAAGCCCCATATCACACAAAAAGCACTAATAAACACACAAAAATTCTGTTAAAAAAAGTCGCGCGAAAGACTTTGAATTTGTGATATAATCTTTCACATTTTTATGGAAAAACGAACAATTTTAGTAAAAAAAGGGAATCGGTTCTCGGGATTCCCTCTTATGCGTTTTATTCAAAATTCCATTCCTTTTTGTAGTGCAAGGAAATCGTGCCACCCTCATTAAAATTTATCGGCAACCAAACATACGAGCTTTTTAGAAAATTCGAGGTGTTGTGTCTTTCAAGCATAATGATTTGAGTGTTTGTTCCCTCTACTAAGAAAATATTAGTGCTTTGAGTGTTAAAGGTTGTATGAGTGAAATCATCTACACAGGGGTCGCCTATGTCCTCCCACGTATCAAGCAAGCTCCTTGTCCTAAATGCTTTTGCTTGATTCGTTTCCCAACCGGTAAGTCCCGAGGTTACAATATAATAATAACCGTTTTTGTAGGCAACGGCGGGAGCCTCTCGCCAAGCGGCTGATTCTATTCTTTTGTATGTGCTTGTAAAGGATAAATAATCATCACTTAATTTAACTACATATAAGCACCTATCCCCCTGCAAGCCCCCTGTTTTGTCCCCAAGCAGAGGGTCGGCTATATGTCTATCATAAATTAAATATGCTTCACCGTCCATATCCTTATAAACGGTCATATCACGCACCCAGCCGTTATTATCAATAGGCTTTGAATAGCCAAGCCATCTGTATTTTCCGTTTACGCTATCGCACACGGCAAGTCCCATATCCGAGTCTCCCTGTCCGTTTCCGTGGTCGCCGGGATATTTTACATAATGACACCATAAAACAAATTGCTTCGTCTTATCGTTATAAATTATTTTAGGTCTTTCAAAGCGCATAGGTCCATAAAGCTCACTTGTGGGGTCGTTGCTTATCTCTAAAATAACGCCCTCGTATTTCCAATTAAGTAAGTCAGTTGACTCATACATTACAACGCCCGTGTCTGTCATTTGCCCGCCATTTGGGCCGCTATTCATAGGCAACGGGCGAAAAGCCATTCCATACCAATGGTATTTTCCGTCAACATATATTACACCACCATCACTTGCGTTTATTATGTTTCCGTCCGTATCATACCACTCTATAAACTCGTTTATTTCACCGTGACAAAAAGCTTTCATAATTTTTCTCCTTAATTGTTTATTTCATTGTACCATGAATCAACGCGCTTTTCAACTAAAAGCTTTCATAATCAAAAATTCCATAAATTTTCTATGTTTTTATGGAAAAAGGGCAACAAAAAAGGGAACAATTTTGATATTCGGAAAAATCTTCAATTTCTTCAATAGATATTTCTTCCGTATAAGTATCGCCGTTTTTGTCTATGTCGGCAATAAAAAACTTGTTGTTTTCAAAAACCTCAACAATTGTAGCCTCGTTTCCGTCTTTCAGTAAAACTCTGTCGTACAATTTAATTTTCATTATTTCTTGAAATATCTGTTAAGCAAACCTTCGAAAGCTTTTCCGTGTCTTGCCTCGTCGCGAGCAGTTTTAGCCTGTCGTGGAAAGCTCGTGGTAGCCTTAAAGGCAAGCACCACTTGGCTTTGTTTAGCCTTTGCCCTGTGATTTTATAATAGCTCTGTTGGAGTAGAAATTAAGAAATTCCATTAATTTTTCCATATTTAGGAGGTTGTTGGCGTTCCAAACACAATATTAAATAATCACACTCATCACAACAACATTCAATAGGATTTCCTTCGTTATCTAAGTGTTCCCCATTGCCTAAACACTCTAACATATTGCCGGGAGTTAGTTCAACACCGGTTGGGTCTGAAATCTTTTCGTTTTCCATAATATTTCTTCCTTAAAATAAAAAGTGCGCTCACAAGGAACGCACCGAAAAAGTACGATCCCTCAAAGCTGCTACACTTCTTCACGAACCTCTAAAGGTATTGGAAAAGAGAGATAATACCTTTTACCGATATTATCCCTTTAGAGGTTCAAATTATTCGTGATTCGAAATGTAGCACCTTTATTATAGCACAAATTTAAGAAAAAACAATAAGAATTGAAAAAATATTAGTATAACTAATAAATCAATACCAAATCGCATGGGTCAATATAAAGCTCATTATCGCACAGAAATTCCTAAGCACAACACAAAAAAGGGAACAAGTTAAACCTGCTCCCTAAATGTATTAACTCAAGCTTTTGCTTGAATTTAGCTGGGCAATGCCCAATTTAGCTTGCGTGAAACGCAAATTTAGCTCGTGCAGTGCACGAATTTAGCTGAATCGTTATTTCTTGAAGTAACGATTCAATAAGCCCTCAAAAGCTCTACCGTGTCTTGCCTCGTCGCGAGCCATTTCGTGAACGGTATCGTGAATAGCGTCGTGGCCTTGCTCCTTTGCGATCTTAGCGAGCTCGAACTTGCCGAGGGTCGCGCCGTTTTCAGCCTCTGTACGAAGCTCAAGGTTCTTCTTTGTGGAATCTGTTATAACCTCACCGAGGAGCTCTGCGAACTTAGCCGCGTGCTCAGCCTCCTCCCAAGCTGCCTTTTCATAGTAAAGACCGATCTCGGGATAACCTTCTCTGTGAGCAACTCTTGCCATAGCAAGATACATACCAACCTCTGTGCATTCGCCTGTGAAGTTAGCTCTCAAGCCCTCCATGATTTCCTCGCTTGCACCCTTTGCAACGCCAACTATGTGCTCCGCCGCCCAGGAGTAGCCATCGTTCTTCATTTCAGTGAACTTAGAGCCGGGAACTCCGCATTGAGGGCACTTTTCAGGTGCGCTATCTCCTTCGTGAACATAACCGCATACGGGACATACAAATTTTTTCATAATCAAAATCTCCTTAAATATAAATTATTTTTTACAAATTTTATTATTTTATGCATTTATTGCAAATGCCGTAATAAACTGTGCGAGTGTTTTCGACCTTAAAGCCCAGACTTTCAATATCCTCGAAATTATCATCGGATATCTCAAAATCATAGATCTCGGAGCAACACCTGCACACGAAATGAGCGTGAGGCTTTATAAATCCGTCGTAGTAAACGCATATGTCCTCGGTCTCGACGCTTATTATATCTCCGCACTCGATCAGCTTGCCAAGATTTCTGTAAACTGTGCCGAGGCTTATATTCGGAATTTTTTCTCTTACCGCGTCGTACACCTGAACAGCGTTATAATGCGCACGCTTCGATCGAAGAAAGCTTAAGATTTCTTCTCTTTGAACAGTGTTTCTCATATTGATTTCTCCTTATCAGTAATAATTCCTATTATCATTATAACGGATAGACAAGCGTTTGTCAATAGCTTTTTTAAAATTTTTTCAAAAAAATTTGATAAAGTAAGAAAAGCACGGTTTTCTTCCTATTTATTATAATAATGTATTCCCGAAAAGAGAATAATAGACTCTTTACCGTAAGATGCTTGCCGCCTTGACACGGAAATAATATTATGTTAAAATAATAAAAAACGGCAAGAGCTGTATTTAATTTGACGAAAGAGGAAAAATGCTGTACCAGATAAAAAACGGTATGGTCGAGTTCGGAGCTTCGACGGTACTGAGAAGAATAAATATTGAGATAAACGACGGAGAAAAGATTGCCATCGTAGGACGCAACGGATGCGGAAAAACGACACTTTTGCGCCTGATTGCGGGCGAGCTTCAATTGAGCAAAAACGAATACGAGGACTCCTTCGCCGCAAAAGGCGGCAAGGTCGAGATCGGATATCTGAAGCAGAACGCATTTACCGATCTTGCGATAACGCTCGATGACGAGCTTAAAAAATCCTTTGAGTCGCTTCTTCGCAAGCAAGCGCGCATAAACGAGCTTTTAAACCAAATGAACGATGGCGACGAGAGCAAGATAAACGAATTCACCCGTCTTAGCGAGGAATTTGAAAAGGACGGCGGATACTATTACGAAAAGGAATACAATGCGATCCTTACCGCATTCGGCTTTTCGCTTGACGATAAAAAGCGACCGCTCAGCGAATTTTCGGGCGGACAGCTCACGAAGATCGCATTCGTGAAGCTTCTGCTCACAAAGCCCGATATATTGCTCCTTGACGAGCCGACGAACCATCTTGATATCTCGACGGTTGAGTGGCTTGAGGGGTATCTTAAGGAATACAAAAAAGCTGTCGTTATAGTATCGCACGACAGAATGTTTCTTGATAAAATAGCCGAGGAAGTGTACGAAATCGAGCACGGAATAAGCCGAAAATACGTGGGTAACTATTCAAGCTTCATAAAGCAGAAGGACGATAACTACGAAAGAGAGCTTAAGGCATACAAGGCTCAGCAGGAGGAGATAAAGCGCCTTACCGAGCTTGTAGAGAAATTCAAAAATACACCGACCAAGGTGGCAATGACGCGCTCAAAGCTGAAGCAAATCGAGCATATGGATAAGCTCGAAGAGCCTCTTCGCTTCGATACAGGCACATTTAAAGCGTCGTTTAAGCCAAATCGCGACACAGGTAAGGAGATTTTGAATGTTTCCCGCTTGAAAATCGGATATGATAAGGTGCTTTGCGAGGTCAATTTTAAGCAGTATAAACGCCAGAGAGTGGCGATAATCGGCACAAACGGCACGGGAAAATCGACCTTTGTGAAAACGATCGTCGGCGCAATACCGAAAATAAGCGGCGATTTTGATTTTGGCCATCAGGTCGATGTCGGATACTTCGATCAGCAAATGATACGGTACGACAGCGAAAAGACCGTGCTTGACGAGTTCTGGGACGAGTTTCCGTCGCTCACACAAACGGAAGCAAGAGGCGCTCTTGGCGCGTTTATGTTCACAAAGGATGATGTTTTTAAAACGGTGAATATGCTCTCGGGCGGCGAGAAGGTCAGATTGGCGCTTTGTAAGATACTTCAGCGCAAGCCGAATTTTCTTATCCTTGACGAGCCGACGAACCATATGGATATGATCGGCAAGGCGACGCTTGAAAAGATGCTCGGCAGCTTTGAGGGAAGTATTCTTTTCGTATCGCACGACAGATATTTCGTTAAGAGCTTAGCCGACTCGCTCCTTGTTTTCGACGGGGAGAGTGTCGAATATTTCCCCTACGGCTACGACGAATATATTGAGAAAAAGGAGCAGACTGTGGAAAAAGCGACACAGGCCGTGACGCCGAAGCCTGAGGTCGTAAAGGAAGGCAAGACGAGCTATATGCTATCGAAGGAGCGCACCCGCCTTGAAAGAAAGCTTGCAAAGACCAAGGAAAAAATACAGGAGCTTGAAGCGTTGCTCGAAAAGAAGCGCGCCGAGCTGGATCTGCCCGAAAATTCGAGTGATTATGTAAAGCTATGTGAGCTTGGAACAGAGATCGAAAACGACGAATTATCGATACTCTCCCTCATGGAAGAGTGCGAGGAATTAGAAAAACAATTAAATATTTGAAGGAGAACATTATGAAGATCAAACGCATTTTGTCAATTTTGATGTCGATAGTGCTTCTTTTATCGACACTCTCCCTCCTTTCCTGCGATAATGACGAGGATAAGAGCGAGCAAAGCTCGTCGGTGGAGGAAACCACAGACACATCCGCCGAGGAAACGACTACCGATAAGACCGCCACGGAAGAAACTACGACCGAAGAAACAACCTCTGAGGAAACGACCACCGAAGAAACTACAACTGAGGAAACCACAACCGAGGAAACGACGGACGCTGAAAGCTCAAATGATGAAACGAGCGAGGAAAGCTCAACAGAAGAGCCTGAGCCCGAGCCTCAGGACCCTGCGGATATTATCGATCCCAACGCTCCCGAAAATACCGATCTTAATATCATCGTATCGTCAAGCAGTGATTACGTGATCGTTTATGATGCTGATAACGAAGCCCTTAGCGCATATGCATCATCTCTCTCAGCTTACATAAAGGAGCAGTACAGTGTCGATATTCCCGTATATGACGACACGCAAGCGCCTGCCGAGAGTGAGCACAGAATTATAATAGGCGACGCTGGTGAAAACGCGGTATTCGTTAAAAACAAGCTCTACGAAACGAACGATTTTGCCGTTGACGTGTGCGGCGACGACCTTGTTCTCTACGGTGTAAACGAATATGTTTACGAGTATCTTTTTGAGCTCGCAAAGAGAGAATTTTTCACAAACGACGATCAAGCCACCGAGCTTACGATAGCCAAGGATGCGGGCGTTATATATCATAAGTCAGATTTCAGCAGATATAATTACGCTCAGTATCTTAAGCTCAAGCTTGGAAATATAAGCTACGAAACACTCCTTGACATCTTCGAGGCGCGCACATATACGGCAGAGGACGGAACAGTTCTTCCTTATAGAATATACATTCCGTCAAGCTATGATCAACAAAACGAAACAACACCGCTTCTTGTAGTGCTTCACGGCGCGGGAGAGCGCGGAAGCGACAACGCAAGTCAGCTCAAAAACATGGTTTCCGAGATGTTCAGCCAGAATTTATCACCGTACACGGAAGCGATAATCATCTGCCCTCAGTGTCCTGCGGGACAGCAGTGGGTTGACACTCCCTGGGCTGACGGCAATTACAATATAAGCCGTATAGCCGAATCGAACGAGCTTGGCGCGGTAGTTGAGCTTATTTACGAGCTTGGCGAGGATTACAAGACCGACAAGGATCGCTACTATGTAATGGGAATTTCCATGGGCGGCTTTGGCACTTGGGATCTTATAATGCGCCACACCGATATGTTCGCGGCTGCAATTCCGATCTGCGGCGGAGCAGACACCACCCAAGCGGAAAATCTGAAGGATTTCCCGATCTGGACGTTCCACGGCACAGCAGACACGATAGTTCCTTATTCGGGAACATATGCAATGAAAAAAGCCTTTGACGAGGTAGGCTCAGAGGTGTTTAAATTTAATCCAATAGCGAGCGCAGGTCATACGATATGGTCACAGATAGCGCAAACTCGCAAATATGCGACTTGGTTATTTGAGCAGAGGTTATCTGCCCGACAGACCCCTGACGCTCAATAAACTGCGTTATGCGTCGTTGTTCCTCGATGATGATCTTGACGTACGCCAAGTACGTCTGCGCCCAATCATCTGCGGTACGCCTAGCCTAACTTGTTTATTTATTTAAATTATGTTGCGCCTTGTCTTTCTTGCTTATTGAGCGTCAGCAATCAAGTGAGGCAATACTGCGTTGCTACTCGCTTGCGATCTCAGCGTACGCGAAGTACGCTATCGCCCACAAGCTGTGTTGCGCCTTGTCTTTCTTGCTTATTGAGCGTCAGCAATCAAGTGAGGCAATACTGCGTTGCTGCTTTGTTTCAGCCTTCCCCAGCGGGGAAGGCTAAGGAAAACCTCACCGATGTAATCGATCAAACGCGTGGCGTTTGCGCCGCTTATATAAAGGAGAAAAAATGATAACTGCAAAAAATCCGATACTTACGGGCTTTCATCCCGATCCGTCAATAATAAGAGTTGATAATGACTATTTTCTTGCCACCTCGACGTTCCAATGGTTTCCGGGAGTTCAGCTCTATCACTCGCGTGATCTTGTCAATTGGGAAGCGCTTCCCTCGCCATTAAATCGCGCATCTCAGCTTGATATGCAGGGAGATCCCAATTCGGGCGGAGTGTGGGGGCCGTGCCTTTCATACTGCAACGGCACGTTTTATCTAATCTACACCAATACGAGAAACTTTCACGGTATTTTTAAGGACACCCCTAACTATCTCGTAACGACAAAGGACATCTATAAGGGCGAATGGAGCGAGCCTGTATACCTTAATTCGAGCGGATTTGATCCATCGCTCTTCCACGATGACGACGGACGCAAATATCTTCTCAATATGCGTTGGGATCACCGAATGGAGTACCACGATTTTGCGGGAATACTCATGCAGGAATACTCCGAAAAGGACAAAAAGCTGGTAGGCGAGATCCGCACGATCTTTAAAGGAACGAAAATAGGCGCGACGGAAGCACCTCATATCTATAAGAAAAACGGATATTACTACCTCATGCTTGCAGAGGGCGGAACGATGTACAATCACGGAGTTCAGCTTGCCCGCTCAAAGAATATCTGGGGACCTTACGAGGCTGATCCTATGCCGCTTCTCACAACGAGAAACAGTCCTGAGAGCTATTTGCAAAGAACGGGACACGCTTCGTACGTGGAGACTCCCGCGGGTGATGGCTATGTCGCATATCTTTGTGCAAGACCGATCACCGAAAAGAAGCGCTCGATCCTCGGCAGAGAGAGTGCCATAGCTCCTGTTATCTGGCAGGACGGCTGGCTTAGGCTAAAGGACGGCGGAGTAGTTCCGCCTACCGAATATACCGTATCGCTTCCCGAGGTGAAATATCCTCAGCTTCCCGAAACGGATATTTTCGATACCGATATGCTTCCGCATCATTATAAAACGCTTCGCTTGCCGCTTGATCGCATGGGCTCTCTTACCGAAAGAAAGGGATATCTCCGCCTTTACGGACAGGAAGCGATAACCTCGTGCAACTGCCAGAGCCTCGTCGGACGCAGGCTTCAGCATTTCAACACACAAAGCACGACCTATCTTGAATTTGACCCCCAGACCTTTCAGCAGATGGCGGGTCTTGCCGTTATATATGATACATATAATTTCTTCTATTTTTATATGTCGCGTGATGAGGAGAGCGGACAAAACGCGCTCCGCATAGTAGTAAGGGACAGCCTTAAATTCTACAATCCGATAAAGAATCACCGTATCCTTATCGGCGATAGCAAGGCTGTGTGGCTAAGAGCCGAGATAAACGAAACAAGACTCAATTTTTCATACTCGCTCGACGGAGAAAAATACGATATCGCATCAAGCGGTCTTGATTGCTCAAACCTCAGCGACGAGGCGTATGTCGATATCGGACACGAGGGTCACACAGGAACGTTTGTCGCTATGGCGTGTCAGGATCTTACGGGTGAGCGCACTCACGCCGATTTCCGCTCCTTCAGCTATAAGCATTGTGAGAGTGAAAAGTGAAGAGAGAAGAGTGAAAAGATAAGGAAAAAAGCTTGTGCTGCCGCACAAGCTTTTCGTTTTTATTATAAATATATTGTTGTGAGTGAATGGCGTTGATCTACTATGAAGCCTCCCTTTACACAAGGGAGAAACAGTTAGCCTTCTCTAGCAGAGAAGGGGAACCACGGCAGTGGTGGATGAGTAGAGCATCCGAGTGTGAGCCATCAAATGAGAAAACCAAAAAACAAATAAATTTATTTATCTTTTTCAATTAAGTTTATTCAACCAATGATCTACTCATCCGCTTCGTTCCTCAGCACCTTCCCTGCTAGGGCAGGCACGCGCCTGCGGGCTAACAGCTTTACTTTATATTGTTTGTTTTAATTTTATAGATACTCTTTCTATTAAGATTTTTCCTCACAATTACCTAAATCCTGCGGGGAAAAGTAATCTCAATAATTCTTTTAACTATATTCGGGGGCGTCATATGTCTGCGGCGACTCCGCCGCCACGGTCGTGTGTAAGCATTAAATTCATACTGCACTTCACCGAAGTAATGGGTCAAGCGTCTGACGCTTCCCCGCCGCTGCACTTTATGTCCTTGATAAGAAGATGAACGACCGCACCACTTGAAACATCGGAGCAGAGCTCACTCTGATCTATTGGGATAATGATCGCGTACGGCGAGAAGCCGCTTCCGTAATCGTCATTCACGATCCTTCTTTCAAGGGTTATATAAACATCGTTTTCACTTGAATGGAAATCCGTAAATCCAAGATACGAGCTTCCCGTGCTTGCGCCGAATTCTTCATAGGGCATATTAAGATAAATAACCAGAATGCTTTTGTTTTGATAAGACGAGCTCTTAAGCTCGCTCATTCCCTCGCTTGCGAAATATTCGTTTGCAGAAGAAACATCATTAAAGAACATATTCGCATTTTGATCTGTATCACCATCAAGCTTTTGTAAATTAGCATCGTAATAATAATGGGTGTTCTCGAAAATACAAAGCTCACCGGATGTAGAGGTAAACTGCTGCTCCAACAGAGAGTTTGGAATTATAAGATAATCGTATACGGTTGCTAAAACGTCAGCGCCTTCCTTTTTCTCGTGCGAATCCAAAATTATGGTCGCTTTTGAGTCGATATTCTCGTAATTTTTAAAGCCTATATCGGAAAAATACGAGCCGATTCTTTTTATTACGAGAACGTAGCTGTTATCAAATACGGAGCTATCGATCGCATCGGGAAATTCAACGAGAGAGCAAAACTCCTCGTAGCTTCTGATCTCCTTGAAAAATGCGTCGCCCGATGAGGGAAGATCGTTGCCTAAATATTTTCCTGCATCTATCTTAGCGTAATGCTCATTTTTTACGGCAGTCGGCTTTAGAGCGGGGGATGTGTCTTGATTTGAGGTGTCCTTGTCGGAATTCTGATCGGGAAGCAAAACGGTATCCGAGCTTGAAAGAGGCTCGTTTTTCGTTTCGACACTCGTTTCATCTTCCGTTTCGGTTTCGCTTGACCCTGTGTCGCTTGAAGAATCATCCGCCTCGGGATGTGTCGAGCTAAGCTCCGTGCTTTCGGTCAACGTGCTCTCGGAAGCGTCGGCTGAGGTGATTCCACCGTCATCATCGGACTCGTTGCTTCTGCACGATATAAACGTAAACAGTGTGATAAGTGCTAATAAAAGTATTGATAATTTTTTCATTTTATTCCTCCTCAATTAATGAGATATGCACCGCATTGTATAGAAACATCATAAACTATAGTGATTGTATCTGTAACACTTCCAACCTCTGTTTGTAATTCTTTATCTATAAATGCAAGCCGATATGTTCGTATTTCTTTGTATCCTGTCTCAGTATAGGCTTCCATTAGCAGGGCTATTGCTCCGGTTACCTGAGGAGCAGAAAAACTAGTTCCTGATCCCAAATTAACGGGGTTAGATGAAGATGACAAATCCGTATAATCATCTGTAAACATATATACGTTTGTTCCAAACGCAACCACATCCGGTTTGCTCGAAATATTCACAGTTTGAAGATAGCTACTAGTATCATTCATTACATATTGACCGTCTATTTTGTCTTTGGTCAAATTTCCTACTGTTATTGCATTCATAGACAACCCAGGGCTAGAAATTTGTTGGATTTGATTTCCGGAAGACTTTACAATTGATACCCTATATTGAGCTATTAAATAATCAAAATAATTATCTAAAAAAGAGTAATATAAATCATTTGCATAACGAGTTCCACAACTCATATTTATAACGGATACATTGCAATCGTTTATGAGCCAATCAAGTGCATCATATAATCCTCCATCTGTGCTATTTTCATTATTAGGAAACGAATTAAATGGAGCATAATAAGAAATCTCCTTTAAAATGTAAAAAATTGCAATGAAAAAGGCGGATATTTTTTCTAAGTTAATATATCCCAATTAAATTATATCATATATTTTTTGTCTGTCAATTTGTGGGGAGATTTTTTACAAAAAATTCATCATTTGATTGAAAATCAGAAATTTGTTGAAAAAATCTCTATTATATGCTATAATTATATAATAGGATAACATAATTTTAAACAGCTTGGGGAGAAAATGAAAAGAATAATAGCGGTATCATTTGCGCTTTTGTGGATTTTTTCCTTCGTTTCCTGCTCGGATGATGACGGCGGGGCGACGCTTTTTACCGTTGAGCAGATCGAAGAAAATCTTATGGTCGGAGATGACGGCGGATATACGGTCGTAAACAAGATAAGCGAGGAAAACGTGCTTGAGGGCGCGAGAAAAATGCTTAATACCAATATAAGCGAGCTTTGCGTGATGCTCGTTAACGACTACGATACTCTTTTAAAGAACGTCGGAGAGGAAAAGATCGAGCTTGTAAGAGAGCTTAACGGAACGCTTATAAGCGAAAATATGCTCGGAATATACGTTTACGAATACTCCGAGAAGGAAAAGGACGATTATAAATACGTCGAGATATACGAGCTGTCGAGCGAGGCTGACGCAAAAACGGTCGATACACTTATGAAAATCGACGGAGCACATTCATATCTTTCGGGAAGGCTCGTTATCTGCGCAAGTGACGAGAGCGTAAAGAATGAAGCAATAAACGGAATAAAATAATTTATATAAAGGAGAAAACCATGAAAAAGATCTTAGCACTTATTATAACATTTTTAACAGTGTTTGTGTTCGTTTCATGCACAAGCGGAGGCGGCTCATCGAGCAGCACTGAAGATCCGCTTGATCTTGATCAGATTCTTGAAAATCTCGAGGATGCGGGATTATCAAGCAACGATATGACGGACAACGCAAACGACAATCTTGACGAATTGAACGAGGAGCTTGAGGCGCAGGGAATCGGCGCTATTTCCGGCAAGATAGCTTCTATGTATATGCTTTCGGACAGCAAAACCTACGAGTCCGTGGTGGTAATAGAGCTTGAATCCACCTCGGACGCAAAAAAGATTGAGCAATATTACGAAAATCTGCCGGGATATTGCGAGCGCGACGGAAAGCTGGTAATTTACTCATCAAGCGAGGAGCTTATTGATAAGGCTCTCGGAAAGAGCTCATCGAATAACGGTGACGACGAGCAGACCTCGACGGGTGATGATGAAACGGCAACGGGCGGCGATACGTCAACGTCGACAACGCCTACATACTTAACTATCAGCACGATAAGAACAAATCTTTCAAACGCACAGTATCAGTTTGATGGAGAGATGGAAGATCTTATGATCGAGCTTTACGGTCAAGCGTTTGATAATATGCTTAAGAGCGAGGGATTAGATCCTCTTTCGGGCGATATCAAAAACGCGATTTACGCAGTTGTTGACAATACATACGACGCAAACTACGTTATGGTATTTGAGTTTGAAAAGCTTGCAGATGCGAAAAACGTTTTCAACTACTTTACATTGGACGACGAGGATAACAATACCTATGCTCAAAGAGTAAACAAGATAGTTATAGTAGCTTCAAACGATAGCGGCTGTATGTTTGCAACGGGCGGAGAGAGCCCTGTGGGTGCTGACGTGTTCTTTGATATTAACGGCGGATACGGCGACGTTCCCGGACCTATCTACGTTTCCTATGGCGAAGCCTTTCAATTCAGCGATATCGACGCTAAAAAGGACGGCTGCACCTTTGCGGGCTGGTCAAAGACAACAACACCCGAGGAAGGTAAATACTACGCTCCCGGTGACAGCTACACCGTTTACGAAAACGGCTCTGTGACCTTCTATGCAGTATGGCTGGAAAATACCGAGGCGGCGCAGGCAACGATAATATTCAATTCAAACGACGGAAAAGATCAGACTACGGAGCTGACTCTCCAAAACGGCGCGATCCTTACAATGCCCGATACCTATTTCGAGAGATACGGCTACAAATTCGTAGGTTGGTCTAAGGACAGTGTGGCAACAAAGGCTGAATATTTGGTTGGCGAAAGCTTTTATAATTCTCCCTTTGAGGAAACCGTAACCTTCTATGCTATCTGGGAAAAGACAGATGCTCCCGTTATAGATATTGAGGGCCTTTACGAGCGTGACGGAGATACGATCTACTTCGGCAACTATCCTCAGACACAGGTTACAGACAGTTATATAACAGAAGCTCTTAACGATAAGGCGGGCGAGCTTCCTTCAAGCTCAAATAGCTACAATTGGACATCATACGGCTACTATGCAAACGGCTATTCACAAAATTATATGTGGTATATCGACCTTGAATACGAGGGCGAATATTACAGAGGCGTGTATTTTACATCATACAGACCTCATGATGCAGTAGATTATGCCGATAGCTACAACTCCGATCAGGATGAAAGCGGCTACTATACCTACACAGCATATTGGTTCAAGTACGAGCCTATTAAATGGACTATCCTTTCCGATAACGGAGATAGCGCGTTTATCGTTTCCGAGCTTGTAATCGATTCTCAGGCGTACGATAACGACGGAAACGGCGGTTGGTCGGAAAGCTCTGTAAGAGCTTGGCTCAACGATACGTTCTATGAAACGGCGTTTAACGAGCTTCAAAAGAAAATAATCATCGAAACCTCCGTTGACAACTCATCAAGCAGTTACGACACCTCGACAACACTTGATTATATATTCCTTCTCAGCAACACCGAAGCGGAGAATAATAATCTTGTATACGGTGACTGTGTTGCTACGGATTATGCCTTCTCACAAGGTAATTTGGTAGGCGACATCACAGGATATGCGGAATATTGGTACTTGCGTACGGCAGGAAACTCAACAGGTGCTAATACTGTAATAAACGATTCTATCGGTGAAACGGGAACTCCAAGCTTTACACGCGGAGGCACGCGCCCCGCTTTGAATATCATGCTCAGCGGAGAAATCGAGGGCGATCAGGATACTCCCTCTATTGAAATCGACGGTCTTTACGAGCGTGACGGAGATACTATCTATTTCGGTAACTATCCTCAGACACTCGTTTCGGATGACTACATAACAGAAGCTCTTGACGAAAAAGCAGGCACACTTCCTACACTCCACGATAGCTACAATTGGACGTCGTACGGCTACATCTCATCAAACATGGTCGTTGATTATATGTGGTATATCGACCTTGAATATGAGGGCGAATACTACCGCGGAGTTTACTTTATTCAGTACAGACCGTGGCACTTATCCAGTTTTGCTTATGATTCCAACAGTAATCTGGACAATAACGGCTACTACACATATACGACATATTGGTTCAAGTACGAGCCAATTGAATGGACTGTAATAGCCGAAGAAGACGGTATAGCAGCTCTTATTTGCAATATGGTCATTGATTCTCAGGACTATGACCACAATGGCGAGCTTGTATACTCGTCATCAACTATAAGAGTGTGGCTTGATAATGAATTTAAAAACACTGCGTTTAATGAAAGCCAACAGCAGATACTTTCAACCTTGTACGGCGAATACGACTACGTAACGCTTATAAGCGCAGAGGAGGCTTTGTCGCTTGGTATATCGCTTTCAAGATCTGCAACGGATTACGCATACGCTCAAGGCTTTGCAAATACCTCTCACTGGTGGCTCAGACAGGATGACGGAGAACAGGCTGCGGTATACGGAGGAACTATTACTTACAGTTACGGCACCACCGCTTATTCCGCATGGGGCGTAGTTCCTATGGTATTTATCGAGCTTTCGACCGAGGGAGAGGGAACTGACGATCCCACCGATACGGACGCTCAATTCCCGCAGTACACTTATCCCAATAAGGATATTGTTGATCTCGGCATTGATACCTACGAAAGAACCGGCAATACCGTAAAATTCGGCTACTATCCTCAAAGCGAGGTTACTGATTCTTACACCTTGGAGCAGCTTAATTGGCTCGGCGAGGATGCTGAGTGGACTGTGTATCCTTATTATTCAAACAGTGAGCTTTGCGATTGCATGAGCTATACTGATGTTATTTATAACGGCGATATGTATCGCGGAGTTTATATATATAACTACAGAAGCGAGTATACGGATACGAACCAAACAAAGAATCAGCAATACAACGGATATTATACCGGTTATACTTATTGGTTCAAATATGAGCCTATTTCTTGGACTGTCGTTGATGAGATAGACGGAAAGGCTCTTATCGTAAGCGATCTTATAATCGACGCTCAGGAATATCAGTCATTGGCAGACGGCACGACCGAATACAATTCAAACAACTATGAGCAAAGCACTGTAAGAGCTTGGCTTAATGAGGTGTTCTATAAAACAGCGTTCAGCACTCAGCAGATGAGCTATATAAATACAACTCTCGTTGATAATAGCATAAATCAATCTTACTTCGGCTATTATAGCAGTAACGATACTGAGGATAAGATTTTCTTACTCAGCTTTGCGGAGCTTATTGAATATCAATATTCTATGAATATGTCAAAGCAGGTAAGTGATTATGCGGCAGCGCAGGGCGCTTTCAAACGCGATGACGATTGCGGCTGTTGGGCTACTCGTACACCGTATAGTGAAACTTATAGTATACATGAGGTATTTTATGACGGTGGATTTGGTGACACCATATCTTCTTCAACCGACTGGGCATCATTGGGTGTAGTTCCCGCGCTTTGGATAACAATTGAATAAGTGAATGGATAAGAAAAGCTTGTGCAATCGCACAAGCTTTTCATTTTTATTATAAATATTGTCATGAGTGAGTATTAAATTATAATACACAAGCCCGAATTAGTCCGCGAAGACTCCGCCGCCGAAGTAATCAATTAAACGTGTTGCGTTTGACCGCAGAATGAGTAGATAATTGATTGAATACACTTAACTAAAAAATAAATTTATTTAGTTTTTGGTTTTTATCTTTGAAATGGAGAAGCTGCGAAAAAATTTAATTCTTTGCGAAAAAATATTGACACGAGGGTAAGAGTGTGATATAATGAGCTCGAAGTTGAATGATCGCTCAACTAAGACGGAGGTTATCGTATATGCAAAAGCAACCTATTTGTAATTGTGAGGTTATTCACGAGGCGCTTGTTGATGATACTCGCAATAAAATGCAGCCGAGGGCGGAATATATGGAGCTTGCATCACTGTTTAAAATGTTCGCAGACGGCACAAGAGTGCAGATTTTGCACGCCTTGGAGCAAAATGAAATGTGCGTTTGCGACCTTGCTGCCTTGCTCGGTATTACAAAATCCGCTGTATCTCATCAATTAAAGGCGTTGCGCCTTGCCAATCTTGTAAAGTTCCGTAAGGAGGCTCAGATCGTATTCTATTCCTTGGCTGATGATCATGTGAAGGAAATTATAGATAAAGGCTTTGAGCATTTGCATGAATAATAACACAAATAATAAATAGCAGGAGGGATCCTGTCTATTTTTTGAAGCCTTAGTTGAGCAGTTGAGCAATCACTAAATTACAAGGAGCTATCATGGAAAAAACATTTATACTTAAAGGACTTGACTGTCCTCATTGTGCGGCTATAATCGAGAAAGAGGTCGCAGAGCTTAATGGAGTCAGCTATTCGAGCGTTAATCTGATAAAGCAGACCCTGACGGTTAAATGCGAAGAAGCGAGGAAAGTGTCAATAGAAGCCGAAATAAAGGCTATTGTTCACAGCCACGAGCCCGATGTCGAGGTTTTGAAAAAGGAAGAAAAAATATCGAAAAAGAAGAATGATGAAAAGGACGGCACCAAAGCAAGGCTTTTGCGCTTGGCAATCGGAGCTCTCATTTATGCAGTTGGATTTATTCTTACCTTTATCGAGGACGTTTCGCTTTATGTGAAGCTGATATTTTTGATCACGTCGTATATAATTCTCGGAGCAGATGTCTTACTAAAGGCGATAAAGAACATTTCCAAGGGTCGCATATTTGATGAAAATTTCCTCATGAGCCTATCAACCGTAGGAGCGTTCGCAATAGGCGAATACCCCGAGGCTGTGGCTGTTATGCTGTTTTATCAGGTCGGAGAATATTTTCAGAGCATGGCGGTAAGACGGTCAAGAAAATCAATTTCCGAGCTTATGGACATAAGGCCCGATTCGGCTACGGTTAAAAGAAACGGCGAGCTCATTACCGTTTCCCCCGAGGAAGTGTCTGTCGGAGAGGTGATCGTTGTAAAGCCGGGAGAGAAGATCGCACTTGACGGAATAGTTATAGAGGGCAATTCAATGCTCGATACAAGAGCACTGACGGGCGAGTCAGTGCCAAAAAGTGTTCACAAGGGCGAAAAGGCTCTGTCGGGATGTATAAATCAAAGCGGTGCTCTTACAATACGCGTAACGCATATGTTCGGTGACTCGACCGCTTCGAAAATAATAGATCTTGTGGAAAGCGCTTCAAGCAGAAAATCATCGACCGAAAGCTTTATAACCGCATTTGCGCGCTATTATACCCCCGCAGTTGTTATTTTAGCGACACTCCTCGCCGTGTTTCCGCCGCTTGTGCTTGGCGCGGATTGGACGGATTGGCTGCACAGGGGCATGGTTTTCCTTGTGGTTTCGTGTCCGTGTGCGCTTGTTATATCAATTCCTCTCACATTCTTCGGCGGAATAGGCGCGGCATCAAGGCACGGTATTCTTATCAAGGGAGGAAACTACCTTGAGGCATTAAATAAAGTAAAAACCGTTGTCTTTGATAAAACGGGAACTCTTACACGCGGAGCTTTTGAGGTTAGCGAAATATATACGCAAAACGGCTTTACAAGCGAACAGGTGCTTGAATATGCGGCAGGGGCAGAGTGTCTTTCAAATCACCCTATTGCAAAATCAATTCTTTCGGCTTACGGCAAGGATACGGCTAAGTCAGCCGTGGCTGATTACTGCGAGCTATCGGGCCTTGGCATAAGCGCCTTGATCGGAAACAAAAGGGTGCTTGTCGGTAATACGAAATTGATGGAGACGGAAAAGATCGCATTTACTCCCTGCGAAAAAGAAGGCACGAAGGCTTATGTCGCCGTTGACGGAGAATATATCGGCTGTATTTTGATCGCAGATAAAATAAAGGGTGACAGTAAAAAGGCAATAACGGAGCTTAAGCGCATAGGCGTTGAAAAGAGCATTATGCTCACGGGAGATGACGAAAATATAGGACGCAGTGTCGCTAAAGAGCTTAATTTGGACGAATACCATGCACAGCTCCTTCCTGATGAAAAGATCGAAAAGCTTGAGATCATCGATCAAAGCAAGCCTCATGGCAGCAAGCTTGCGTTTGTCGGAGACGGAATAAACGATGCTCCCGTCCTCGCCCGCGCCGATGTGGGAATTGCTATGGGCGGCTTGGGCTCTGATGCCGCGATCGAGGCGGCAGATGTCGTTCTTATGACAGATGAGCCATCAAAGCTTGTCGAAGCAATTGAAATATCGAGAGCCACAAGGCGCATCGTAATTCAGAACATAATCATCGCCCTTGGAATAAAAGCAGTATTTTTGATCCTCGGCGCATTTGGAATAGCGGGTATGTGGGAGGCAGTGTTCGGTGACGTCGGCGTTGCATTGATCGCAGTGCTGAACGCTATGAGAATTATAAAAAAATAGTCAAAATAACGACACTCCCGAACTTGCAAAGCAAATAAAACTAAAAAACCTCAGCCGATAGTTCGACTGAGGTTTTTGTAAATTGGCGATAAAAAGATATTTTGAGGAGTTTTCGTATAGACTTGAACTTACGCGTTCCCATCACGCCAAAGGCGTGTATATCACCAATTTCGCAGAAATTGTATATATCATCATTGCGAAAGAGGATACAGCCAAGGCTGATGATATACACCTTCGGTGATGATATGCACACTTCGTGTGATGATATACCATCGCTTTCGCAATGGATAAAAAAGAACCAAAACCGAACAAGTTCGATCTTGGTTATTTTTGGCGCGCCCCGGGGGATATCTTCTTGAATTTTGCAAGGCATGAGAAGGAATTTTTCGTTTGAGCTTGCAAAATTCTTCGGTCAACGCCTAAAACGATTATCAATCGTTTTTAACGGCTGCTTCGAATCCCCCTTTTTGAAAAAACAAAAAGATAGGCATAAAGCCTATCTTCCTGTTTTGGCGCGCCACAGCAAACCTCAGTTGAACTCCTATGTTAAAAGCCCGAAAAATCTTGTGATATAAGGATTTGTGCCGTTTTTGTGAAATTTATAAAATTGTAAATTTTGTAATTTCGAACACTAAAACCGATAAAAAATATAACTTTTTTAAAAAACAAATTCAAATATACATCTGAATAAGTACGATTAAAAAGTAGTCTTGCTCGCTTAATTTATAATCGTTTTTAACATATAAATCAACATTTTATCTAAGTGGTTGTATTAATTTTCAATATTAAGAATCATAACCACTAGTGCAAATGTTGGTTATTATTCCCATAGTTTGTGATTTAGTCTATATTTTCTTTAATGACATTGTGTAGTTCATAACCCAAACAAGCAGCTTCTACACGTTCGTTATTATTTTTTGATTTACCATCTAACATTGCATACTGAGTTAGTGGATCACTTGGACGCATTCCTGTAATTTTAAATAGTATATCGGATTTACCTTCGCGTTCTAATTGCCTTAATTCATTGTTGGTGACCCACATTCTAAATCGCTGCCCTGCACCATTTTGTTGCCATACGTATCTAAAATCGGAAAAGGCAATACCTTCTAAAGATTCAGTGTATACAACTATAGCAGAAATTTTATTTAATGCATCTGGATCTATACCCACTTTTTCCGCGTATTTTTGCTTAATAAGTATGCCGTTTTTTTCATTTGTCAATAGTGACCACGCCTCCAAAAAAGCATTTGACGGAAAATCACGGAAAGACCAATTAATATAGAGGATGTTATATTCGTCTTTTTGAGGAGTATTAAATTTGCTCGCAGCACTATTAATAAAATCTCTTATCTTTAATATTCGAGGATCAAGATATCGTATATTGTTTTTTGCACAAAAATCTTTAACGTTTTGCCTTCCTTCTGAAGTTAATAATACGGTAGGAATAGCTATTTTTTCATTTGTGTGAGAATCATGAGGAAATTGCGGTGATTTCACTTCAACATTCAATACAATGCTTTTTTCGATTTTTTTGCGTGGGTTTGTTGGGTCTTTGCACAAAAAAGTTCCACTAAAAGAAGCTTCGGGATTTTTATTGTTTACACCATTTATCATGGGCGGTTCATAAACTATTTTAGTCCATGCACGTAAAGATGTAAAAAAAGACAATATTGATATTTCCGATAAAGCCTGAAAAAATGCGTCTTCACTATAGTTTCGTTTGCCAGCAGAAAGCTGATCAGTAATAAATCTTTTTATTGCATCTTTCCCAAAAGAATTATATAATCCTTCTAATCTCCTTGAAAAGTTTATGCAAAAATTTAAATTAAAATGATTTGAATTAATGCTACCATCTGGATTAACCATATTAACGAAATTGATATTATTATTGATTAACTGTTCGATAGCAACAAAATGTACGAGCCTATTTTCAATTGCTTTAATTAAAAAGTGATTATCTGAGTATTCGTCTAACCATCCGTTTTCCCAAGATAGTTTTAAGAATGAACACAAATTTAATTCAACTTCTAATGGGAATTTTGTTTTACTACGCATAATACCTCCTTTCACGGTTAAGTTAATTATATCATATATTTCACTTTTTTCAATTGCAATTTATAAACGTTGTTAAATAAACATATAAACAAGCATATTTAAAATGTAATCTTGCTCCTTTAATTTGTAATCATCCTTCATATACAAATCAACATTTTCCGTATAAAACAAAAAAGCCTGATGTTCAAATTCATCAGGACTTTTCTTGTCTATGTAATTGTAGTAAATTTCAACCTTATCATCATATAGTATGATTTCTTTTATCAGAAGTTTTATCATTTGCAAAGGCTCTTTCTTGGTACACTTAGATATGAACTTAATAATATCTTCTTTTGAAATAGCCGATTTTTCTTTAGCCTTTTCAATTAGAATTTTACCCTCTACAATATCAAGTCTTGCTTCAAATTCTTCAAGCTTTTCTTTTGTTTTAGAGGAACGGTAGCCTTCTGCTATTGCATCTAAAATATTATCAATAGATTTTGTAAGAGAAGCCTTTTCTTCTAATAAAAGGTTAAGAACAGATGTATCAGCAACTCGCTTTTGATGTAGCTCCAATATCTTGTCTGCAACAGTAGATAAATTAAGTCTATCCTCAAAAAATTTAAGAGTAGAATTAACAATCAAGCTTTCAATAGTTTCTTTTCTAATAGTGTCTTTTTGACAACCGTTTCCTTCGTTTTTTCTGCCATAGCATTTGTAATAACGCTTAACCTCTCCGCTTTTAGCTGTTCCACTTTCTGATGTGATTGTCTTACCACAGTAACCACATTTCATTTTTCCTTTTAAAATATATACTGCATCAGAATCGTGCTTGCCGTAGCGGTTGCCTTCAATCTTTTCTTGAACAAAATCAAATAACGCATTTGGTACAATTTGAGGATAAATGTTGGTAAATACTTCATTACCATATTGTACCATGCCAATGTATTTTTTGTTTCTTAAAAGCTTGTATATAGTATTTCTGCCTAAAGGCTTGCCATTGTGATATATTCCGTCTTTTGTACCTATGTTTTGTCATACGACAGTATTTTAAGATTACATTATATCCAGATGTTAGATGCTGTTATTAATTCGAATCTTAAGATTGTATGTGCTGAGCAAGTAAAACAACAGTTGATTGCAGATATTGACAAAGAACTGAGCGATGTAAATTCTCAAAGCAATGTAGGTGAAATGTCAGTAAAGGATGGCTCATTGTGTATAATAAAGCATGATTCATCTTCTCGCAAAGCTAAACACAAATATTTTAGTACATTAAAAGGATTAATAAACAAAATTGAATCTCCTAAAGCAATAGATTACAAAGCAGAAGATGAAATCATACATTCTATTTTTGCAAATAAGGAAATGTATGGTGATAGCGGAACTTTTGGATTATTGCAAACTATACAAAACTCTGTTTTGGTAACTGATGAGCAGTTTTGGAATATTACTTCGTTAATGTTGAAATATCCCACAGTTGGCATAATGGGATTGATTTCCAATATAGATATTTCTTGCGAAGAGCTTATATCCATATCTAGAAAATTGAGAGATATTAATTACATAAACTACTTTGATTTTAATTATTATCTGTCTATAAAAAATAGATTGCATACCGAAGAGGAAGTTCATAAAATTGGTGCTGATATTGTTATGTGGTTGTGTGAGGAAAAAGATGAGCATCACTCACAGGTGGCAATTCAGTTGGCTAGAAGTATTATTCAATCCAATTATGATATGAATGATATTTTGGATGAAGCAATAGTAAGGTCAGGGGTACAACAATTTTTAAGAATCAATCCAGATGTAATAAAAAATGCTATAGAAGATTTGAAATGTAATTTTTTAAAAGATGACAATGAAGAATAACTGTTGTATCAAAGACATTTCAAATCAATAAATCAAAAAACACATATAATAGTTTATAGGACAGGGCAACAAAAGCCTTGTCCTTTTTTCGTATGTAGAGTTAGTCAAGGTTTAGTGAGAGTTAGTAAAAACGAATAAATATTTGAGTAAAAACCTTGACAAGAAAGTGGTTGAAAAGTAATTGAAATTGGGCGAGTCAGTTAGTGGAAAACACCTTTTTTCTAAGCTATACTGTTATCGTAATCACAAAGAGAGTGAAAGCAAACCGATTGATTGTTGCGGTACTACGAGGTAGATAACGGTGGCCACCGACCAAAACAGATCGCACAAACAAAATGTTTAAAAAACGCTCTGATTACAAGTTGAAAATGGAATATAGGCGAAGAGCCGAACCATTACATTTAAGTTATAGAAAGGGGCTATCAAGGATGGCAAATTCTAAATCAAAGAATCCTGAGGCGGCACCTGCTCCGACAGAGAAGAAAAAGTATGATAAGGGTAGATGGGCTTACCCTCATACAAGAGCAAAGGGTTATGCACAGGAAAACAGAAAGCGTGTACATATGTGGGGCGACAAGGAGGGCGAGGAGCTTACTCAAATTGAGCAGGGTGTTCGCTTAGGTTATCTCCAATGCCAGCACGACCACGCCGGTGTTTATAAGTATTATCATGCACTAAACGAGCTTGGTATGACTAAGGAACAAGCAATGGCTTATTACAAGCAAAACCAAAAGAAAAACAAGAATAAATAATCAATAAGGAGGAATTAAAAATGAATAAGAAGATTTTCGTAGAAAGAGAAACCTTTGAGAAGGACGGTAACACCTATTTCTCATATTTCATCAAGGGCAACATCAGAGTACGTGATGTAAAGATTGGCGTAGTGCCACCTGACAACGGCGGTTACGTTGTTCTTGATATCGTATTTAACGATACAATGGCATGCGAGCTTGTCCTCAAGCCTTATGAAATTAAGGATGAAAAGGGTAAGGTAACAAGAGGAAACTCTTACGCAGTAGTTTCTGCTGACGAAAACGGTGAGGTTTACGAATGTAAGATTAAGCCAAGCCGTTCATCCGACAAGACGCTTCTTGATATGCTTTTAAGATAAGGTAAATCAAGAGCTTAATAACTAACGAAATGGGCTTGTGTTCAAACGAGCACAAGCCTATTTTATACTTTAAAATCAAAATTTTAGGAGGATAAAAATGAAAAGAATTTTTGCACTTATATTATGTGTCCTTATGGTGTTTACTTGCGTTTTTGTAACAAGCTGCACACCGGAGGGCCAAAACACAGATAATTCATCCACAAACACAGGTGATAATACCGAAAATACTGAAAATCAGTCACAATCTCTTGATAACATACCGGATGTAGCAACAACGGACGGTACACCTATGGTATCAAAGACTGCATATAAAATGGCTCGTTCAGGTATGGTATTTGCAACCCCTACCGCTCTTTCAGAAACAGCAAACGAGGGTATCACTCTTGTAGCTTCTGTTGAACCATCATACGCAACTAAAATTGCAGTGGATTGGATTGTTTCATTCACAAATCCGGAAAGCGAATGGGCTACCGGTAAAACAGTAACCGACTATGTTACAGTAACACCTACCGAGGACGGTATCTAAAAATCAGATTCGCAAGGAGCTTGCAGATGTTAAATATTATTATTCTCATAAGTCTTTTTTTGATAAGGCAGTAAATGCTGAGAATATTTTAAATTTGGTAAAGAAATATGATGATGCAATACAGGGTGCACGGCCAAGGCTTATTGAGATTTATACGTTTTTGTATGTTGAATTTAATACGCAAGAGTTCGCAGCTGATAAATTGTGTTATACGTCTAATTATATTTATCAGTTAAACCGAGAGCTGATAGGTTATTTTTATAAATATTTTAATGAGGTGTGATTATGTTTGTAAATTTTCTTCCCCCTATGGTGGCGTTAGTAATGGTGTTATTGTAATTGATGAAACAAAAAGATAAGATTAAATTAAAAGAGGGTTTTGAAAAAACTCTCTTTTCGCTTTTTATTTAGTGTAAATTTAGGTTTCATTTAGGGTAAATTTAGATTTGATTTAGGTTTGACTTAGGTTTTATTTAGGTTTTATTTAGGTTTTATTTAGGTTTTATTCAGGTTTTATCCAAGACCTGAAGATTATATTGTTATCTATAGTGAAAATGAGGTTGTGCCGGATACTGTTTTAGATAAGAATAGCAATCAATTATCTATTCAGCTTGATTATAAAAACGAATTAAAGACAGAAAAAGAAATAAAACAAATTACTACATCTAAGATTCTCTTTGATAAAGCATATAAAGATACTGTTGGAAAAAAGAAAAAAGAACGAGAAAAAATAATTAAGGATATTTTAAAGCCTTATTTTAAGTATGAGCAAATTCTTGACAATTATATTTCTGAAAATTTTGAAAGAAAGAAAAAGAATCTTATTTGCCGTCGTGTGCGAATGGTAAGAAAAATTAATTTGCATGATTTTAATTATTTTGTAACCTTTACTTATGATGATAAGAAGCATACTGAAATATCTTTTAAAAAGAAATTAAAAAATTCTTTAGCTCATTTTGCTAACAGGAAAAATTGGAGATATGTAGGGGTGTGGGAACGTGCACCTAAAACCGATAGATTACATTTTCATGGTATATTTGATATTCCCAACGGAACTATGCCCGGAATGCTGCAAGAGATTCGTGATTATGATTTGAGGAATAAAAAAATGCGTACAACATTTCAAAATTCATATTTTAATGAAAGCTTTGGAAGATCCGATTTTGAGCGTATTGTTGATAAACATCGAAAAGGTGAGGCAATTGCTTATCTTATGAAATATATTGAAAAAACAGGTGAAAGGATTGTTTATTCAAGAAATTTACCGCAATATTTCAAGTCTGATATATTAGAAAACGATATTATAACAACAATAGGCCAAGAGGAGCGTAAGGTTATTTTGTATGATGATTTCGAATGTTGGCGAGATGGAGAGTTTATAGGCATTGTTGGTCCTGATGTAATAAAAAAATTACGAGGTGTTAATGCGTAATTTGTATTTATAAACAAAAAAGAAGCCGAACAGAAGGCTGCGAGCTCGCAAAGGGGTCACTGCGAGCCGCAGACTCTGTCGGCTTTTGTTATATCAAAGCAGATGTTTTTAGTGTATGCTTTAGAGCAGAGTGTGCGTGCTTGTCTTCGCCGAGCGAAGCGAGGCGACTTGTATCAAGACAAGCACGCGTCTAATTGCCACTACCCTGAATAAAACCTAAATAAAACCTAAATGAAACCTAAATGAAACCTAAATTTTTTTGTCAAAGCAAATTCACAAGCGATTGTGAATTTGAAAATTTAAAGATTTTTAATTCATTTAAGGTTTTGACAACTTTTTGACAACTTTCAAGAGGGTAAATGACGGTTTTTGTAGGTACAGAACGGAATGTGTAAAAAATATAAAAACCCTTATAAATACCGGATTTATCAGCATTTACAAGGGTTTTTTGAATGGCGCGCCCCGGGGGATTCGAACCCTCGACCTACCGGTTCGTAGCCGGGCACTCTATCCGCTGAGCTAGGAGCGCATTTTCTTTTTGCGAAAATATAATAACATAATATTTGACAAATGTCAATAGGATTTTCAAAAAAATAAATAAATAAAAATAATAACTTAAATAAAAAAAGGAAAACCTATTGACAAAGTAAGAAAAATTGTGTATAATTGTATCGCAAACTAAGAAACGGCGGTTTGTGTAGCGTGCCATGAAGCACGTTTACGTACTTTTATGGAGAAGTACTCAAGTGGCCGAAGAGGCGCCCCTGCTAAGGGTGTAGGTCGGGCAACCGGCGCGGAAGTTCAAATCTTCTCTTCTCCGCCAAAAAGAACCAAAATCGAACTTGTTCGGTTTTGGTTCTTTTTTATCCAAGCCGAAGACTTGGCATATCATCACGCGTCAGCGTGCATCTTCCTGCAGCTTGATGATATACAATTTCTGCGAAATCGGTGATATACAAAACCGCGTTTTGATGATATACGCGCTCAAGCGTGATTTGAACTCTAGGATGCGAAAAGCTCTTAATTAACTTGTGAAACATGGTAATTATACCGCAACTAAAAGCTAAAAAACAATATGAAAATTCAAGTTCTACCAAAAAGAGATAGGCGAAATGTTGTAAAAGTACCGAGATTGTGATAATATTTTATTGAGCCAAAGGAGGGCGACACTATGAACGATTATAATTTTGGTAATTTCTTATGTTCATTACGAGCAGAAAAGGGCTTGTCTCAATCTCAACTTGGAGAAATGCTTGGCGTAACGAATAAAGCGGTTTCAAAATGGGAGAACGGAGTCGCAAAGCCAAACACAAACTTGTTACCTAAAATTGCAGAGATTTTTGATATTACAGTTGAAGAATTGTTTGCAGCAAAAAGAATTCAAAAGAGTGATGAATTAGAAAAAATAAAATTACTGCTTTCTAAACAGAAAAAGAAATATGCTAATCTTGTATCAATATTTCTTTCTGCTTTGGTAGTGATTCCGTTATTGCTTATTGAATTTATTTTTGTAGTCAATGGCTTTAATTTGCCTGATGAGATTTTGGGACCGATTGGAGCAATGTCGTTTATTTTTGGTTTTATTGTTTGCTTGGTCGCATTTGTAATTTATAAAAAAGATTTAAGAAATAGCACAATAGGGGACACAATAGATGAATTTTCTAAAAAAGCTTTATTAGAAAAGTTATTGTTTTATTGTATCATTGCTTTAATGATGTTTATTCTTTTTATCTCAATTCACCCGGTAATTCTCTCAGTTAACAATTCAAATGGTATGTACATATCATTGTCAATATGTTCTTTTATTTCAATTCTATTGTTAGGTGTTATTATCTATTCGTTAAGCATAAAATGCATTTTTAAAATAAAATTCTTTAGCAATTCAAAGGGAAAACAAACCAATCAGAATAAAGTCAAGTTTTCTGACCTATCTTTAAAAAGTAAAATTCTTACCATTTTCGGATTGAGTGTTGCCTCTGTTGTAATTATTTTGTTTTCTCTTTCTATGTTTTTTGAATTTTATGGTATGCAGTTTATTTTTAGCGTAATATCATCAATAATTTGTTTTATTTGCTGTTGGTTAGTTAGAAAAAACAGATAGAATTGTTGTCTAAAATTAAATATCAAATATCTAAAATTTAATGTGTAAACATATTTGAAAGGAGAAAACGATGAAAATTAGAAAATTTTTATTTCTTGTTATGTCCATTTGTTTGATTTTATCACTTTTTTCTTGTACAGTAGAGGAAGAACAGCCACAGACACTTGATGCTCCTTCCCGAAACTCAATGGTAGAATATAAAATTAGCGAAAATGAATATTTGAGAGTTTTATATACTGATTATTATGCGAATTTTGGCGAATGGGTAAAGGACGGAAGCATTACTAAGGTATGTCTTTTCACAAAAGAAAAAACTTGGGGATGGTTATTTAATACGCAGGGAATCACAAAGTTAAATATTGAAGTACACGAATTAGCCGTAGAAACAGTAACTGATGATTATGGTGATAAATTCTCCGATAAAGTCGGTAAAAAAATTGCAGAGACAGACGAAGGATTTCTTAATTCCTCAACATTTACTATGATTGAAACAGGCGATGTCTTACAAATAGAAAATATTGAGATAACTGAAAATTATGAAGGAACATTTGATTGGATAATCTCAAATTGAAATTTTTGTTCTATATAACGAACAAAGAACTCTGTGTGTTTTAGCCCGATTTTCATCTCGCTTTATCAGCCAAAAAATTCGACAAGTTTCGACTTGCCGAATTTTTTATCCAAGACGTAGGCTTGGCATATCATCAGCCCCTGTGGGGCTGGATATCATCACGGCGAAGCCGTGTATCTCATCACGCGTCAGCGTGCATCTTCCTGCGGCTTGATGATATACAATTTCTGCGAAATTGATGATATACACGCTCAAGCGCGTGATTTAAAAAGAAAAACCGCCTCAGCGACCAAACTTGAGCGGTTAATTTCTTAATCATATCGAGTTGGAAGCAACCGTCATCGGTGCTCTCCGTTATTATTTATACCACTAAAGCGGTATAATGCCAATACTTTTGCAAAAATTTATGCTTAATTAGAATTTTTCACATCATTAAGGAGAATGCGCTATGGAGAAAAAAGAGCTTTATAAAAAATGGTTAAATACTTTTGCTTCTGATGTTTCTGCCTCTGACTTAAAAAAATATGTTCCATCAACAGGATTTATTTGGCATATTTTTTCGTGGGAACTGCTTGCTGAACATCAATATTTAAAAGGTGATGAGGCGAGAAAGGCATACGATAAAGAAAATAAAAAAGAAGCAATGTATATTGATTGGTTTGAAGATGACGAGACTAAAGATATAACTTGGGAACTGAGCTCTGCAAAAGCATTAGACAAATTTGTTGAAGTGTATGTTGTAGCAAAAGATTTCAGTTGGACATACATAAAAACACACGAGGGCAATCATTGCGGTCCATACTTTATGAAATTGAAATAAAAGAAATAGCGAGTGCTGAAAAATTGATATAATCCCCTTAGAGTAGACACTTGAAAAAACAAAAAGTTTTCAAGACTACACTAAGGGGGTTATTTTTATGTCTAAAATTCGGAAAAAACACAAGAAGTACAGCAAAGAGTTGCGACTTATGGCAGCCGAAGATTA
>JAFTXO010000024.1 GCA_017461765.1 Clostridia bacterium | reverse complement strand
TTTGCACAGCGACCAGGGAGTACAGTACTCATCAGCCGGTTATACTAACCTACTTAAAGAATACCATGTTATTCAAAGTATGTCAAGAGCTGGGACACCAAAAGATAATGCTGTTATCGAATCTTTTTTCGGAAAATTCAAGGATATACTCAAATCAAGGAAGTTTTGTAAGGCTGATAACCTTAAATCTGTCATTGACCAAACTATTTATTACTACAATTACATAAAACCTATGCGTAAACTAAATGGAAAGCCACCTGTCCAATTCCGCATTGAACAGGCAGCTTAATTATTTCGCTTTTTTAGTGTCTACCATCTATTGACTTTTTCATTTCAAAACCTGCTTTTTATTTCCATACCCTTTTTTATTGATGCGTAGTTATCTAAAACATCATTAAATTCGGGGTATTTTCGTTTCATTTTTTCGGTATGCCACGGCTTTATTTTTCGCTTGTGAACGATAGGAAACCAAACGGTCGTGCTTACAAAATGCTGAATTACCGTATCTTGCTTTGCAGCCATCTGCTCATTATATTTCTCGGGCAGCAGGAGCTTTTTTTCAACAAATTTATTGATAGCATTCTGATCGGGCAAATAAAGCCTTTTTCGCTTTATGAGCTCAACACACCGCTCAAAAAGAGAGCTTTCTTTGATTTTTTTGAGATTTAAATACAAAACTCCCGAATTTATATATCCCTTCTTAAGAAATTTATCTCCGTAATAGTCAAGCACACCCGCAAGCTCGTAATCCTCAATATCCGTATCGGTAAGCGTGGATATATCTCTTCTTGCCATAGTGTCCGCATCAAGATAAAGTATCCTTTCGGGCAAAATATCAATTCTGTCTGCAAAAAGCCTTAAAAAGCAGTATGGAGTATAAAAAGTATTCGAATTGGGTGAAGATAAAAGCTCTTTTCTGTAAAGCTCTCCGATATCTATGAGAGTAACGGTGCTTTCAAAATTCGTTTTTTTGCACGCATTCTCCAATGCTTTGCGCATATTCTCATCAATAGGCACAAAATTTTCGTCTATATCCGAAAGCTCCATAGTCAATAAATAAACCTTTAAAGCATCGGAATTGTGCTTCATTATAGATAAAAGCGAAATAAGAATTCCGTCAAAGGCAAAAGCGTTTCCGGAATATAAAAGTGAGATCATAGCTCCTCCAAAATGGATCGTTAAAAACTGATTACTAATATATTATCAAAAAAACACGAAAAATAAAAGTCTTTTTATAAAAAGATTTAAATTATCTGTAAAAATCCATTCATGCGTACAAGCAAATTCGGATAAGAGGTTGATTTTTTTTGAAAATAGATGTATAATATTTTAGAAGCAAAGCTCGAAAATATTTATTGAGCGATCAAAAAGGATGGATGAAATGAAAGACGTAAGACCGATAATCGCCCAAAATCTTGCCTTTTTCAGAAAGGAAAAGGGACTTACCCAAGCAGAGCTTGCCGAAAAGCTTAATTATTCTGATAAAGCAGTCTCCCGTTGGGAGCACGGAGATACTCTGCCGGATATAAATATCTTATATAGCCTTTGTGAATTTTATGGAATTACAATGGATATCCTTTTGGACGATGAAATGGATAAAAAGGAAATAGTAAGACAAAAAAATAAGCAGGCAATAATAAGCAAAATAATGATCATGATAATGTCTGGAATTGCAGTATTTTTAGCCGCAGTCGTTGTGTTCGTATATTTGATCTCTACAGAGGGGACATATTATTGGCAGATATTCGTTTGGGCAGTACCCGCAACTACGCTTTTCCTTATGGTTTCCGGAAGAAGCGTAACGAACAGTGTATTTAAGCTTGTTATAAACAGCATCTTTATATGGGGAACGCTTACCGCAATATTCATTCAGCTTTTGCCGAATAATTCGTGGTATATATTCCTGATAGGAATACCCCTCCAATGCGTTGCATCGATCTGGTTCGTGCTTAAAAAGCTTAAATAAAACATGTATTTAAGAAAACAGAAAAATCAAAAAGAGACTGTTACAACAGTCTCTTTTTATAATGTTAATTTCATTTTTGCAAAGGAAACAGTACAGTAACGGTAGTACCTACATCAAGCTCACTATCGATAGAAAGCTTACCCTTATTGAAGGAAACCGCGTGCTTTACGATAGAAAGACCGAGACCCGTTCCCCCGATATGCTTTGAGTGGCTTTTATCAACTCGGTAAAAACGCTCAAAAACACGGTCAGTATCCTCTTTTGGAATTCCAATGCCGTTATCCTTTACCTTTAAAACGACTTCGGAAGCGGTTTTATCGACACTTACCTCGACATATCCGCCTTTTTTGTTATATTTTATGGCGTTGTCGCAAAGATTGTATATTATTTCAAAAAGCATATCATGTACACCTGAAATCTCACACTTCCCATCACTTTTTAATAAAAACGAAACATCGTTCTTCGAGGCAGTATGCTCAAGCGCTCTTTGAACCTCGGCGGCAATCGCGGAAAGATCACAGCTTTTGAATTCATATATTTTATTGTTTTCATCAAGCGCACTTATGTGAAGTATATCGTTTACCAAACTGATAAGACGAGAGGATTCATCGTATATTCTTGATGCAAAATCGGGAATATCGGAAGGAAGCACGAGCCCGTTTTTCATAAGCTCGGCAAAGCCCGATATTGATGTGAGCGGAGTTTTAAGCTCGTGTGATACGTTAGCGCTGAATTCACGCCTGAGAGCCTCACGCTCAGCCTTTTCCGTAATATCAAGAATAATAATAACCGCGCCTGCCACTCTGTGATTTGTCATAACAGGGCTTGATATTATATTGAGCGTTTTCGAAAGCACAGAGCAGCTTTTCTCCGTGTGCAGACCCTTTAGCGCACTTATTATTGCATCATAAAACCTGCTTGCATTTTTTAGATTAAGAATGTTTTTTCCCGATATATCATCAATGGCTCCGAGCATAGAAAGAGCGGAGCGATTGCAAGAGAGAACATAAGCGCTCTTATCGAGCAAAATAAGTCCCTCAGCCATATTTCCCGTGATAAGAGAAAATTCGCGTTGCTTTTCATTTGCACTTTCAAGATGCTTTTTTATCGTCCTTTTTTGAGACGATATTTTTGCATAGAATGGTCGTAATTCATCGTAAACGATATTTTTTTCATCAAAGCTTTCAAGATTTATTTCGTTTATTGGCTTTACTATATTGTAAGCCGAAAACTTGGCGAAAACGATAGCCACAAAAGCTCCGATAACAACGATAAGTACGATAACTCCCGCAAGCATACCTGCCGTTGATAAAACGCTGTATTCCTCAGCGGAAATGCGGATAACATATCCGTTCGAGAGCCTTTTTGCATAATATATGGTGTTTTGAGAAAGAGTAGAGGATTTACGCGTGCTTATGCCGAAATCCTGAGTTTGAGCCTCAATAAATTCCTCACGCTCGGAATGATTTTCCATAGTCGAAAGATCCTCGACAGAATTGTCGAAAACGACCGTTCCATCAGGCGATATAAGCGTAATTCTGCGCGAATTATCGGATATTGAGTGTAAGTAAGTTATGCCGCTGTCAAGAGGGTAGCTTGCCGACTTTTCACAGCCATTTGCGATATAAATTGTTTCGTTTCTTATCTCCTCCTCCAAGGTCTTTGAAAAAGAGGATTTCAATGAATTTACGATAAATACAACGGAAAGCAACAAAATAAGAGCTGAAGATATAGCGATTGAAGCGAATATCTTTTTTCTCATTTTACGCCGCCTATCTTATATCCGACGCCCTTTACAGTCTCGATAATGCTTTCATCACCGAGCTTTGCTCTCAAATGCCTTATGTGAACGTCGACCGTACGCGTTTCTCCGTCGAAATCATATCCCCAAATAAGATTTAAAAGCACATCTCTTGTCAATACCTTGCCGTCAGCCTTAACAAGCGCCAAAAGAAGCTCGTATTCCTTGTATGATAATGATATCTCCTCGCCCCTTAAGGTAACGGTATGCTTTTCGGGAACTATTTTAAGATCTCCGACCGTAAGCTCCGTGCCGGAATTGGAATAAGAGCTTCGTCTTAATAACGCCTTTATTCTTGCAATCAGCTCTGTCATACCAAACGGCTTTGCAAGGTAATCGTCAGCACCCGTATCGAGCCCTATGACCTTATCGTATTCCGTTCCCTTGGCGGTAAGCATTATAATAGGAAGATTTTTCGTTCTTTCCAAGGAACGAAGCTTTTTCAGAATGGAAAGCCCGTCCTCCTCAGGAAGCATTATGTCAAGAAGCAGAAGAGAGGGAATCTCATTCTCCAGAGTCTCCCAAAATTCAGAAGGACGCGCAAAGCCCACAGTTTTCATATTCTGTGAGGAAAGCGCATATTCAATAAGCTTTCTTATGTTGTCATCGTCTTCAAGTAAATATATCATATTCTCACCTCACAAAATATTTTATCATATAAATTTGCAATTTGCAATATTTTGTCACAATTCGTTTGATTTATGAATACCTGTTAGCGAAAAAATGACCCATTCCGCAATATTTACGGCGTGATCTCCGATACGCTCGAAGTATTTTGCTATCATAAGAAAATCAAGTGCATACTGAAAAACCGAGCTGTCCTTTTGCATAAGAGAGGATATTTCGCTCTTGACCTTTATAAAAAGCTTATCGACCGTGTCATCATAATTTATTACATCGTACGCCATAGAAAGATCCTTTTTTACAAAGGAGTTTACACTGTCGGTTACCATCTTTATAGTTGCCTTTGCCATGTCGATGAGATGTATCTTGCTTTCAAAGTTTTTAGCATCGGTAAATGAGAGTATTTCACCGATATCTCCCGCCTGATCGCCGATTCGTTCCATGTCGGATATCATTTTAAGAGCAGAGGATATTTCACGAAGATCCTTTGCTACAGGCTGCTGCTGTAATAAGAGACGAAAGCAAAGATTTTCAATGTCGCGCTCCTTTTCATCGATCTTAGTATCGGCATCATGTATCTTTGTAAGATATCCTCTGTCACCCGTTTCAAGAGCGCTTGAAACAAAGGAGATGGCTTCCTCACAGAGCGAGCCCATCTCTATTAGCTCGTTATTAAGCATTTCGAGCTGCTTATCAAAATTATTTCTCATCATATCAACCAAACCTACCTGTAATATAGTCTTCTGTGCGCTTATCCTCAGGAGTTGAAAACATTTTTTCGGTGTCTGAAAATTCTATTACCTCTCCAAGCAGGAAAAATGCGGTTTTATCAGATATTCTAAGCGCCTGCTGCATATTGTGCGTTACCATTATAATAGTGTATTTTTCTTTAAGCTCGAGCGTAAGATCTTCGATCTTTGATGTTGAAATAGGATCAAGTGCACTTGTCGGCTCGTCCATTAAAAGCACCTCAGGCTCTACCGCCAACGCGCGCGCAATACATAAACGCTGCTGCTGTCCTCCCGAAAGACCCAGAGCGCTTTTTTTTAGTCTGTCCTTTACCTCGTCCCATATCGCTGCATCACGCAAGGACTTTTCAACGATTTCGTCAAGCTTTGATCTTGATTTTATTCCGTGAGTACGCGGTCCAAAGGCAATATTGTCATAAACGCTCATAGGGAAGGGGTTGGGCTTTTGAAAAACCATTCCAACCTTTTTTCTAAGCTCGGTAACATCTATATCACCGTAAATATCGATTCCGTCAAGAAGTATTTTACCGTCGATCACGCATCCTTCAACAAGATCGTTCATACGGTTAAGAGTTTTTAAAAGAGTTGATTTTCCGCATCCCGAAGGACCGATAAACGCGGTGATCTCGTTTTGCGGGATCTTTATAGAAACGTTTTTCAGCGCCTTGAAATCGCCGTAAAACAGATTAAGATCAGATATATCAAATTTAGTCATTATTTTTTCTCCAATTTTTTAGCTATAAATGAGCTTAACGCATTTATTCCCAAAACCAATATAAGAAGAACCACACCGGTCGCGTAGGCTTCGTCTATATGCAAGCCCTCACTGAACAGAGCATACATATGAATGGCAAGCGTGCGTCCTGAGCCCATAACGTTTTTGGGTATACCCGTAACAGTTCCCGCAGTGTATATCAGCGCCGCGGTTTCTCCGACTATTCTTCCTATCGATAAAATAATACCCGATAGAATTCCCGACATGGCAGACGGAAGAATTATTTTAAAGGTGGTACGAAGTCTGCCAGCTCCAAGACCAAAGCTTGCTTCTCTGAAGCTTAAAGGAACTGATTTCAAGGCTTCTTGCGTCGTGCGCATTATAAGAGGCAATATCATAATAGCGAGAGTGATCGCGCCGCCGAGGAAGGAATAACCCCAGCCAAGAGCCTGATTGAATAATAAGTATCCGAAAATACCGTATACTATTGACGGTATTCCCGAAAGAGTCTCTGTTGTTACGCTGACTATCTTTACAAGACGGCTTCCCCTTTTTGCGTATTCGGTAAGGTATATAGCAGAGCATATACCGATCGGTACAGCCATTAAAAGAGAGAGAATGACCATCGTTACCGTATTTATGATAGCAGGCATCATAGATAGATTGTCAGATGTGTACTCCCAAGCAAAAAGCTCGGGCGAAATATGCGGAATTCCTCTTGCAAGTACGTATACAACGATCGTTATAAGCACCGCGACCGTAGCAAGTGCCGCAAAATGAACCGCTAAAAATAGAAGCATTGAAAGTGGATGCCTTTTATAATATTTTAATTTTTTTCTGAAATTTGAAAAAAATTTCAGAAAATTCTTTTTTACCGCACTCATTTTTTCTCCTTTCTCTTCAAAGCACTGAAGCAAAGATTTATTATGAGCACGAATACAAAAAGCACAACTGCCGTAGCAATAAGCGCATCTCTGTGTAATCCCTCGGAATAACCAAGCTCAATAACAATATGAGTTGTAAGGGTTCTTACACCCGAAAAGAGAGACGACGGAATAATAGGTTGATTTCCTGCGATCATGCTTATAGCCATAGTTTCGCCAATCGCTCTGCCGATTCCAAGAATTATTCCTGCCAAAACGCCCGATTTTGCGGCAGGAAGCACAGTGAAGAATACGCTTCTTTCGTGAGTCGCTCCAAGAGCAAGAGCGCCGTCATAATAGCTCTTGTCAACTGCTCTTAAGGATGATTCCGTAACGCTTATTATTGTAGGAAGGATCATTATACCGAGAAGCAAGGATGCGGTAATGATGTTTTGACCGTTTCCCTTGAAATTCTGCATTATCGGAACTATGATCGAAAGCGCAACAAAGCCGTAGATTATAGAGGGAATTCCTGCTAATAAATCGATAACCGGCTTTAATATCTTATATAATTTTTTATTACAGAAATGTGACATATATACCGCGCAAAGTATACCGATCGGCACACCTACCAAAATAGCTCCTGCGGTCACGTAAATACTGCCTATGATCATAGGCAGTATTCCGTAAAGACCGTTTCCGGGACGCCATTCTGTACCGAATAGGAATTTAAATATTCCTATCTCTCCAATAGTAGGTATTCCGCTTGCAAAGAGGAATACACATATAATTACTATTGCTAAGATCGATACACAAGCAGCGAGAATAAAAATACATTTCATAAAAGCTTCTTTAAATTTATTTAATTTAACTTTATTCATATATTTATTATTCGTTTATTTCGCTCCAATCAGTGATTTCAGCGGTGAATATTTTCATAACCTGCTCGGATGTAAGAGAATCAATAGAAGAGTCTTTGTTTACGATAACAGCAATTCCGTCGGTTGCTATGCAGGTTGCTTTAACACCTGTTTCGCTATCCTTAAGATTACGTGAAGCCATGCCGATATCCGATGTTCCGTTAATAGCATCCTTAACTCCTGTTCCGGAATCCGAAAGCTGAAGCTCTATTGTGATGCTTGAGTTGTAAGTCTTGAATTTTTCAACGAGCTTTTCCATTACGGGATATACAGATGAAGAGCCTGATATCTTTACTGTTCCGGTAGCACCGTTTGATGCGAATGCTCCGCTTGCAGTAACAGGAATATAGCCCTCGCCGCTAATTACAGCCTGACCCTCATTTGATAAAATGAAATTGTAAAAATCCTGTGCAGCTTCAGAAAGTGTGTCCTTTGTTACGATGTTGAACGGTCTTGCTATCTTGTAAGTGCCGTTTTTAATGTTTTCAACGGAAGCAGCAGCACCGTCTATCTTAACCGCCTTTACATCATCCGAAAGAGAACCGAGTGAAACGTATCCTATTCCGTTTTTGTCATTTTGAATGTTGGTGAGCATAACAGATGTCGAGTTTGTGATAGTGGCAGAAAGAGAAGTTTTGTCGATCTTTTCGCCCTGTTCATTTTTTTGCTCGATTCCGAAAAGCTCAATAAACGCTCCTCTTGTTCCCGAGCCATCTTCTCTCGAATAAAGGTTGATTGTAGTATCATCGTTGCTTCCGCAGCTTGCGAGGCAAACGATACTGATCAGTGATAAAAGTAACAATGAGATTATTTTTTTCATAGTTTTCAATTCCTTTCCGACACGCTTGTGTCTGATCTTATTTTAAAATTTTTTTGTAAAATCCGTAAGATAATCCAAGTTAATTGTGCGTTAAAATTCCGATTTCAATTCTTATATGTTGACAAAGCCTTCAAAAAAATGTAAAATATATAAAACAAAGGAAGAGAGGATATAATAATGATAAATATAGGTATGAAATATACAGTAGAAATAAATGTGACAGAGAAGGATACGGCAAAAGCATTCGGCAGCGGAGAGCTTGAGGTCATGGCAACTCCCAGAATGATATCCTTGATGGAGGAGGCAAGTGCAAAATGTATATCGTCCGAGCTTGATAATGACTCCTCGTCCGTCGGAATGTATTTGAATGTGAAGCATTTGAGCGCAACACCGATTGGAATGACAGTCAAAGCGCAATCGGAGGTAATAGCGATCGACGGAAGAAAAGTAAGCTTTAAGGTAAGCGCCTGCGACGAAAGCGGACTTATCGGAGAGGGCGAGCACGAGAGATTTATAATAAATAAGGAAAAATTCTTAAGTAAGACCTACGCAAAAAAGAACTGAAAAGATAAAAAAGCTCCCGAAAAAGCTCTGTAAAGCAAAAAATACGGCTAAAAAGGGCGCTTTTAAAAAAATTCAAAAATTTTCAAAAAAGGTGTTGACAATATAATTTTATTATGATATAATAGTCAAGCATTGAGCGGACAAATGGCGGAATAGCTCAGTGGCTAGAGCATCCGGTTCATACCCGGCAGGTCATAGGTTCAAATCCCATTTCCGCCACCAAAAATGGCCCGTTGGTCAAGAGGCTAAGACACGGCCCTTTCACGGCTGTAACATGGGTTCGATTCCCGTACGGGTCACCAAAATAAACCTAAATCGAACACTTCGGTGTTCGATTTTCGTTTATTTATCAAAGTCGCAGACTTTGTATGGCATCAGCCGTTAGACTGTATGGAATCACATTTATGTGTATGGCATCACCGCAAGGTGCTTTTCTGCGACTTGATTCCATACGCCACTTCGTGACAATTCCATACTGCAACAAGTTGCAAATTCCATACACGCTATGCGTGATTGCATACAATGCTATGCATTGATTAAGGAGTAGTTATGGCTAAAAGAAACTTGCTTTTAGAATACAGTGAGCAGTTAGCTGTTAGTATTGCAAAGCTATGTCAAGAAAATAAATTTGATTCCAATGTTGTTTTTCAAATCAAAAAATCATCTTCAAGTGTGTTTGCTAATATAACCGAAGCTCAATACCCTCAAAGCCTTGCTGATATGCACTCTAAATTTGAAATTGCACGAAAGGAATGTGCAGAAACTGAAAGTTGGCTAAAGCTTCTCTTTTCCACTGAGGCTATTGATGAAATCACATTCAAAAAATCAAGAAACCTTTGTGGCAGAATTAAAAGAATGCTCACAAGCTCCTGCATTACAATTGAAAACAAATTAAAGCAAGGCTGAAAAATCAACCTTGCTTTTTTAATATCTTGCGAAGCCTAGCCACTTGTATATATACAAGCACACGCCACAGTGCCATTAAATAAAATTTTTGTTTTTCTCTATGTCCAAAAGATTGAATTATTTTCAAAAGTATGGTATAATAAGCTCACCGATAAATAAGAATTTGAAGGTGTGTTGTTATGTCAATACTTAAAGGATTAGAGTGGACATTTGATACAGTAGCGTCCACATACGAGAAATTGCGTCCTGGCTATGTTGCTGAGTTGTATCAAATAATATTCAATTACATTTCAATTGATGATAATAGTAATGTGCTTGAAATTGGAAGTGGTGGAGGACAAGCAACCGCCCCGATGTTAACAACGGGATGTCACTTGACAGCTGTGGAATATGGTGAACATTTTTCAGAACTCTTAAAAGAAAAATTCAGGGAATTTCCAAGGTTTTCCGTAATCACTGGTAAATTTGAAAATACACAATTTGAAGATAATGTTTTTGACTTAGTGTTTTCTGCCTCTGCCTTTCATTGGGTTCCAGAGGAAATTGGATACAACAAAGTGCGGAACATACTGAAAAGTGGTGGAGCTTTTGCACGATTTGCAAATCATCCATATAGAGATAAGGGCAATCCCAAATTATCGGCAGAGATAGATGAAATCTATGATAAATACTACAATAAGTTTCACAAAAAGAAACGTGAGGTTTTAACTGAATATACAGAAGCCCAAGCAAAAGACCGTGCATTGATTGCAGAAAAATACGGTTTTACAGATATTCAATATGCTTTATTCCATCGTGAGCGTGTTTTTTCTGCAAAAGAGTATATTGAACTGTTAGGAACTTATTCAGACCATATTGCTATCGAAGAAACAATCAGAACTAAATTCTTCTCGAAAATTGAAGAAGCAATTAACAAATATGGTGGCACAATAACAATCTATGACACGATTGATTTGCAATTAGCAAGAAAACTCTAAATTCCAATTTATCGGGCAGTAGAAAAAGGTTCGATTTAGGTTGGTTAAGGCTCACCAGCAAAGCAAAAAGGACACTCGATTGAGTGTCCTTTTTGCTTTGCTGACGGTCCGCATGGACCGAATCAAACCCATCTTCGTGCCTGCACGAATTGGGTTCGCATTTTCGGCTAAAGCCGTTGTCAGCTTGCTAGCAAAATAGTTCACAAAGTGAACCTTCCCGCTTGCTTTTGCTTGCAAAAGTATTGTGTCATTCTCTATGACACACCACCGTCCCCCTGTCTCCGTAGGGTAAAAAACAGAGCCTGACTTTTACATCAAGCTCTATACTGATATTAAATTTGACTATTTTTTATTCGTGTGTGCTTTTCAGATATTTGTGTACAATTGGCCACGCATCATCGGCATAAAATCTATGTCCACCGTTTCCTTTAACAAGTGTGCAACGGTGACCTTGTCCACATGATTCATAAGCCTGCTTTCCTTTTTCGAATACCTGCTCGGCGCCAAGCAACGGAAAAATTGGGTCGTTGGTTCCCGACACCTGAATAAAATACTTTGGATATGCCATTGCCATAAGATCGCTCATATCGAAGTATTCCGATATTTTCGGCACGTAATTGCAGGAACAATGAGTCATTGCACCGATGGAATCCTTAAACGTGCACATTGCACACGAAGGCATCGCCAGAGTAATTCTATCCTCCAAAGCTGCAATGTACACCGTGGCTGTGCCACCACCGGAGTTTCCCATACAACAAATATTTTGTGTATCAATTCGATCGCTAAACTCGGATTCAATTACATCAATCAGTCTTAAAGCATCCCATACACGTTCACCTACAGTTGTTCTTCCCATAAGAAGAGCTGTCATAGTTGACTCGTAGCATCTCGGTCCGTTTTCGTTTCCGCCACACTCGCCAAAGTTTCTCTGCTCTAACGAAATTGATGCAAATCCCTCTTTGAGCGCTCTTATACAAAAATCTCGGTCGCCTTCGCTTATGGATTTTTCATCCCCTTCAAATTTAGGTCTACCTAAGGAAATATGCATTCCTTTGGAGTGCCCTTGAAGACAAATCATCAAAGGCGGTTTTTCGACCCCATCGGGAAGCAACAAATGACAGGGCACACGGTAGCCTGCCTCACTCTGATAGGTAAACCGAATCTCTGTCGCCCCCTCTATTTTCTTTTGGTATTCCACATTTAACTCAGGGCTTACTTTTTCAAACTTATCCATGCCCAGAAGCTGTGAAAGCTTATTTCTGGCTGTACTTCTCCATTCTTGAAAGTCACCGCCGTCATATGACATCGACGGGACAACCCTTTGTATCAATTCCTTGTTGTATTCATAAGCTGATTTCATGCTTAACATCCTTTCTATGATAAATTTACCACTTTTCCTTATTGTATACAATTATACCATAAAGCTTATTCCTTTTCAACCCTAAAGCAGTAAGAGTAAAAGAGCAAAAAATAGAGCCTGATGTTCATCAAGCCCTATATCTATTAAATAGTTCGCTCTGCGAGCCTTCCCACATCCTCTCGCTTGCGAGAGTTGGGTAACTCTAACTTTTCTTACCAAGGGAAAGTCAACCTGAGCCATTTATATATACAAGCACACGCCACAGTGCCATTTCATAGAAAATTCATATTTATATTTATGTTGGGTTTTAAATTCAATTACACAGCTCTATAAATTAGGATTTATCTTAATCCATTTGCAAAAACCCATGAATAAAACATCTCTTTTGGCGGTTTTGTGTATTCATATTCAAGAAGAGATGATGCAGTATCTATAATATTTATGGCTTGTTCAAGTACCTCTTCAATTGATTTACCTGCGACATCAATTTCTACTTCGTTGACAAGAGGATTTCGCTTAATATTTTTCTCATTCATCTTTTTTTGCAATTCATAATCTATAAGTCCGTTATTAGGTCTATTTTTCATCTGTTCCTGAATTTGATGTAAATCGCTACATATAAGTTTTATTGTGATGAAATTAGTTCCTTTAAAAACAACAGGAATATCTGCCGTTCTTAAATCGTCAACATCAGAAGCGATTATATTTTTATAACCTAACCTATGAAAACACATAAGCATTGCTACTTGATTTTCCCAACAAGTAAGCTCTTCAAGTTCTCCTGTCATCGGCTCGGTGCCATCTCGTGAGATGAACTCAGGTATCATATGTTGCTCTACACATGTTGTTTTATAATGCTCAAGCAATCCGTTACACAATGTTGTTTTGCCTATACCACTTGCTCCCGTAACAAATATAAAATCTTTCATTTTTGACCTCCACATATTCTTATTTATCTAACAATATTGTATCACATTATTTTAATATACACAACAAAAAAACGCAAACCGTGATGTTTACGCTTCGTTGTTTTTATGGGCTAATTTCTCACAACTCGTTTCATAATATATTCCCTCTAAAAATTGGAATTTGTTGTAATCATAACCTTTCTATAATTCCATTGCTCAGCTTATATATTTCTCCATAAAACTCAATTGCTTTTTCTGAACATATAATAAAGCTATCATCACACAATCCATAAATAATATATTTCATAGATAAATCTAATAATTCATTGGATACATGGTCTCTAACAAAATGAGGCTCAACAGAAATATCAACACAAGCAAGACCATTATAAATTTTCTGATTATAGTGCCCACAGGACGATGTGCATATTGACGTTTTCGCCATATTAATAGACCCAGCACTCATCCCTATGATAACTCCATTATGTTGCTTAATAACTGTATCTAAACCATATTCTTGAAAATAGCGGAACTGAGTGGGAGTATCGCCGCCCGACAGCCATATTACGTCCGCTTCTGCAACCTTTTTTTGAGCCTCATCCATTTTAATTCTTCCATCGATGACGGATGCTTCTTCAAAATGAATATCAGCTTCTTCAAACATATTCAAAAAGAAACGAAAATACATATCTGTCTTTTCATATCCTTTTTGAAACTCAGATGCTACAAATGCAAACCTGTTTCTTTTACCTATCTTCTGTCGTAATACTTCTGCGGTTTGTGCATTAAATCCATTATGAAACATACTTGTCAATATATATGTGCTCATTTTATACCTCAGTCAAATTCTTATTTATCTATAAATATTGTATCACATTATTTTAAAATACGCAACAAAAAACGCAAACCGTGGTGTTTACGTTCCTTTGTTTTTATGGGCTAATTTCTCACAACTCGTTTCATAATATATTCCCTCTAAAAATTGGAATTTGAAAATCACAAGTTTATCCAATATCGTCTCAACAAATGATTTCCTTCTTCTTTGTTATATACTTCTATTGTGTCCTGCAATTCTCCACCTAATTTCTCACACACACGAATAGATACGGCATTTTCTTCATTTATGGTTAGCAGAACCTTTTCCATCCCATGTTTTTTGGCAATAAGTAAGCCTTGTCGAAGTATTTCTGTTCCATAACCCTTCCCCCATTCCGACACTCTTACTGCATAGCCAATGCTTCCAATATCCGTTAGCACTTTCTCAGTAAGCTGGGGGCGAAGTTGGAATTCACCGATAAATTTCCCGTCATCAATTGCCCAATAGTGAAAGCTAATAGTTTGACCTTCAATCAGCCCCTTTTCTTTTTTGTCATACCATGGTTTGGTACGGAAAAACCAATTATCATCAATGCTATTCGGATTGGTGGGACGAAAATAAATAATATGATTATCATATAGTTCTTGACAATAGTCTTTGTATCCAGATACATATTTCTGACATCTTTCAATAAGTTGCAACATAATATCACCACCAAATTCTTATTTATCTATCTGTATTTTAACACTTAATTATCGTCAATGCAACAAGAAATTTTTATTCGATTGAGTTTTAATATTGACATAATTTGTCGCATATGTTATAATTTCCGTGGTACTTGATGTACCCGTAGAGCACCATAAACGGTGGCGGTTGCTCTTGCTTGCAAGAGTAGGGGCACCTCTAACTTTTCGCCCGAGCGAAGATGAGCCACTTGTATATTATATATACAAGCACACGCCACAGTGCAAAAATTAAAAAAATACTTAATTAAATGCTTTAAAAATATTGATATTACATCAAAAATGTAATATAATGTACATAATATTTTTATGGTTTTATATTACATATTTAAAATCGAAAACGAAACTTTTAATATAAAAATCATTCAAGGAGTGTATCTATGAGCGAAATTAAGCACGAGTTAATCGAAAATATACCTAAAAGTCATAAATGCGAACATAATGAATACGAATATTATCGTCGCAAGTTTATACCTTTTGGAGCTGCCAAAAACTCTTTGGTGAGCATATATGAGATACCGCCGAAAAAATCGGCATATCCATATCATTTCCACCACAACAATGAAGAGACATTTTATATTATCAGTGGCGAAGGAATTTTGAAAACTCCGGAAGGTGAACGCATAGTTCGTGCAGGAGAACTGCTATTCTTTCCGACAGGTTCGGACGGTGCACATAAGCTAACAAATTCATCCGAAACAGAAAACCTTGTTTATATCGACTTTGATGTTGTTCACGATGTGGATATAACCATCTATCCCGACTCTGACAAGATCGGTGTGTGGGGTATGGGAATTAACAAACTCTATAAAAAAACAAGTAATGTGGACTATTACGACGGAGAATGAAAATGTATAAAATGCTACTTGTCAAATGAAAAATGTAAAACTTGTCAAGTGAATAAATAATAAAGCGAGTGCCGAAATCAGCACTCGCCATTTTTATTTTTCCATAAGCTTTAAGGCTTTTTCATAAAGAACTACAAATCTTTCATCCGTATGAACATTATCAAACCAATGCCAATTTTTCATAGCTCTTCTTATGTCATTTTTAAGTCCAAAAAATAGCCATAAATACGGATTCCAAACCTTTGTTCCGTCCTGCAAATGAATGTACACAACATTTGAATTGTCGTTTTTATTTACCTTTGCATTGTCAAAAAGCTCAGGCTTTCCAACATCCATAAGCTTTCCTTCGGGAATTTCAATCCATTTTTCATATAATTCAAAGGCTTTTTCAAGATATTCAAAGCCTTCGTTGAGTTCGTTAGCTCCAATCAACGCACCACCTGTTTTCAAGCAAAGCTCTGCATAAGCACCAAGCCAAGCTTCAGGTATTGTTCCATTGGTTGAAATGCTTTCAAGCACTCGCATTTTAAATTTTGAAAGCTCAGCAATTCTCATTGGATTATCAAAAACCATTTTAAATCTGTCTTTTTCCCTTATATCGTGATAACGCATATTATCTCTGCCCAAGAAATGCATTAAGCTCAACAGATTATTCGCGTTTGATTGAGCTTGAAATTTTTTGCTATCGCACCTTTGATAATATCGTTCCTCTAATTTTTCATTTTCGCAATCGGCAAATATTCGCGGGCTTCTGTTTTCCCAATTTTCAAATTCATCGTCCGGGCACACAATATGCATAAAATGAATTGCACTTTGTCTTATCCATTCGTTTGTGCATTGTTCCATTATTTTTTCGCAAATATGCTTTAAAAGTGGATATTCCTTTTCCCAATAGTCCTTGATTTCTACTATTGAGCCACCCAAAACCTCCATAATTTCAAAATTCTGTGGATATTTTTTGTGATAAGCCTTAGCCAATGCTAAGCGCTCTTTGCAATTTGCTTTTCCGTATTTTTCAAAAAAGCTTTCTATATCGCTTTTAACGCTAACCTCATCATTTCCGATAAGCTCGTCAACAGTAATCCCAAAAAAGTTAGCAATAGAGGGGAGCAGAGTTATATCAGGATAACCGCCTCTTTCCCAATTTGATACAGCCTGCGGTGAAATATACAGAGCCTTTGCTAATTCTTCTTGCGTTAAATCAAGTCTTTTTCTTTCTCTTGAAATAACCTCTGATATTTTAAGTTCTACCATAATAAAATCCTCCAATAATTATTAGATGGAGTGCACACCTTCTGTCATTATGATAGCATTGTTTTTATGGATAGTCAATAACTTTGCGCTTTAGTTTTTCTCAAATATCACTTGAATTTTACAAATATCAATAGAGAACATTTTTCAATTAAGATTTGTATCTGCTTTCGTTTGTTTTGCAGAGATTAATATGGATTGAATTGAGCACATTATAAAGCCATGAGAGAAGCATTACTCACATATTTCAATGATGCTATGAATATCTACGCGGTTTATGCAGACAATGGCTTTGCCATTGTTACCATATGCAAAGGGAAGCTCTGTTCCTTCGGGGTGAAGAATGAGCTTTTCAGGGGCTTTCGGTAACGAAATTGAAAGCTTAATATCGAGAACGGGAGGAATATAGTCGTCTGTTGCAGAGGATGAATCGGCGTGTGCGCCTCCTGCATTAACAAGCTGAATCATTGTTTTGCCATCTTTATTCAAGACTACGATTTCAAGTCGACCGAGAGCGGATTCGATTTGTACAATCGGCTCGTACAGACTATTAGCGACCTGCTTCATTAATTCTCTGTGCATATACTGCGTTCCGCTTAAATATTGAGAACCAATATCAAAGCCTATGGCTGTGATTTTGCCATTTTCGTATGGAACAGTTACAGATAAAGAAGAAAGATCGTCGGTAGGCTTCTCGGCAAAAAACGCGTTTGTTTTTATATCACTTGCGATTATTTCGCATGGCGAGAACACAGCACCAAATGTGTTGCCATCCATAGTAAAGCAATAAGGCTTATATGTATTAGTAGAAACATTGTTATGTCCGTTTTGCTGATTATCGGAAGGGATACCTATATATTCCAGATGATCCTTGCATACAAATGGAGCACCTGCTTTAGCAAAGATTGAACAGGTATTTTTGCCTACTAAAACCAAATTTCCACCGCCTTTGGCATATGTTAAAAGGCTTTCTATGGTTTCGTTTTCAAGACCGCTATATAGCTCGGGCACAACAATCATCTTATATTCATTGATGTTTTTCTCTAAGGTATGCTCGCATACGATTTCAAGAGATTGCCCCACATCGCAGAGAAGAGATGAGAGACCCATAACTCTTTCATAGCCTGTGCGAGAATAAAGCTGTTTAGCTTCATGCTTACGGTCGTAGGTTGATAATAAAAGAGCAGCCTGATGTACTTGAGTAGCCCGATGGCAAAATTGCTTGCGTGCAAGAACAAATTCTGAAAGTCCTATCAGGTTTTTAACCTCCCACATCTTTGGTGAGCCATCCTTATTTTGAGGAACATAATTCTGGTATGCTCCACCAACTGCAATAACTGCCGCAGCCTCTTGCTTAAGTTGATTTGGATGCTTAGCCACGTAGGCAGATCTGCCCCCGACTATATTTCTGAAGTTCCAAGACATCAAATCCCACGCATATCCCTCCTGTTGCGCTAATGCACGGGCGGCATAGCGTGCAGAGTTAAAGGAATTCATAGGATTTAGATCTCCTGATAAAAAGTCCACATTTACAGATACCTTCTCCGGCATATGGTCGCTAAACGCCCAGTTGGAGCAGATTTCAAAATCAGGATATTTTTCGTGAACCGTATCAACATAATGACGCATATATCGTTTAAAAAGCTCACGGTTATATTCTCTATATTCGTAATAATAAGCATCCTCGGCAGTTGCTGGCAATTTTCCTTCAAGATCAATACCTGTTTCCTTTTCAAAGGATGAAAGCGTTTCGGAGGAGAAATCTGCAAATGCCATCCAGCAATCTCCGTCTATCCACGCTCCATCCACTTCATATTCCCCTGCTAACTCCAAAAGCTGTGGAATAAGCAAATCGTCAGAATATGAGCCATTAAGTTTTGTTGCATCCTTGCTATATACTCCGTTAGCCATCAAAACACCTTGCTCGGGATGCTCGCTACAATATTTTTTATCAAATACACCCGAATAGTGCATATAAAGAGCGACACCCTCATCTTTGGTTACTTGTCTCCAAAGCTTTAGTGTGTTTTGCGAAAATTCAGGCATTGCATTTCCCAACCTTGAGGGATAGGATGTCCAGCCCGGATGTCCCTTGCAATCAATTTGAATAAAATCCGGCTTCAATGAACGGCATATCTCTCTGATATTATCTTCATTCAAGCTCAGTCCTTGCACGCCATTCTCGGGCCGTGCATGAAAATCAAAATGCAATCCCCAAAAGCTATCTTTTCTTTTTTTCATAATTTATCTCCTATTGATTTCGCTTTTTATCTACTTAGATTTTATCATATAAAATAATTGAATGCAATATTTATTGATATTTAAAATACCTTCACATCCTTTTGATCCGTATTTATTTTTATTTAATTATTGATATTCTGTTAAATGTGTTGTATAATAAATATACAACAAAATTTAAAATTGTAAAAAATGTGAGGAGATTTTTATGTATACATTTGACAGACTTCATTACAGCATTAGGGGCTCTTATCTCGTATGGGATAAAAAGGGTGCTGATACCCTTAAATTAGATATGATTCACGGTCACGGTCAGGATATCTTCAACGGAGTGCTGGCTATCAATTACGGCAAGGGCTCAAAGCTATCATTTGTTCCCCGTGAGATCAGTGCTAAATTTGATGGCGGCGAGCAAAAAATCACTATGTTCGGCACTGACGGTACATATATTAAAGGCAAGGGAAAGGACATTCTTGTTGAAATTGCAAGGACAAGCACGAAATTTGACTATCAGGTAATTCAAAACGGAGTTATCGAGCTTTGTGATTTTAAAAACAATTGTAGCTTAATGTTCGTTCCGATTAAGGGTAGCCTTAAAATTGAAAAATCGCGTATTCCCGGCAAGGTAGTGGCGGATTATGCCAACGTTCGCGCCTATCCCGACGAAAATGGCGAATACGAATTCGCAATAGAAGCGAATTTCCTTAACAAGGGAGCCGTTGAAGCGAAGGGCATGAGCTACGACCACTATGCCGATTTAGCTGAAAAGGACTATCTCGCTTGGGAAAAGAAATTTAACTGCAAGAACAAATACGAAAAGGAATGTGCCTACATAATGTGGTCTAACACCATTTCTCCTGCGGGTAACTTTTCTACCGAGGCTATTGTAATGGGTAAGGCGGGCATGAGCAACGTATGGAGCTGGGATAATGCCTTTAACGCCCTCGGTCTTGCAGATGTTGACTACCGTCTTGCGATGGATCAGTTTATGATAATGTACAAGCATATTAACCGCATTGGCAGAGTTCCCGATGCTATTTCGGAAAACTATAAAGTATGGAATTTTGTTAAGCCTCCCGTACAGGGCTGGATGTACAAGCAAATGATAAAGAGAAACCCGGAGTTTGCAACACCTCACGCTCTTGATGAGGTGTACTTCGATATGAAGCGTAATACGGATTGGTGGCTTAATCTCAGAGGCGATGTTCCCTCGTACTATCACGGCAACGATTCGGGACAGGATAACTCGACCTGCTTTGACAAGAGCGAGCATATTGAAACCTCGGAGCTTATTGCATTCCTCTCCGTTCAATGCTCATTCCTTGCCGAGGCAGCAGAGATTCTCAATTATCCTACCGACAAAAGAATTTATGCTCAGCTCGCAAAGGAGCTTGCAGATAAGGCAGTTAAGGATTATTGGGACGGCGAAAGAATATTTGTACGCCTCGCAGAAACAGGCGAGCCATACTACTGTAACGCTCTTATGCCGCTTCGCGTAATTATTCTTGAGGATCTGCTTCCGAAGGAAATTCAGGAATATATAGTTAAGCAGATTACAGAGCATCATCTCTGCAAGGGCGGTATTGCAAGCGAGGCTGTTGACAGTTCTATGTTCGTTGAGGACGGATATTGGCGCGGAGCAGTTTGGGCTCCCGATGTTATAATGTTCGTTTACGCTCTTCGTAACCTTGGTTACACCGAGCTTGCAGACAAGATTGCGGAAAACTATAAGGCATCTGTTACGAAATACGGCTTCAGCGAAAATACAAGCGCTATCACAGGAAAGCAGCTTCGTTGTAAGGGCTATTCCTGGGCGGCTAACGCATATCAGGTGCTTTAAGTATTAAATGAAAGCTAAAATTACTGTAAATAAAAATAATAAAGTAGGTCAAATAGATAGGCGTATATACGGTTCTTTTATTGAGCATCTTGGCAGAGCAGTGTATAACGGAATATATGAGCCTACTCACATAACAGCCGATGACATGGGCTTCAGAGGCGATGTTTTAGAGCTTATAAATCAGTTAAACATTCCGATAGTTCGCTATCCCGGCGGAAACTTTGTTTCGGGTTATAATTGGGAGGACGGCATTGGCGATAAGAGCAAGCGACCTCACAAATTAGACTTGGCTTGGCTCTCCATAGAAACGAACGAGGTTGGAATAGACGAATTTCAAGAATGGGCGAAGCGAGCAAACACCGATGTCATGATGGCTGTAAACTTGGGCACAAGAGGCCCTGACGAGGCAAGAAGCCTAATTGAATACTGTAACGGTAGAACAAATACATATTACGCAAATCTCCGCCGTAAAAACGGCTTTGATGAGCCCTTCGGAATTAAGCTTTGGTGCTTGGGAAACGAAATGGACGGAGATTGGCAAATTTGTCACAAAACCGCAGAGGAATACGGCAGAGCAGCAACAGAAACAGCCAAGGTCTTAAAATGGATTGACCCCGACATTGAGCTTGTGGCTTGCGGCAGCTCTGATCCAAATATGCCGACCTACGGGGAGTGGGAAAGAACAGTTCTTGACCATACCTACGACTATATTGATTATTTGTCACTGCATTGTTACTACGGAAACAAAGCCAATAATACTCTTGATTTTCTCGCAAGAGCCGAGGATATGGACAGGTTCATAAAAAATACCGCCAACATCTGCGACGAAATTAAGGCTAAAAAGAATAGTGAAAAAACGGTTAATTTGTCCTTTGACGAATGGAATGTCTGGTACAGAACAAAGGACGAAGAAAAATCTATGGAAAGGTGGCAAATTGCCCCCCACCTGCTTGAGGAAAAATATAATTTTGAGGATGCTTTGCTTGTCGGCTGTATGCTTATGACACTGCAAAATAACTGCGACCGTGTTAAAATCGCTTGCCTTGCACAGCTTGTAAACGTAATTGCTCCTATCATGACCGAAAACGGCGGTAAGGCTTGGAAGCAAACTATTTTTTACCCCTATATGTATGCTTCCTTATACGGTAACGGAGCTACACTTAAAGTAAATATCGAGAGTGATGCTTACAAATCAGGGGAAGGCTGGGATATTCCGTATCTATGTACATCGGTTATCGATAATAAGGATCGAGGCGAGGTAGTCGTATTCGCCGTAAATCGCTCTCTTGAAGAAAATATGGAGCTTCAGCTCGATCTTGACGGCTTTGACGGTTATACTTTCAAAGAGCATATAGAATTGTATTGCGATGACTTGAATACTGTAAACAGTAAGGATAGTGAGAAAATTCATCCCAATAACCGTTACGTTAACCAAGCAGAGCCTATTATTTTACAAAAGCACTCATGGAATATGCTGATATTTTGTGACAAAAAGGAGAAATAAAATTGAGAGTTGGAAAGCTCCTGACAGTTACAAGAAAAATATCTCGAATTAATGTACAATTGCTTTATTCACAACATAACAAATCGGCACGCAGAAATGCGTGCCGATTTTGTATTTAGTTTTCTTTTAAGAAATAAGGTAAAACATCAATCGGAGCGTCAACAATTACGGTTTTGCCGCCCTCGTATTCTGTTTTGCCAAGATATTTCCACTTGCCACTCGGCAATGATACTTGGCGCGTAAAGTGACCTTTTTCAACCACAGGGGCGACCAAAATGTCCTTTCCCAACATGAATTGATCAAGGGTTCTTTCATATCCGCTATGCGGGTATTCATATTCCATATGGCGCACAATAGGTTCGCCGCTTGTTGCAGACTCTTTAACTAACTCTATTATATACGGAGCGAATTTTTTGTGAAGCTGAGCAGCCTCTAAGCAAAGCTGAGCGTGATTTTTATCAAGCATACGCCAAGGTGCCCAAGAAAATTGCATCATAGGCAAAAGAGCACTGACCTGTGCCATTCTTACAAAAAGCTCTTGATCAAGCTTAAAATTCGGGTCATAATTAAGTGACCACCATCCGCCGCCTATCATATCGGGGCATACGAAGGGATGACCGATAAGCCCTTGGAGAAGAACAGAAGGTAGAATTGTATCAATACCGTCTTCGTTCCAGCTATGGTTTCTGTCTCTTAAACGTTGGATAACAGGCTTTCCGCCGCCCTTGAACGTGTCTTTGTATTCGTGATACTTGTATCTTGTACCAAACTCATTCCAAGCGATATTCATTTCCGCAGGAGTATATTTTGTCTGATTTCCGTTCACTATATAATCCTGATGGTACATATTTATCGTTCCGCCGTCAAACTTAAATCCGTCTACTCCGTATTCGTCAACGAGCCCGCGTAGCTTGCTGTCAAGAAAATCTCTGTCATCGGGGTTGCACATATTAAGCATAGCGCTAAAGCCGTTCCACCACTCGACAAGAGCCACCTTTCCGTCATCTGTGCGTAAAAAATATTTTTTATCGCCGCACGCACCGTTTAAAAAATTATTGTATGGAAAATAGCTCATACTAAAAGCTTGCCCGTCGGAGGTAACCATAGGCACTACCCAAAGCATAACCTTAAAGCCAAGACTGTGTAGCTCCTCTATCATTCCTTTTGGATCGGGAAATTTAACAAAATCCCACTCCCAAAGCCCGTATCTTGTGTGCCAGCCCTCGTCTATCATTAAAACTCCCGCCTCATAGCCGTTATCAACGATGCCGTGTGCGTATTTGAGTATCGATTCCTGATTTTGATGATAGTCAAGCTCCATCCAAGTGTTGTATTGCGCGCTTTCAAAAAATTTAAGAGGCGGTATCTTTCCGCTGAATTTGAAATGCTTGTTGCACGCATTAAGGTACGCATCCTTAAGACAGTCTCCGCATTGGCAAAGTATAATATCGCTATTAGCGGATAAATCAAACACTCCCCCTTCAATATGTACCTTCATAGGATCTTCACACCAAATATATCTGCCCTTTGTAGATACAAAAAGCGGCATAGTTTGATTCAACCCTTTTTCCATATCATAATCAAAGACACAAGCACTGTCAAAGGGATTTTTCATAGCCTCAGCAACAGATCCGCCATACCAAAGCTCATCATCGAGCATTTTAATTTTTAAATTCATATTCGCTCTCCTTGGTGATTATTTGACCGTAACATCCTCAGCCGCTTTTAAGCTTCTTATAACATTTAAAGCCTCATCAAGCGGTGTATCCTTGGGAAAAGTCATAGTAAACATATAAATTCCGTTTGTCCACATAGTAGCAAGAGTTTTTTCCTTATAAAAGTAATAGATCACGGCATCTTTAATGATGATTTTTTTATATTCAATTCCTTCGTTATCAAGATGAATTTTAAGTCCGATCTTGAGCAGAGTCTGCTGTAACATTATCATAGAGTTATCATTCATCCATGCAGTGGTAGCGAATGTGCCGCTATTTGCATAATCGATCTTGGTATATCCGTCTATCATATACGATGGCAAATAAAGCTCCTCTATATTTTCCGGAATATCTTCATTTCCGTCATCTTCAATACTTATATCTATATGATCTTCATAAATATTCATGAAGAATTTTGTTATAGGCTTTCGTATAGCGGATATACTCATCATCATTATAAACGTAATAATGGCGGCAATAAAGGATACCGCTATCCTTCTTGGAACAGTCTTTGTTATTCTGTAAGTAAAGGATTTTCTCTTTTTGGCTATTTTTTGTATTTTATCCTCGAATTCTTTAGAAAAAATCACCTCTTCGTCGGGCAGCGCGTTATATGCACTGACTTCCTCACGCCCTAATATAAACAGGGCTTTTTTCAATATATCAATTTCTGCTGCGGTCATTTATATACTCCTTGAATTTTTCTTGAATCATTTTTTGTCCCTTGTATAGTCGTGTTTTTACAGTCGATATTGGAATTTGCAAAACGATAGAGCATTCCTTCAGCGTGAGCTCATATAAAAAATGATATGTAAGAACGTCACTGTATTCCGATTTCATGGAGCGTATGTATTTTATTACCGAATCTAAAAGCTCGTTTTGTAAAAATGCTTCGCTCAGCACTTCGCCAGATTGCACATCCGTGAACTGATCATCTAAGCTGACGGTATTGCTTGATACAATGTTTTCCTTCTTTATAACTGAAAAAGCAGCATGCTTTGCCGATTTGCACAAATAAATTTCTAAATATTCTTTGTCAAAATTTTTAATTCTGTCAATATTTCTCGCTACACCGATAAAAGCGTTTTGTACTGCCTCTTCCGCTAAATGATGATTTTTTATGTGATATTTAGCAACCTTATACATCATCTTATTATATTGATTATAAATTCGTAAAAAATCATCATCATTATCGTGATCTTCGATAAGTAATAAATAGAACCCTAACATTTTAATGCACCTTTCCTACTATTGTTGTTTATTTTACCACAATATATAAAAAATCTCAATATAAAATATGGAATTTTGTAAAAAAATAAATTTTTTTGAAGAAATTTTTAAAAATTCAAACTTTTTGGTGAAAAATTGCGTTTTTGTTAATAAAGGGGTAGAATTTAAAAAACAAATATCAAGTAAACTTGAGCGTTGTTTTAGCGCTTTATAATCGGAGAAAGGAGGGGCGAGATATATCATTTATCCCTTGAAAATCATGCGAAAGTAAGTAAAAAACTAAAAGAGGAGAACACAATGAAAAGATTTTTAACATTAAGCTTAGTAGTACTTATGCTTTGTACAATTATTATTCCTGTTTCTGCGGCAAATTACGATGACCAGGTTATGCCTTGCTATAACAATGTTTTGACCGTAAATCGTGAGTTCCAAATTTCCGAGGACGGCGTAGGTACAGTTACTTTAAATTACATAGGATATGCAACTACCACAGGTGCAACGATAACAAGTAAGGTTCAAAAGTCCACAACAAGCGGCTGGCAGGATGTTACCGGCGCAGCTTGGACAGATGAAACCAGCACAATTTACGCAACGATAAATCATACAGTTGATCTTACAGGTACGGGTACAGGTACATACCGCTTGGTTTATGAATTTGAAATCAGAGGCTCGGGAGCTGCTGATGAGATCAGCGGTACAGTAGAGGCTACTTATTAAAAATATTAAAAGCCCTGTCAAGAGATATTACTTGTCGGGCTGTAAAAAATCTATCTGAATAAAAAAAGCCACCTTAGTGCTAATGCACATCATTTAAGGTGGCTTTATCTTTTGCCCGTATTAAAGATTAACTTGATTTCATTTGAAAAATAAAGTATAATTAGCATAGATATACCACCAAAAAGGAGCAGAAAAAATGAAAGGTCCGCTTATTACTATGTCGGCAATTACGGGAAAGCCGACCAAAGAAAAAATATTCGAATATTTAAAGGGGCTTAAGGAGAACGGAATTGATCAAGCCCTGATTTATCCAAGATCCGGATGCGAGCTTGAATATTTATCGGAGGAGTGGTTTAAGACAATTTCTGATTTTATTGAGGCAGCACAGACATTAGATATGCAGCTGTGGCTTTATGACGATTTTAATTGGCCGTCGGGAGATGCAAAGGGCAGGGTTACAAGTCACGAAAGCTTTCGCTTAAGATCAATTGCGACCAAAGGCGAAAGCATCGGTAATATCAGCTTTAAGTCCTTGCATAATTCAGGCCTTTTTGGTGAAAAGTATTTTCCTGATTTATTATCAAATGAAGCGGTTGAGTACTTTATAAAATGTACTCACGAGGAATACTATAAGCGCTTTAAGCAGTATTTCGGTAATATTATAAAGGGCATATTTACCGACGAGCCGTCAATCGGATATTGCTGTGATGACGTATCGATCCCCTATTATGACGGTCTTGAGGAAGATTATAACAGAATTTTTGACCGTGACTTTAATAAGGATATGCGTTCGCATTATGAAAGCTTTTATCTTTATGCTACAAAAGTAATTTCCGATCGCTTTAATAAGTGCTATATCAGTAAAATTTCCGATTGGTGCAAAATCCACGGAATTATAATGACGGGGCATTTGATGTGCGATAATGAGCCATTTTGGACTACAAGGCACAACGGACGGCTTTTGAAAAATATTTCGTCCTTTATGCTTCCGGGAATTGATGAAATAGATACGGATTTTACCGATAGAAGCGAGATGGCGCTTCTGGGCGTTGCCGAATATGCAAGTGGCAATAACGGTGCTATGGCTGAGCTCTTTGCCTTAGGCCCGTGCGATATGAGCTATGCTAAAAAACGGTGTATGCTATATCTTGCCGCGTGTCATAAAATCAATAATTATTTTCTTGCAATTTCTCATATAGATATGCGAGGAAATATGCTTGTAACAGATTTTTTTAATAATTTTAGCTCCGATCAACCCGATTTTGTGGGCATGAAGCTCTTATCAGAGGAAGCAAAAAAATCATCTCAATACGCTGAAAAGGATTATGAGGCGGATGTGTATATTCGTTATCCTTTTTCGGTTTGTGCCAAAAATATAACCGCCGCCTTGGATCTTTCACAATTCTTTAATTTGATAAACGAGCTTACATACAACCAAATTCAATGGAAATTTATAGATGATGAGAGGGTATGCGACAATACTCCCGTAATAGAGCTTAACGAAAAGCTTGAATTTACACTCAACGGAGCGAGCGTAAGCTCAAATGAAATAATTAAAACGCTTGGCGGCAATATTACTGTGACCGATATAAACGGAGAAGCTCCTTATGGCATATTTGTAAGAAAATTCAGTGATGGCAGTATAATAGTTTTGAATTTGTTTGCACCCGCTAGCGAGTACCTTATAAACGGGAAAAGGATTTTTATAAACGAGCATGATGTCTTGCTTTCCTGCGAGCAAAGCTCATTTAAGAAGGAAAAAATATCGGCTGTGTTTGATCTAAGCTACCGTAATCCGAATATGATACGAATGATGTATTTGAATTCACAGACTGCCGCGAAAATAAATTGCGAGTGTGATATGAATGTGACTTTTGCTATCAGAAAGGATACAGAATCATATTTAAACGGTCAAAAAATTAACTCTTATAAAGAAGCAACTGCGTTATCCGCCGGAATGAGAGAGCTATACGGCTTATCTGATAATGTTGAGCTTAAAAAAGGTGTATATGAAATAAAATCGGAGAGGGATTTTAAATATATGCCGAGCGTGCTTGCTATCGGAGATTTTTCTGCCGAAGCAATAAATAGCGATATTTGCAGTGTAACACTAAGCACGCGTAAAAAGCATTTCACCCTCGGCGAAATGCTTTGCGATTACGGTAAAATCGAATTTTCATCGGACATTACAATTCCAAAGGGAGCGAAAGCCATTGAAATAACGGGAACAAAATTATATACCTGTCTATATGCTGATGATGTTCTGTTAGGAGAAAAAATTGCCGCGCCATATGTTTATAATATAGATAAAACATGGCAGAACGAAAAAATAAAGCTCAAAATCGTACAGTGTTCAAGTATTGCTCCGATTTTCGGAAATGTTGATTACTGGGATGAAAAATCAGAGCTTTCTCAATGGAGAGGCACTCCGTCACCCAAGCGAACACTCTTCGGCTTTAAAGAAATAAATTGGATTTTTTAACTGTTTTGTAATAGCACAACTTCATCTTATCACCCAAAGAATAAGACGGAATACTACAACTTACAGAAAATTAAGTACACAAAAAGGACGAATTTCTCGTCCTTTTGGGGTTTATTATGAAACCCATTTATTCAGGACACCCACAAGTGTCCTTTTTTATTTGTATTGTGCCATTTAAAAATTGTCTAAGAAGTGAAGCTTTTCTATAACGTCACTGCCGATGATTTTATTTACAAGCTCCATAGATTTTTCGTATAGCTCTATTTGTCCTTTGTTGTGGGCATCTATTCCGTAAACGACATTTATATCATACTCCGAGGCTATTCTCCAAAACTCCTTGCAAGGGTAGTGTATCTTATTATTCGGATTTGATATATGTGACGCCGCCTCGGCTAAGTTTATTTCCAAGGGAATTCTGCTTTCTTCTGCTGCCTTGCAAATTATTTTCGTTGCCTCGTCTTCCGCCTTCCCAAAGAAGGTACTGCTCAACATAAAAAGATCTGGGTGAGCAACAATATCGGGGAGCTTAATTTCCATAGCTGTCTTTATATAGCTTGCATACTTTATTAAATCCTCATCATTGAATATATCTATTCTGATAGTTTTTAATCCTGTATTATCCTCGTTGTAGATAAAATGCTGTCCCAAAATAAGCTTATCCGAAAGCTGCTTCAGCTCAAACAAATTTTTCTCCTGCCCCGGGAGAAATTCTATTTCAAAGCCTGTTTCTATATCGATCGAGCCCTTGTATTTATCCTTCAGTGCGTTTATACTTTCTATATATTCGTTTAATTGCGAATATTCCATTCGCATATAAAGCCTTTTATCGATTTGCTCTTTTTGCGGAGCATGATCGGTAAAGGCTATTTTTTTGAAGCCCTTTTTTATAAATTCTTTAACATAGTCCTCATCCTGCATGCGGTTGTCGGCGTGACCGCATCTGTATGTATGAGTGTGATAATTGAAGCTTTGCATAGAATACCTCTTTAATAGGATTGAAAATATTGCAATAATGTTTGTTTTATTATTATATCATAATTTATAATAACAATTCAATAAATATAGATCTTTATCTTAAATTATATTTTCCGACTTATATCATAGGTAATAATACAGATATGCTTTTTTAATTATTCTCAAAACGAAAAAATCGTGCTAATATTATAGTATCAACCATACAGGTATCTTTGTCCATAACCTAAGTTCATTGGTATCCCCCATAAAAATAAACCTGTTATTGACAAAAAGCTATGGATAATATATCTGGAGAAGGGAAGGTCGATTGGAAGCGGCCTTCCTTTTTGTTTTTTGCAATAAAAAACTTTAAAAATTGCAATAAAATTTATATAAATCTATTGACAAGTTCTATAATCAGATGTATAATTTATTTTGTAAAGGAGTTGATGAAATGAAAAAAAGTATGTATTCCTTGATTTTATCCGACGGTGTGGTGGCGGAAATAGATCGCCTTGCATATAAATCAAACACCAACCGCTCCAATATGATAAATCAAATTCTTGCGGAGTATGTTTCATATGTGACACCCGAGAAGAGAATGAGCCAGATTTTTAAACAGCTTGAGGATATTTTTTCTCCAAGCGAAACATTTCAAACACTGCTTGGCAACTCAGTATCTGTATTAAATCTTCGTTCGTCTCTTGATTTTAAATATAATCCGTCTGTAAGATATAGCGTCGAGCTGTACAGAACGTCCTCAAATGAAGTAGGACAGCTTAAGGTCTACATGAGAACGCAGAATTCTACACTTATTTACTATATGGTTGAGTTCTTTAAGCTATGGACATTGATAGAATCAAAGTATACGAAAGATATAAGATATACATTGGATAACGCAAAATTTTGCCGTTCGTTGATATTGCATACGCAAAGCGGAATTACAACCGATAAATTAGGTGAGCTGATTGCAGATTATATAAAGATATTTGATAAGTCACTGAAAATATATTTTGCTTGTATTGACACAAATATTTCACCGAACGATGAAATTGAAAGAATTTATGTTGATTATTTAAAAAAATGTGAAATAATAATTTAAAAAATTTAAGGAGGTATATTTTTATGAATTTACAGAATTTCACACAAAAAAGCGTTGATGCGTTAAATTCGGCACAAGGTGTGGCTCGTGAAAACGGAAATCAATCCATTGAACAGGTTCATATACTTTATGCCCTCTTAACACAAAACGAGGGATTGATTCCCGAAATCTTAAAGCGTATGCAGATAAAGCATGACGATATTGCAAGGGAGAGCTTAAGCGCCATTGAAAAGCTTCCAAAGGTGAACGGTGGCTCTATGTATATGTCAAACGGCCTTTCCGTAGCTATCGAATGTGCAGAAAATGAAGCGGAAAAAATGAAGGATTCATTCGTTTCCGTCGAGCATATTATGCTTGCTCTCATATTAAAGGCAGATGCAACAGTTAAAAAAATCATCGATAAGTACAAAATAACAAAGGACTCCTTCTTATCAGCCCTGAAATCAATAAGAGGTAATCAGACCGTGAAAAATGAAAATCCCGAAGCAACATACGATGTGCTGAAAAAATATGGCTCGGATCTTGTGGAGCTTGCAAAAAATCAAAAGCTCGACCCCGTTATCGGCAGAGACGAGGAAATACGAAATGTTATAAGAATACTTTCGCGTAAGACAAAAAATAACCCTTGTCTTATAGGTGAGCCCGGAGTCGGTAAAACCGCAATCGCGGAAGGCTTGGCTATGCGTATCGTAAAGGGAGATGTGCCCGATAATTTGAAGGACAGAACGATTTTCTCTCTTGATATGGGCGCACTTGTGGCAGGTGCAAAATACAGAGGTGAGTTTGAGGAAAGATTAAAGGCTGTTCTTAATGAGGTTAAGGCAAGCGAGGGAAGGATCATACTTTTTATCGATGAGCTTCACCTTATTGTAGGCGCAGGAAAAACCGACGGCGCTATGGATGCCGGTAACATTTTAAAGCCAATGCTTGCAAGAGGAGAGCTACACTGTATAGGTGCTACCACACTTAATGAATACAGAAAATATATTGAAAAGGATCCCGCTCTTGAAAGAAGATATCAGCCTGTTTTGGTAAACGAACCAAATGTTGAGGATACGATATCGATACTGAGAGGCTTGAAGGAAAGATATGAGGTTTATCACGGCGTTAAAATTCATGATAATGCAATAATTGCCGCCGCAACACTTTCCGACAGATATATTTCTGACAGATTTTTGCCCGATAAGGCTATCGACTTGATCGATGAGGCTTGCTCGCTCATAAAAACAGAAATGAACTCTATGCCTACTGAAATGGACGAAATCTCTCACAAGATCATGCAGCTTGAGATTGAGGAAGCGGCACTTAAAAAAGAAACCGATAAGTTATCCGTTGAGCATCTTAATGAAATAAGAAAAGAGCTTGCCGAAATGCGCGATACCTTCAATGAAATGAAGGCAAAATGGGAAAACGAAAAGAATTCCATAAACAAGGTACAAAAAATTCGTGAGCAAATAGAGCATACGAATGCACAAATTGAAAAAGCCCAAAATGAGTATGACTTGAATAAGGCTGCCGAGCTTAAATACGGTACGCTTCCAAAGCTTCAAAAGGAGCTTGAGGAAGAGGAAAAGAAAGCAAAGGAAGCAAAGAGCACACTCCTTCGTGATCAGGTAACGGACGAGGAAATTGCAAAAACGGTTTCGCGTTGGACTGGTATTCCCGTATCAAAGCTTGTTGAAGGAGAAAGAGAGAAGCTTTTAAATCTTGATAAAATACTTCATGAAAGAGTTGTGGGTCAGGACGAGGCAGTGAATAAGGTCTGCGATGCTATTTTGCGTTCCCGTGCGGGCATTCAAGACCCCAAGCGTCCAATAGGCTCATTCCTCTTCTTAGGACCTACCGGCGTAGGTAAAACGGAGCTTGCAAAATCGATCGCGCAGTCGCTCTTTGACGATGAGCATAATATGGTCAGAATCGATATGAGTGAGTATATGGAGAAATACTCCGTATCGCGTCTAATAGGAGCGCCTCCCGGATATGTCGGATATGAGGAGGGAGGACAGCTTACAGAGGCAGTGCGCAGAAGACCGTATTCGGTTGTACTCTTTGATGAAATAGAAAAAGCGCATCCAGATGTATTCAATCTTTTGTTGCAGGTTCTTGACGACGGCAGAATTACAGATTCCCAAGGAAGAACGGTAGACTTTAAAAATACTATAATAATTATGACCTCTAACCTTGGCTCGGATATTATTCTTGAGGGAATAAAGGATAACGGCGAAATAAGCGAGGACGCAAAAAATAGCGTAAATATGCTTCTTAAACGCAGCTTCCGTCCCGAATTTCTTAATCGTCTTGACGAAATAGTATTTTATAAGCCGCTTACAAAGGAAAATATTCGATCTATCATTGATTTGGTTCTTAAGGAGCTTTCAAAGCGTCTTATTCAAAAAAGACTCTTTATAACCGTAACCGACAGAGCAAAGGATTATGTTATAGATACAGCCTATGATCCGATTTACGGTGCAAGACCGCTGAAAAAGTTCATACAGTCAAAAGTAGAAACCTTAATAGCGAGAAAAATTATTTCCGAGGATATTGAGCCTGAGAGCATGATAACTATCGATTATGATGGAAAACAGCTTACGGCAACCGTATGATTTCCAAATAAACCAAAAATAACAAACGGCAGACGCCCTTTTAGCATCTGCCGTTTGTTTATATATTATTTTTTTACTTTGTTCCATTTTATCTTACGGTAAAAAACGAACGATAAAACCGTTGCCACCGTCCAGCCTATAGGCCAAGCCATCCATATTCCCGTAGCGCCGAAGGGAATGGATAAGATCTTTGCAAGTGTAACACGCAATATAAGGTCCGTAAATGTGGCAATCATAAATTTGTTCATCATTCCTGCACCTCGCAAAACTCCGTCGGATACGAGCTTCAACGAAATGATAAAATAGAACGGCGAAACAATTCTTAAAATCATAACACCTGTTTCTATGGCTGTAGTGCTTGGATTGTCAAGGAAGAAGTATACCAACTGATTACTTGCGATCAAATATAACAGCACAAGCGGAATACAAATTATCCATACTAATTTGATCCCCGCCCTGAAGCCCTCTTTTATTCTTTCGGGCTTATCTGCACCGAGATTTTGAGCGGTAAAATTGGAGATGCCGTTTCCTAATGTGGTAAGCGAGGTAATAACCAGATTGTTCAGCTTGATCGAAGCAGAATATCCCGCTATTACAGCCGAGCCGAAGGTGTTGATTATTCCTTGAATTATAATGTTTCCAACTGAAATAAAGCTTTGTTGCAGGATACTCGGAATTGCTACAATTGAGATCTTCTTTAATAAATCAAATGAGAATATAGGAGCTTTTTCATCTGTCTTTATCTTTGAAAATCGCAAAAAGACGAATAAAACAGATAAGATACAGCTTACCCCTTGACAAATGAAGGTCGCCCATGCAACACCCGCAACACCCATACCGAATGCGGTTACAAATAAAATATCCATTGCAATATTGGAAACAGAAGAGCAGGCAAGGAAGATAAACGGTGTTTTTGAATCTCCCAAGGCTGAAAAAATACCTGTTGCGACATTATAATAAAAAACGAACGGTAAGCCTAAAACGTATATTTGCAAATATAATAATGAGTCGTCAAAAATATTGTCAGGCGTATTTATCAAGTGTAAAAGCGAAGAGCCAAGACTCAGCCCCAAAACCATCAAAAGCGCACATAAAATACCGCTTGCTATCAAAGTTGTATAAACCGCCGTTTTCAGATCCTTGTATTTTTTCGCACCGAATAATTGCGAAACAATAACAGAGCAGCCTATGTTGCATCCGAATGCAAAGGCGATAAAAATAAGAGTTATCTCATAGCTGTTTCCGACAGCGGCAAGAGCATTCTCATTTATGAATTTTCCCGCCACGAAGCTGTCTGCTAAATTATAAAGCTGTTGAAAAATAACACTGCCAAACAAGGGAAGACAGAATTTCCATAATACCGTTGAAGGCTTTCCTACGGTCAGATCCTTATTCATTTGCATTTCTCCTAAAGAAAGATAAAAGTATAGTTTTTAAAGAGCAGCACACCTAAAATATATAAATTAAATGTTATTTTTAAATAAGATGCTTATTAAAATGCTCAAATATTGATTGACAAATTTGCCTGCATAAAGTATAATACAATTAAAACTATATGTAAAATGTATAATTGATATTTTTATTATATCTATTTGATATGGAGAAAAATATGTATATAAGCTATGATTATTATCGGATTTTTTATTATGTAGCCAAATACGGAAGCTTCACAAAAGCCGCAAATGTGCTTTTGGCAAATCAGCCAAATCTTACAAGAGCAATAAAGACCTTGGAGGCAGAGCTGGGATGCACCTTGCTTCTTCGTTCGAATAAGGGTGTAAGCCTGACCCCCGAGGGTGAAAAGCTATATTCTCATATAGAGCTTGCATTTGAGCATATTCAAGCGGGGGAAGAGGAAATTTCCATGAAGAAGAGCTTGAAAAATGGCGTTGTTTCAATTGGCGCTACGGAAATTGCATTAAGATGCTTTCTTTTGCCCGTGTTGAATTCGTTTCATAAAAAATATCCTCAGATAAGAATTAAAATAACAAATCTTTCAACCCCCAAGTCCTTGATATCATTAAAAAATGGTGTCATAGATTTTGCAGTTGTCACAACACCTATTGATAAAGACAGTGAATTTACACAAAAAAAGCTTAAAGAATTTGAAGAGGTGGCAGTCTGCGGAGATGAGCTTTATAAGAAAATAAATGAAAAGCTTGATCTTTCACGCTTAAATGAATGTCCGATAATTTCTTTGGAAAGGAAAAGCTCAACGTACGATTTTTATTCTAAGCTCTTTATGTCAGAGGGCTGTGAATTTATACCCGAGATAGAGGTAGCAACCTCTGATCAGATTTTGCCATTGGTTCAGCACGATCTCGGAATTGGCTTTGTACCAAAGGAATTTGTATCAAATCAAACGCTAAACGGTATTCATAAGCTTGATCTTAGCATTAAAATACCGCAGAGAGAAATTTGCCTTGTTAAGAGAAAATTCAATTCGCTTAGCCTTCCTGCCAAGGAATTGGAACGAATGCTGCTTGCACAGACAGATTTGATAAAATAAATACCGTGTATTGATTTTAAAATTAAAATATGTTAAAATAAATATGTATCTATAAATATTTTTAACATTATTCACATAAGGGGGTAAAAATATGAATATATTGCATATGAAATATGCTGTTGAGGTTGCAAGACTCGGCTCACTTAATAAGGCTGCTGAAACACTTCTTATAGCTCAGCCTAACCTTAGCCGTTCGGTAAAGGAGCTTGAAGCGGAATTGGGAATTACTATTTTCAATCGCTCTGCTAAGGGAATGGTTTTAACCCCTGAGGGAGAAGAATTTATTGGCTATGCAAATGAAATATTAAAGCAAATCGATCAGGTAGATAAGATATATAAGGAGGGAGCAGCAAAAAAGCAACGCTTTTCCATATCCGTACCAAGAGCCAGCTATATATCCGAAGCTTTTGCACAGTTTTCAAAAACCCTATCAGGTGACTCTGCCGAGATATTTTATAAGGAAACGAACTCTCAAAGGACAATTCATAATATTTTAAATCACGATTATAAGCTCGGCATTATTCGTTACGCGGAGAATTACGATAAATATTTTAAAATATTGCTTGAGGAAAAAGGACTTGCCTATGAGATGGTGACAGAATTTTCATATTGCTTGGTCATGAGTGCGGATTCATCTCTTGCAAATAATGATAATATTACCTTTGACGATTTGAAGGACCGTATCGAAATTGCTCATGCAGATCCGTACGTACCGTCTCTTTCTCTTTCGAAGGTCGTAAAAGAAGAGCTTCCCGATAATATATCACGCAGAATATTTATTTTCGAAAGAGCGAGTCAGTTTGATTTGCTATCTGAAAATCCAGATACATTTATGTGGGTATCTCCCTTACCCGAAAAAATATTGCAGCGCTATAATCTTGTACAAAAGAAATGCAGTGATAACAAAAAAATATATAAGGACGTGCTTATATACAGAGAGGAATATAAGCTGTCGAAAATCGATAAGCAATTTATTACCCAGCTCTGCGAAGCAAAACGTAAATATATATTATAATAATATAAATTAATTCCAATCTTTGAAAAGGTTGGAATTTTTTAATGCAATCGGTAAAGGTTATATCGATAAATATAATACCGATATAACAATTTAAGATTTCACAGCTTGAAAAATATCTGTTAAAATGATAGCGTTGAATGAATGGAGGTGGCAGAATGAAAAGAAGTTCTGTTTCGAAAGCAACCTTGGGCAGATTACCTAAGTATCTTGGTTTTTTAAAAGGGATCTCGGATAAATATATTTCGTCTGCCGCAATCGCAAGAGATCTGTCACTTGGCGAGGTACAGGTAAGAAAGGATCTTAGCTCGGTAAGCGGCAGAGGCAAGCCGAAAATAGGATATTTAAAAAGCGATCTTATAAGCAGTATAGAGAAGTGTCTTGGCAACAATACGCTTACAAATGCAGTGCTTGTAGGTGCAGGTAAGCTCGGTAAGGCGTTGCTTGATTATCGTGGCTTCGAGGAATACGGAGTTAAGATCATAGCAGGCTTTGACAGTAATGAAGCAATAGTCAACGAAAAAGAAAATATTTTGCCGATGAGCGAGTTTGAAGATTTCTGCAAGAAAGAAAATGTTCATATCGGCATAATAGCAGTAGGCGAAGGCTCGGCACAGGGGGTGTGCGATCTGATGCTTAAAAATAAAATCAAGGCGATTTGGAATTTCGCCCCGTGTAAGCTGAAAATTCCCGACGATATTATATTCGTTCAGGAAAATTTGGCACTATCACTCGCATATCTCAATAATCAATTAAGTAATAATTTTTAGGAGGATAAAAATGAAACAAAATTACGAAATCGTGGACAGTGTTGAAAAACTCGAGGAAGCAATTTCAAGAGTAAGAAAGGCACAAAAGATTTTCGCAACCTATACTCAAGAGCAGGTTGATAAAATCTTTTTCGCAGCTGCATCTGCGGCAAATAAGGCGAGAATTCCTCTTGCTAAAATGGCAGTAGAGGAAACTGGAATGGGTATTGTTGAGGATAAGGTTATCAAAAACAACTACGCATCCGAGTATATTTATAACGCATATAAGGATACAAAGACCTGCGGAGTCATCGAAGAGGACAAGGCATTCGGTATGAGAAAGATCGCAGATCCTATCGGTGTTATCGCGGCAGTAATACCTACAACCAACCCCACATCAACAGCAATCTTTAAGTGCCTTATCGCGCTTAAGACACGTAATGCAATAATCATCTCTCCTCACCCAAGAGCAAAGAACTGCACTATTGCGGCAGCTAAGCTTGTACTTGAGGCAGCAGTAGCGGCAGGAGCGCCCGAAGGAATCATTGACTGGATAGACGTTCCGAGCCTTGAAATGACAAACACAGTAATGAAGGAAGCGGATATTATCCTTGCAACAGGCGGACCGGGTATGGTTAAGGCGGCATATTCAAGCGGTAAGCCGGCTCTCGGCGTTGGCGCAGGTAATACTCCTGCAATCATTGATGAAAGTGCAGATATTCTTTTGGCAGTAAGCTCGATCATCCATTCAAAGACCTTTGATAACGGTATGATCTGCGCTTCCGAGCAATCAGTAATCGTCCTTGACAGCATTTACGACAAGGTAAAAGAAGAATTTGCAAGCAGAGGCTGCTATTTCTTGAACGGCATTGAAACAGAAAAGGTAAGAAAAACGATCATCATAAACGGTGCGTTGAACGCAAAGATCGTTGGTCAGAGCGCGGCTAAAATAGCATCACTTGCGGGAGTTGATGTTCCAAGCGGAACAAAGATCCTTATCGGTGAGGTTGAAAGCGTAGATATTTCTGAGGAATTTGCACACGAAAAGCTTTCTCCCGTTCTTGCTATGTATAAGGCAAAATCATTCGAGGATGCACTTTCCAAGGCAGAGCATCTCGTAGCAGACGGAGGTTACGGACATACAGCATCTATTTACATAAATCCCGTTACACAAAAGGAAAAGATGGCAGAGTTCGAAGCAAGAATGAAAACCTGCCGTATCCTTGTAAATACTCCCTCCTCACACGGCGGTATTGGCGATCTTTATAACTTTAAGCTCGCTCCGTCGCTCACACTCGGATGTGGCTCATGGGGTGGTAACTCAGTTTCCGAAAACGTAGGAGTTAAGCACCTTATCAACATTAAAACAGTAGCAGAAAGAAGGGAAAATATGCTTTGGTTCAGAGTACCTCAAAAGGTATATATAAAGAAGGGCTGCCTCCCTGTTGCTCTTGACGAATTAAAGAACGTAATGGGCAAAAAGAGAGCGTTCATTGTAACAGATACATTCTTATATGAAAACGGATATACAAAGCCGATAACAGATAAGCTTGATGAAATGGGCATCGTTCACACAACATTCTTTAATGTAGCTCCCGATCCTACACTTGCATCTGCAAAAGAGGGTGCGGCACAGATGGCATCGTTTAAGCCCGATACAATAATCGCTCTCGGCGGGGGATCCGCAATGGATGCCGCTAAGATTATGTGGGTACTTTATGAGCATCCCGAAGCTGACTTTATGGATATGGCTATGCGCTTTATCGATATCCGTAAGAGAGTATATACATTCCCGAAAATGGGCGAAAAGGCATACTTCATCGCTGTTCCTACATCAGCAGGTACAGGCTCGGAGGTTACACCCTTTGCAGTTATCACAGATGAAAAGACGGGCGTAAAATATCCGCTTGCAGACTACGAGCTCCTTCCGAATATGGCAATTATCGATACAGACTTCCATATGAGCGCACCTCGCGGACTTACAGCAGCATCGGGTATCGACGCAGTAACTCACGCAGTTGAGGCTTATGCGGCAATGCTCGCAACAGACTATACAGACGGCTTGGCTCTCAAGGCTTTGAAAACGATCTTCGAATACTTGCCAAGAGCATACGATAACGGTCAGACTGACGTAGAGGCTCGTGAAAAAATGGCTAATGCCGCTACAATGGCAGGTATGGCGTTTGCAAACGCATTCCTTGGAGTTTGTCACTCGATGGCTCATAAGCTTGGCGCATTCCATCACTTACCTCACGGCGTCGCTAACGCACTCATGATCGAAGAGGTTCTCCGCTTCAACGCATCGGAAGCTCCGAAGAAAATGGGTACATTCTCGCAGTACGATCATCCTCATACACTTGCACGTTATGCTGAAATTGCCGATTACCTTGGAATTAAGGGTGAAAACGACACCGAAAAGCTTGAGGGACTTATCAAAGCTATAAACGATCTTAAGAAGAGAGTTGGCATTAAGGAAACAATCAAGGATTACGGTATTGATGAGAAATACTTCCTTGATAACCTTGACGAAATGGTTGAGCAGGCGTTTGACGACCAATGCACAGGCGCTAATCCGAGATATCCTCTTATGAGCGAAATCAAGCAAATGTACTTAAACGCATACTATGGCAAGCACTTTACCGAAGAGGAAATGCCTACACTTGCAAAAGCAACCAAATCAAAAACAAAAAGATCGTAATTTGAGGAGGATACATAAATGAAACTTGATAGAGTAATTGCAGTAAGAAACAATAAAACAATATATCGCGACGGAGATAAGTGCGTTAAGGTGTTTAACGAGGACTTTTCAAAGGCAGACGTTCTCAATGAAGCGCTTAATCAGTCAAGAATTGAGGAAACAGGACTCAATATTCCAAAGGTCCTCGAGGTTACAACGATCAACGGAAAATGGGCAATAGTTACAGAATATATTAAGGGCAAAACGTTGGCTCAGTTAATGAATGAAAATCCCGAAAAGAAGGATGAATACCTTGAGCTTATGGTTAATCTTCAATTGGAGGTTCATTCAAAAACATCTCCCTTGCTCAATAAGCTTAAGGATAAGATGAACAGAAAGATAAGCCAGACCGATCTTGATGCTACAACACGCTACGATCTTCATACACGTCTTGAAAGTATGCCTAAGCACACAAAGGTTTGCCACGGCGATTTCAATCCGTCAAATATAATTATTACGGAAAGCGGTAAGCCATATATTATTGACTGGGCACACGCAACACAAGGAAACGCATCAGCCGATGCTGCAAGAACATATTTACTGTTCTGGTTGAACGGCGACATTGACGGTGCTAAAAAGTATCTTGATTTGTTCTGTGAAAAGAGCAAAACAGAAAAGCATTATGTACAAAAATGGATGCCTATCGTAGCCGCTTCACAGTCTGTTAAGGGCAACGAAAAGGAACGTGAATTCTTGCTCTCTTGGGTAAGTGTTGTAGATTACGAGTAATAAGGAGATTTTGAAAGATGAAAATTACAGTATGTATCGGTAGCTCATGTCATATTAAAGGATCGCGTCAGGTCGTAGAGCAGCTTCAATATTTGATTTCCGAAAATAAGCTCGGAGATAAAATAGAGCTCGGCGGAACGTTCTGTATGGGAAAATGTCAAAAGGGAGTTTGCGTAACGGTAGACGACACCTTCTATTCGGTAACACCCGAAACTGCGGAAGAGTTCTTTAATGACGAAGTTCTCGGAAAGGTAAAATAATGCTTATTGTTCAGGTTTGCGTAGGCAGCTCCTGTCACTTGAAGGGGTCAGCCGAAATCGTAGAGCTTTTAGAGCAAGCAATTAAGGATAACAATTTGGATGATGAGGTTGTGCTTGTCGGTAGCTTTTGCATAGGCAAGTGCAATCGCATCGGTGTTACAGTTCAAGTGGATGACGATATCCATGTCGGTATAACACGAGAAAACTTTAAGGAATTTTTTAACGAAAAAATTCTCAAGGTGATAAATAGCGAAAGGGGTTAAGGCCTTATGTCAAGATGCTTGACTTTAAAAAAGTCTAATTGTAAAAATTGCTATAAATGTATTCGCCACTGCCCTGTAAAGGCAATTCGCTTTTCGGGCAATCAGGCACACATTATAGATAATGAATGCATTTTGTGCGGACAATGCTTTGTTGTTTGTCCTCAAAATGCAAAGGAAATTGTTAATGAAACGGAAAAGGTAAAGGTGCTCATTCAAAGCGGAGATCCTGTTTTCGTTAGCTTAGCCCCTTCCTTTGTCGCTAATTATGAGGGCATTGGAATAAACTCTATGCGTGAAGCGCTTAAAAAGCTCGGATTTTACGATGTTCAGGAGACGGCAATAGGCGCTACCATTGTAAAAAGAGAATACGAAAGAATGATAAATGAGGATAATAGAGATATTATCATTACATCCTGTTGTCATTCTGTAAATTTGCTTATACAAAAATATTTCCCTAATCAGCTTGAATATCTTGCTGATGTTATGTCGCCTATGCAAGCTCATTGTAGGGATATAAAGGAAAAACATCCCAATGCAAAAACCGTTTTCGTAGGACCCTGTGTCGCAAAAAAGGATGAGGCGGATTACTATGAGGGAATAGTTGACGCCGTTTTGACCTTCGAGGAGCTCACAGAATGGCTTGACGCTGAAGGAATAAAAATAAATAAAGAAACAGATTCAAACGATCAGTCCCGCGCTCGCTTCTTTCCGACAACAGGAGGAGTGCTTAAAACAATGGTACAGGATAATACTGATTATACATATGTTGCAATAGACGGTGTTGAAAACTGTATCGCGGCATTAAAGGATATAGAAAGCGGAAAAATACATAAATGCTTTATAGAAATGTCTGCTTGCATAGGTAGCTGTATCGGCGGACCTGTAATGGAAAAATATCATCATCACCGCTTGCCGATCAAGGATTATATCACAGTTGCAAATTACGCGGGAAAAAAGGATTTTGATGTAGAACAGCCCAACCCTGTGTCGATTAAAAAGCAATTTAACTTCATTGAGCATCAGCTCAGAGAGCCGTTTGAAAGCGAAATTCAAGAGGTTCTTAAGCAAATGGGTAAAACAGAACCCTCAAAGGAGCTTAATTGCGGATCGTGCGGCTATAATACCTGCCGTGAAAAAGCAATCGCTATATGTCAGGGCAAGGCGGAGATTTCGATGTGCTTACCCTTCTTGAAGGATAAGGCGGAGAGCTTTTCCGATACAATCGTTAAAAATACGCCTAACGGACTTATTGTACTTAATGAAAATTTCGAGGTTCAGCAGATAAACGCCGCCGCGAGAAAAATCATGAATATAAGATACGCCTCTGACGTTTTGGGCGAGCAGGTCGTAAGAATACTTGATCCATCTGTGTTTATCAAGGTGTTAAATACAAAAAGAGATGTTCGTAATCAAAGGATCTATCTTGCGGAGTATAAGCGCTATATTGAACAGACGGTCGTTTACGATAGAGAATCTCATCTTCTTATTGGAATTATGCGTGATGTCACGGATGAAGAAACTGAGAGAGAAAAGAAGGAAAGCATCAGCCGTCAGACAATAGAGGTTGCTGATAAGGTCGTTGACAAGCAAATGAGAATAGTTCAGGAAATAGCGTCCTTGCTTGGAGAAACTGCGGCAGAAACAAAGATAGCTCTTGCAAAGCTAAAGGAGTCCATAGCAGATGAATGATTTATGTGCAGATATCGGATATAAGAGTATAAATCACTATGGAGAACAGCTTTGTGGAGATCATGTTGATATTGTTGAGCAAAGCGATGGCTCGTCGGTTATAGTTTTGGCTGACGGACTCGGAAGCGGAGTAAAGGCAAGTATTTTGTCAACGCTCACCTCGAAAATCATTTCAACAATGATGGCAGAGGGGCTTTCAATTGAGGAATGTGTTTCTACAATAGCGGCAACACTTCCTGTATGCTCGCAAAGAGGAGTTGCTTACTCTACATTTACGATCATTCATATATTGAATAATGAAGTAGCCGAGATCATACAGTACGATAATCCGCAGGTTATCATAATTCGTAACGGCTCAAACTATGAATATCCGAGAACCGAAATGAACATTGACGGCAAGAAGATCTTGAAGTCAACGGTAAATCTTTGCGAGGACGATGTCTTTGTGACGATGAGCGACGGATGTCCACATGCAGGAATAGGTACAGCCTTTAATTTCGGCTGGAAAAGATCCGATATAATCGAATTCATGGAAACGATAGTAGCAGGCGGTTATACTGCAAAAAATCTTTCCACAATGCTTGTTGACGAATGTAATAAGCTTTACTGCAATAAGCCCGGAGACGATACCACCGCTTGTGTTGTAAAGGTTCGCAAAAGAGAGCCTATGAACATTCTTTTCGGTCCGCCATCTAACCGTGATGATTGCGACAGAATGATGTCACTTTTCTTCTCAAAGGAGGGAAAGCATATTATCTGCGGAGGTACGACCTCATCAATAGCCGCAAAATATTTAGGTAAGACGGTTAAAACCTCGCTTAAGTTCGAGATGAGTGATGTTCCCCCGATTGCAGAGATTGAGGGTGTTGATTTGGTTACCGAGGGAGTAATTACAGTAAATAAGGTTCTTGAATACGCAAAGGATTACCTTGGAAAGAACGAGCATTACGAGCATTGGAACTTCAAAAAGGACGGAGCATCAAGAATTTGCCGTTTACTCTTTGAGGAAGCAACAGATATTAATTTTTATGTGGGAAGAGCAATAAATCCCGCACATCAAAACCCTGATTTGCCTATCAATTTCAGTATAAAAATGAACTTGGTAGAGGAGCTTTCAAAATGCCTTAAAAAGATGGGTAAGCGAATAAAGGTAAGCTATTTTTAATAATTTTAGGAGGTAAAAATGAGAAAATTTGATACAAAGGTTCAGCACCTTAAATATAAAGTATTGAGAGAAGTGGCAAAGCAAGCGTGGAACGATACACTTCTTGAAAATATTCTCGAAATTCCTAAGATTATAGTACCGGGTAAGCATTCTACAATGCGTTGCTGTGTGTATAAGGAAAGAGCTATTCTTGGAGAGCGTGTAAAAATCGCTATGGGCGGAAACAAAAATAACCCCAACGTGATCGAGGTTATCGACATCGCTTGCGATGAATGTCCCGCGGCAGGCTATGAGGTAACAGACTCCTGCCGAGGTTGTCTCGCTCACAGATGCGAGGATGTTTGTAAAAAAGGAGCTATTTCCTTTGATCATAACCATGTAGCGCATATCGATAAATCAAAATGCGTTGAGTGCGGAGCTTGCGCAAAGGTTTGCCCTTATACGGCAATAATAAGCCGTACCCGTCCTTGTATGAGCGCTTGTAAGATCAAGGCTATTACAATGGATGGAAATAAAGCGGCAAAAATCGATAATAATAAATGTATTTCCTGCGGAGCTTGTGTTTATCAATGTCCGTTCGGCGCAATAATGGATAAGTCGTATATACTTAATGTTATCGATCTTATAAAAAAGAGTGAAAATAATAAAAAATATAAGGTTTATGCAATGGTAGCGCCGTCCGTTTCAAGTCAGTTTACATATGCAAAGCTTGGTCAGGTGATCACAGGCTTGAAACAGCTTGGCTTCTTTACAGTTGTTGAAGCGGCTTTGGGCGCTGATATGGTAGCGCACGAGGAATCAAAAGAGCTTAGCGAAAAGGGCTTTTTAACAAGCTCCTGCTGTCCCGCCTTCGTTGCATATATAAAATCAGCATTCCCGCAGCTTTTGCCGTATGTATCGCATAATTTGTCTCCAATGGCAACACTTGCAAAATATATTAAGGATAAGACGGAAAATGCTAAGGTAGTCTTTATCGGCCCTTGCACAGCAAAAAAAGCAGAGGCTCAGCTTGATAGTGTAAAGCCGTATGTTGATGTGGTTTTGACCTTTGAGGAGCTTCAGGCTCTCTTCGACAGTAAGGATATCGATATTACTACGCTTGAGGAGGATGTGCTCGATAACGCTTCGTATTATGGCAGAATTTTTGCCCGTTCCGGCGGACTTTCCGATGCCGTAACACAAGCACTTAAGGAGCAAAGCATTGATTTTAATTTAAAAGCTATTCCTTGTGACGGAATTGAAGCCTGCCGTATGGCGCTTTTAAGAAAAAGCAAAAACGTACTTGATGCTAACTTTATTGAAGGTATGGCTTGCGTTGGAGGCTGTATCGGTGGAGCAGGCTGCTTAACGCACGGCGAAAAAAATAAAGCTGAAATTGACAAGTATGGTAAGGAAGCTTTTGAGAAAACTATAACCGATGCTATATCGGTATTAAAATAAAATTCGAGGTGGATTATGAGAAAAACAAAAATAGTTTGTACAATAGGCCCTGCAAGCGAAAGCGAAGAAATAATTTCAGGAATGTGCAAGGCAGGAATGAATGTTGCAAGACTTAATTTCTCTCATAATACTTACGCTGACCACGAAAGAAGAATAGAGATTATTAAAAAGGTTCGCTCAAAGCTTCAGATGCCAATAGCAATAATGCTTGACACAAAAGGTCCGGAATACAGAATAAAAACCTTCGAAAACGGAAAAATCACCTTACATGACGGCGATGAGTTCGTTTTTACGACAAATGAAGTGATAGGAAATGAGCATACGGTCTCTGTAAGCTATTCTAACTTACCAAATGAGCTCTCGGTTGGAGATACTATTCTTTTAAATAACGGCTTGCTTATCTTTAAGGTCGAAAAAATTGAAAATAGCGATATTATATGTAAGGTAGTTTGCGGCGGAGAATTGTCAGACAGAAAGAGCATGAGCTTTCCGGGAAAGGTTATGAAGCAAAAATATCTTTCCGAGCAGGACAAAAACGATATTAAATTCGGTGTTGAGCACGGAATTGATTTTATTGCTTGCTCGTTTGTTTCAAACAAGCAGGATTTAATAGATGTTCATAATTATTTAAAAGAAATAGGCGCTGACAACATTGAATTGATCGCAAAAATCGAAAACCAGTCAGGCTTTGATAATATTGATGAAATTTGCGAGCACTGTGAGGGCGTAATGGTGGCACGCGGAGACATGGGCGTGGAAATACCGTTTGAACAGCTTCCGAATATACAGAAAAAGCTTATCACCAAGTGCAGAATGCTTGGCAAGAGAGTTATTACTGCTACCGAAATGCTTGAATCTATGATATACAGTCCAAGACCGACAAGAGCCGAGATCTCAGATGTGGCAAATGCGGTTTATGACGGAACAAGCGCGATAATGCTTTCGGGTGAAACCGCCGCAGGAAAATATCCTGTTGAGGTTGTGAAAACTATGGCAAAGATTGCAGAAACAACAGAAAGCAATATAAATTATAAAAAGCGCCTCAATAACGCCGAGTTTACAATAAAAAATGCAGTAGATGCAATTTCGCACGCTACCTGCTGTATGTCAATAGATATCAATGCAAGAGCAATAGTTGCTTGCTCTATTTCGGGAATGACAGTAAGAATGGTATCGCGCTTCCGTTCCCCTGTTGATATTATCGGTCTTACAACCGATGAGGCAACATGGAGAAAGCTTGCTCTTTCGTGGGGAGTTGTTCCCGCGCTTTGTGAAAAATATCCGTCAACGGACGTTTTGTTTTATACTGCAAAGAAAATCACTGCTAAAGCACTTTCCCTTAAGAAAGGCGATAAAATCATAATCACAGGCGGAGATACAACAGGTAAAACAGGTAACACTAACCTTATAAAAGTCGAAGAAATATAATAAATAAAAAGTCACCGTATGAAGCGAGCTCAGCTCACCGAACGGTGATTTTTTCATTGTCTGAACATATTGAGTTAAACCTATATAAATATATCCCAGGCAAAATATAGTTCAATATGTAGAAATTATTGTGTAAATATTCTCAATTTTTGAAAATATTCACTGAAAATAATTGACATAAACAATTTCTGCATGATATAATAAAATTGAAAATATAACCATAACGCTATAAACATTATTGATTTTTCAAAAAATAAAGTTATTAACAGAATACCATAATTATTAGGAGAACAAATTTGAATTTGGATACAGAGCGGGGGGTCGTCTCTTTGCCCTCAATCTCCTATATGTAACATTTCAGAACGAAGTATGAAAGATAGTGGTTTGTCGTTCCCAATAATACTGATTTCTAAATCTTTTTATGTGCAAAAGTATTCAACGGTAAGGTGACCCACAGTAACCCCGTAAGAAAGAAGAATAAACAATGGATAAAATGATTTATTTTAATTATGATCATGAAATTAATTATTTCAATCCCAATGATCAGCCACCGCTTTGCGGAGGACAAAATTATTTAGATTTTTTGGATTATGCTTTTTCAAGGACTGACTACTTTATGCTTGTCTATACAAATTATCATGGAAAAGGCTATTCCACTAGACAAAAAAATATAAAAAATCATTAGATTCTTTTAAAGTAAAAAGTACAAACACCCCCAAATGGCCTGGTATGTTTGAATATGAATCTAATTCTCAAACTACATATAAGGTGGTTTTTTATAAAAATGACGAAAAAGCTAAAGAAGTTTTAAAAACAAATGCTTCGGCTTTGAGTGATTGGGGATTTGCACCTCGAGACTTGGCTTTTTTTAAAGGGAATCAATGTTGGTTTTATTCGTCGGGAGATATTTATCTCGCGTGTATTCTTCATGCTAATGAGGAAGATTTAGACTTTCTTGAAGCTCATGGATTAGCCAATCGCGCAGACGCAAAAAAGCATACGGATAATTACTATGATGCATTTGATGAAATAATTGAAAAGTGAGAGAAATTGTTTTCAAAATCAAATTAAATTCAGAGTATAATAAAGCATTAGAAAAGCGACTCTTAGAAAGCAGGTGATTTTTATGGATAATAAAGAATCAATAATCGAAATGTTGCATAAAAAACAACCTCAAGAAGTGCAAGAACAAGGAATATCTCTTGCGTTGAAAGAAGAAAATTTGGAATTTATTTTAGAAGTTTGTAATGATGTAAACTATGCAAATAACTGTGCTAAAATTTTTTCAGAATTAAATTACGATAGAAGCGCGAGATATTTCGAAAAGTTGTTTTTATGGATTGAAGATGCAAACAAAGTTGGTGTTGATATTGTTGTGAAATATTTATCAAAATCGCCTGCAAAATTGTTGTATAGCGACTTTTTAAAAGCAGCTGAGCGAGATTTTGATGTTCATTATAATGATCTAAGACAGCAGCTTGAAAATTTTTTTGAATTGTTGCAAAATCCTAAAAAAGATAAAGAAAATATTTTGAAACACATAAACAAAGAAAATATATATGAATTATATAATCAATTTTCCAAAACACCTGAATACGAATTGAAAGATATTCTTCGAAAAGAAGGAACAATGTATTGGAGTTTAGTAGAAATACTTGAAGAAAATAATGAATTATTGAATTTGTTGAAATCAGATAATCGGGATTTTATTCAAGAAATGATTAAAGATGCAGAAAATTAACTTTTGGAGATGTGAGTAAGCCGATTTCATTTTATTTGGTAAATGCATCAGAACCTTGGTGTTTTTGGGAATACAAAGTAGGGATACAAATGAATACGGAAAATGGTGGATATAGTTTCGCAACAAACACATTTTTGGAGAAATCGCATATGTTTGTAATTAATAATCAATCTCTTGAGTTAATACATGGAGTAAATAAACTTGCATTTACTCATAGTTCGAATATTTCGTTTAGAAATCGAGAGTTTGGTAAGTATGAGCATGGGTATATTAGAACCATTCCTACAGCTTTACTTCTTGTTGCTGCTTATTATACTAGTGGTGTAGCTCTATCAGCATTAGCGGTAGCATAAATATAGGGAGAAAACGAAATATGAAAAACAATTTTAAAAAAGTGAGCATTATTATAGCTTGTATTTTAATATTTAATTTGTTTTCTTGCAGTAAGATGTTTTCGGATGAGATTTATATTTTTTCAGATATAAGCGAGTGCGCAAATCTTGAAATCAACAAAGCATCTGATGTTACTGTTCAAGAATACACTTCCACTGATAGTGATAAAAAATTAAATGAACTTAAATATGATGCGTTTTATGCTGCAAAATATGAATCGTCGGAGATAGAATTCGAAATATACGCATATGAATTTGAAAGCTCGGAAACTGCGAAAAAATATTTCGAAAATGTTACGGGGAGAAAAAGTGAATTGGATAGTAACTTTCTGGCTTCGGGAGGAATGAATTCTTTTGAATTTATAGTTATTGATCATCAAAACGCATACGTTGTATACGGACACTCAGGAGAACAACAAAAAGTTTATTCAATACTTGCAGATGCTTTTTCAAAAAAATTAGAATTTTGACTAAGACATCAAATAAGAATGGTTTGCTTTTTAATTGTAAGAATAGTGTCTTTGATAGTCTTTGCTTCCGCCAAATATGGTAGTTCTGTTAAGGCATTTTTAAATTTTGTCCCAACCATAACGAAAAATCTCCTATGGCGTAATTAGTCCATAGGAGGTTTTATTTTTTGTACATCAAATGAGGGTCACTTAATTTTCTCTTGAATTTAACTTATGAGAAAATCTTCTTTTGATACCTCTTTCTTAGTTATTGCGTTAAAACATTTGAACTGATGATTTTTCCGTAGCCGTTATAATCGATCGGCGCGCCTTTGGCTGTATCGGTAAATCCGAGAGGAAGAATATCAACCTCAAGCTCCTCGATTGAGGCTATTTTGCCGTTTGCATATGCTAAAAGGCGTTTTTTACAGGATATGATTCTTTGAATGAGTCCACCCAATCTTGCGTCATGAATCTCAAAGCCGCTTGCTTTATTATCGATATACCATTGCTTTTCAAATTCCTTGTGGAAATTACGAACTCGCTTTTCAAGCTCGGTATACTCGTGTTTCGCCAGCCTTTCAAGCTCTACCTTGTCTGCGCTCTTATATGCGGAGCGCGTTTTTATGCCAAGCTCGTATTTTATTTCCAGAACGCTGCAAAGAGCAGAGAGTGTTTTGAATATATAAGCATATTTTCTTGTTTTTTGTGATATAGCAGTCAGCTCCTTTGCATAGCTTGCAAAAATCGCACCTTTTCCGCTCTCAACAGTATAATCAAGAAAACCGCTGAAAAGATCTGAGTATAGCATATATTTTGAGGGCGCTTCGCAATATCTTGGAGCATCGTCTGTTAAATAGTTTGGAATGTCCACCTTCATAAAATCATCAAAATCAACTCCGACGATCCGTTTGAATTTGGTTTTTATCTTTTCTTCATTAAAGTTTCCCTTAGCATATTCGGCTATGCAGAGAAGCGCAGGAAGCTGTGAAAAATGCGAGCACTCCATACCGTCATCACCCCACATAGTCATAAATATATTCCGAACCTTGTTTTCGTTACAAGCAATCATCGCCTCGCGCATAAGTCGTATCGAAAAAGCATTAAGCGGAGCGAAGCCTGCCCAACTCCAAGCACCGCCTGCAAACCATACATCCTTTGAAAATTGCTTGTGCATCTTTATCATAATATCGTAACTCGATTTACTCGTGCTATAATAATCCCAATACACAGGACAAACGTCCTCCGGCAAAGCATCAATAGCTTCCTTGGGAGCTTTTTTGATCTCTTTAAAATAATATTCTCCGTCGTTCCAAGAACGGAAAAACATATCAGACCAAAGAAGAAGCTTATAGCCGTAAGGCTTTGCAATATCACATATTTTTTCAAGATGCTTCTTGATTATTTCATTCGAGGTTTTGTGTCCGTGCTTGATATAATAATTACCCTTTCCAAGCAAATGCGCCTCATCCATTCCTATGTGAATACGCCTTGATTTGAAGCACGATGAAAGAGTTTTGAACATATTATTTATAAGCTCATATGTCCTTTCTTCCTCGACAAGTAAAATATCGTCGCAGTCAACAGGGACTTGTCTCCATTTAAAAAAGGTTTTCATATGAGCAAGAGTTTGAATACACGGAATTGCCTCCATACCTATAGATGTGCAGAATTCATTTATTTGGCGCATCTCATCTATAGAGTATTTGGAGCGCATATATCCGAAATAAGGCTCACCCTCAACCTCGTATGTATCTTCCATATAAAGAAAAACTGTATTGTACCCGAATTTTCTTATTGTAGTAAGAAAATTTTTTAATGCATTGACAGACATGACCGCATTTCTTGACATATCTATCATTACACCAAGCGAATTTATTTTAGACATGACCCCTCCATAGCTTGATGTTTTTTATTTAGTTATATAGATATCAAGCCTTTATTTCATTATATCATTGTATATATAAAAAGTCAAACCAAAATGCTTTATCAATATTGAAATTTTAACTATAATGCTTTATAATATACTTAATCAGATCAATTAAAGAGAAGGAGTAGTTATGAAAAAAATAAATTTCGGAAAGGGCTGGGAATTTTCTCTCAACGGCAGCCCTCAGGGAAAAGTAGATATACCGCATGATTTTTCGATCTGTCAGGAAAGAAACGAAAATGCTCCGAGCGGTGATGACGGGGGATATTTTCCGGGCGGATATGGCGTATATAAAAAGACCTTCGTAGCCAAGAAAAACAGAAAATATTTCTTTATGAGCGACGGAGCATTCGGAATTACCGAGGTGTTTTTAAATGAAAATCTGCTTTTAATAAATAAGTACGGCTATAATAGCTTTTATGTGGAGCTTTCCGACTATCTGAGATACGATAAGGAAAATACACTTGTTATAAATGTTAATAACAAATGGCAGCCAAATGCACGTTGGTATACAGGCTCGGGACTTTACAGAGATGTTTATCTGTGCGAATGCACAGAGTCGTATCTCGATCCATTCGGACCGTTCGTTTACACGGAGGAAGTGTTTGAGAACGATGCAAGAATGGGCGCTGAGGTTCGTTTCTTTGCCGAAAAAAGCGGCGAAGGAGCAATCGATTTTGAGATTTTCGAGGACGGAAAACGCGACCCCGTGGTTAAATTTACAAAATACATATTTGCTGATAAGGGCGAAAACAAGGTAAGCACTAAATTTCAGATTCGCCAAGCAAAGATATGGGATCTTGAAAAGCCATCAATGTACAGCGTAAGGGTTACACTTCGCCTTGATAAAAATACAGACACAGAGTCAGCCGTTTTCGGTGTAAGAACAGTATATATCGATAGCGAAAAGGGACTTTTATTAAACGGCAAGAGCATAAAGCTCCGTGGTGGATGTGTTCATCACGATCACGGACCAATCGGCTCGTGCGTTTATGCCGATGCTGAATATCGCCGCATCGCTAAACTAAAGGAAGCAGGCTTTAACTCGGTGCGTTGCTCTCATAATCCTCAATCTCCTGTGTTTTATGATGCGTGTGACCGCCTCGGCATTCTCGTTATAGATGAGCTTTTTGATTATTGGACTGAGGGTAAGCGTGCTGACGATTTCCATATGTTCTTTGGTGATATGTTTGAAGAGCAGATCGATCTTATAGTTCGCAAAAACCGTTGCCACCCATCAATAATAATGTGGAGCACGGGTAATGAAATTCCGCAGAAGGCAGGACACGGCTACGGCTACCGTATATCAAGACAGATCGCTGACGGTATCCGTTCTATCGACACATCCCGCCCTATAACGCACGCTCTTTGCGGACTTTGGGACAAGGAAGAATACTCTAAGCTCGAAAAAGGAGAAAGTCAGGATTTCGGCGCAGAGCATTTTGATTTCTGGGCAGACAGAACGAAAATAGTAGCCGATACTACCGATATTATCGGATATAATTACGCCGAGGAGCGTGTCGATAAGGACCTTGAAAAGTTCCCTCAAAGAGTAATTATGATAACTGAGTCGTTCCCGCTTTGCGCATATACCACAACAAAGCAAATAAACAACACCCCCCGCCTTGTAGGCGACTTTGTGTGGACTGCGTGGGACTATTTCGGAGAAACGGGATTGGGTCATATAAGCTACGAAAAAGAAGCTACGTGGGGCCGTCTTAATTATCCGAATCATATAGCCGATTGCGGTGATTTTGATATCTGCGGCAAAAGAAAACCGCAATCATATTACCGTGAGATATCCTGGGGCTTGAGAAAAGACCCCTACATAATCGTAAAACACCCGAAAAACGCGCGCAAAAAATATGCAATAAGCGGCTGGGGCTTTTATGACGGTATACCAAGCTGGAATTGGCACGATTATGAGGGCGCACCTATTGATGTCTGCGTTTTTGCCGAATGTGACGAGCTCATACTCGAAATAAACGGAAAAGAGGTCGCAAGACAGTCTCGAAGCGATTGCGGTGTATATAAGCTTGAAACCGAATACCACTCGGGCGAGATATGCGCAAAAGCCGCGATCAATGGAAAAATTGTTGGTAGCATCACTCTTAAGACCGAGGATGTGGCTGAAAAAATAGGCTTGATGGCAGAGAGAGACTATCTGGCAAAAGGAACAAAAAAGCCCGATCAAAGGCTTATTTACGTTGATGTTGCAATCGAGGATAAAAACGGAGCGCTCTGCACAAGGGATAACAGATGCGTATCCTACGAGGCTGAAGGCGCTGATATAATTGCTGTCGGAAGCACCTGCCTTACAAGCGAAGAGCAATATATAACGACAAAGCGTACCGTAAACAACGGAAAAGCGCTCGTTATCCTTAAAAAGCATACTGATGCCGAAAAAATAATCCTGCGTGCAAACACAGAGGGATTGCCAACGTCAGAGCTGGTTATTGGTTAATGTATAATATGTGGAAGCAAAATTAGGAATTCACTACACCGTACCAACGAAAGATATAAATGCGCTTGCAAATAGGATATAAGCTAAATATAACCGAATAAAATAAGATGCTGTTGCGGTATCGCAACAGCATCTTCATTTTTCGCAAAGCTAAGTATTGATAAAGTGTCCTATGCTCGTTTTACTTATTTGAAAGATAATTTTCCAATATTTCTGCGGCATCGTAAACAAGCTCGTGACAAGGACGCTTTTTATAATATTGTTCATTTCTTTCCTCGGGCGCACCGCCGACGGTGGGCTTTATGCTTGCACCGCTTAAAAGCTCAGCGCAGATAAGGCTTCCGTTTTTCTCTTGAAATTTTTCACAAAGAGCTCTTGTAAGCTCGTACATTTTCAATTTATTTTCGGTTTCATTTCCAAAGAGAAGCCCCGATATTGCGACCATACCGCTCACTGCACCGCAGGTCAAACGAAGTCTTGCGATACCGCCGCCGAAGGGAAGCATCATGTTTTTAAGCTCCTCAGTGTCGATTTTACAAAGATCCGCAAACGCAAGCGCTACAGCCTGCGAGCAGGTATAGCCTTGCTTGAAAAATTCTCTTGCCTGTTCAGCTCTTGTCATAATTTACTCCTTAAATGATCATTGAAATTCCCTCAAGCACCAAAAGGTGAACGGGATAGAAAATATAGAAAAAATATTTTGTCCTAAGCTTGCCGCGCTTTCCCGAATAAAGAAGTAAAAGCGGCAACGCCAAAAATGAAAACCATTGTATCTCAGCACCCAAACGAGCAGTAAGTGTTACGAAAACAAGACAAATTCCGAGCATCAGAACTTTGAAAGGAACGGTATCGAGCGTTTTGAATATCGCGGGCGCGTTTTCCTTCGGAGTGTGAAAGAGACTCACCGCAACAGGAAGCATACAACCCCAGAATTTGTATTCTATTACGAAAAAGTGGTTTAAAACAATAGCCATAGCAATCGCCGAAACGAATAAAAATACGCCAAGCCCTATCTTAAAAGCACTTTTCTTGTACGCAAAAATAGAATTTTTCAAAAAATCGAGCGCGTAGACGGTTGCTATCGAGATGGAGAATGTAACAAGAATACACATACTCGTATCATGTGCAAAAACAAAATACGCTATCTGACAGAGCGCTGCCAATGAAAATACCGAAAGAAAATAGCGAAGCCTGTTTTTTGTATACTTGCAGCCCTCAGCTATCATATAAGCAAAGATAGGAAGCGCCAAGCGACCGATAAAGCGCAAAGCCACGTTATCGATCAGCATAACTCCGATATGGTCAAGAAGCATACAAAATGCGGCTATAAATTTAAGCGCATTACCGCTCAAAAAGCAAAAATTCGATCTTTTGTTTTCCATAGCATCCCCCTTCGCTTTTATTAAATAAAGTATATCATAATATTCTGTAAAACACAATATAAAAGAGCATAAAATTACTTGAAAATTCAAAAATCTTTCTTGAAATTTTACGAAAAAAATGATAAAATATAAATGCAGAAACTGCCACGGGAGTGCATTATAGTTTGTTTTTTGCTCATTATCATCTCTCTGAATGAATGCACGTCGTGCTAAGGAGGTGAGATAATGAAACGCGTAAAGTCAGCATGTATTTATCAGACATTATGCTTTTTGCAGAAGCCGGAATACAATTTTCCGCCTGCCACAGCTCTTGAAATGAACAGAGCGGAGTATGCAAAATATAAAGCAGATATGGATAAGGTCGGCACAAGATATCAAATACTTGAAGAACCAGAAAGCCCCGATGGCTCTATAACCGTAAAGGTTCGTAAGCATTACAATAAGGATATCGATGTTGGAGAATATTTCAACTAAGCAAAAACGCAAGTCAATCGACTTGCGTTTTTGCTTGGAGAAAATGCTATAATATCAAATCAAACTATTGAAAAATAAGCATGTATATGATAAAATAATAATGCATTTGATATTAAACGGAGGGCAATATGGAGAAGATTATAGTAAGCGCGTGCTTGCTTGGCATCCCTTGCAGATACGATGGAAAAAGCAAGCCCAATGACGAAGTTGTTGCTCTTTCTCGAAAATACGAACTTATCCCCGTATGCGCCGAAGCTCTTGGCGGACTTCCAACTCCGCGTATTCCCGCGGAAATAGTAAATGATAAGGTTTTGCGAAAAGACGGGGCGGATGTTACACTTGAATATAATAAAGGCGCTCAAAAGGTGCTTGAAATAGCAAGATCGAGCTCGTGCAAAACGGCAATCTTAAAATCCAAGAGTCCCTCTTGCGGAAGGGGCGAGATATACGACGGAACTTTTACAAAAACTCTGACGCAAGGTAACGGTATTTGCTCGGAGCTTCTGATAAAAAACGGAATAACGGTTATAAACGAAAAGGAAATATATAAATTATGAAGATTATTGCAAGCGATTACGACGGAACGGTAAATTATCACGGTATAAGTGATGCTGATAAGCAAGCCATTACAAAATTCAGAGAAGCCGGAAATAAATTCGGCATCGTAACAGGCAGAGATCTTGAAATGGCACTTTGGATACTTGATGAAATGAAAATAGAGATCGATTACCTTATCTGCTGTACAGGTGCTATAATACTTGACGGAAAAGGAAATATATTGTACGAAAAAAGACAAAGCGTCGACATAGACCGTTTTAATCAAATTATAGATAAAGCAAGAGAATTTCATTTCGGCAATTTTTCAATAAGCGACCGCCTTATAAGATTTTATAACGACAGACGCGCCATAATTCCGTGTGAGCTTGAAAGAATATCCGAATTTACTCAGGCAAACGTTTGGTTCCCGAGTGAGGAAAACTGTATAAAGTTTTTAAATTATCTCAACACAGAGCACGGCGACTATATAATAGGCTTCAGAAACGGCGGCTCTGTTGATATTCCCCCTAAAGGTATATCAAAGCCGACAGGTGTGCACGAATATGCCAAAATGTTTGATAACGTAGATAAGATATATGCAGTTGGCGATAATCTTAACGATATACCAATGATAAAGGAATTTTGCGGCTTTGCGGTCTCTAACGCAAAGGACGAGGTTAAAAATGCGGCAATGCATCAATGTGATCGCATTTGTGATATGATAGAAGCAATTATGAAGGGAGAAGCATAAAATGACATCAAGAGACAGATTTATAGAGATATTTAAAACGAAGATAAAGAGAGAGGGAGCTGAAAAGCTTCTTGAATATATAATCTCATCCGATTTCTTCACAGCTCCCGCGAGCGCAAGATATCACAGCGCATACGAGGGCGGACTTTGTGATCATTGTCTTAACGTTTACGATTGCTTGGTTGCATACCTCGACAGAGACGTTGCACGTCAAAAATACAAGCTGAATTATTCCGATGAAACCATAGCAATAGTGGCTCTGCTTCACGATCTTTGCAAAACGAATGTCTATAAGCCTGGCTTCAGAAACGTTAAAAACGAGCAGGGAAAGTGGGAGCAAGTGCCTACGTTCGAATTTGACGATAAGCTACCGTACGGTCACGGCGAAAAGAGCGTATATATGATAACTCCCTTTATGAAGCTTACAAGAGAGGAAGCCTTTGCGATAAGATATCATATGGGCTTTTCAAATGTAGACGATCAAAGAAATGTCGGCAAAGCGTTTGAAATGTTCCCGCTTGCATTTGCGCTGTCAACAGCCGATATGGAGGCTACATATTATCTTGAGAGCGGAAAAAAATAATTTGAAAATTTATAAAAACCTATTGACAAATAAAAAATCAAGTGCTACAATTAAGTAAACCGATGAGAAAGAGTAGTATCCTATCGTGCGATGTCAAAGAGAGATGCAGGCGGTGTGATTGCATTACGGAGCGGATTGGTGAATGGACTTTCGAGGGCAAAGCTGAAATTACAGTAGGCTTTGACGGATATGCACCGTTACAGGCATAGCATATTGTAATGTATGTGGCAGAGATAAAGAGAAATCTTTAAAATTGGGTGGTACCGCGATATATTCGTCCCAAGTATCTTAGGATACTTGGGCTTTTTTTATTCTTCTGCCAAGAAGGAGAGATTTATGTTATACAGACGATGGCGTGCTTTAATTGATTAATCTATTGAAAAAGAACCAAAAATCAATAATAAACAATTAAAGGAGAACTTAACAATGAAAAAAATTATATCTATATTAATGACACTTGCTCTTATGGCAACAATGCTTTTTGCATTTACATCATGCAGTGACGATAAGGATATTATCGGCATTATGCAATTTGGCTCACACGAATCACTCAACAACTGTAAGGAAGGCATTATACAAGGCCTTGAGGAAAGAGGAATTACAGAGGAAAATTATACGATCGAGGTGCTTAACAGCAACTTTGATATGGTTACTGCCCAAAATCAAGCAGAAAAGCTTGTAAATAAGGGCGTTAAGGTAATAATAGCAATAGCAACACCCTCAGCAATTCAGGCGGCAACCGCAGCTTTAGGTAAGGATATTCCCGTTGTATACTGTGCAGTAACGGATAAAGCAACAATGGAGGGCTACTCCAACGTAACAGGCGCATCGGATGTTCCAAACTTCGATAAACAGCTTGAGCTCGTAACAGCATTTATGGGCAAAGAGAATCTTAAGATCGGCGTTTTATACTCAACCTCAGAATCATCATCTCCCTATCAGGTAGAGCTTCTTAAGGAGGCTGCAAAAAAATATAACGGTATGGAGATCAAGGTAAAGGCAGTTGCAGACATTACCGCAATAGATACCTATACAAACTCTCTTGTTGACGAAGGTGTTGATTGCTTTGTAAACCTTCTTGATAATACGATAGTCGGAAAGCTTTCAAATATTCTCGCAATTACCGATGCTAAGAAAATCCCCGTATTCGGCTCAGAGATCGAACAGGTTAAGGTGGGATGTGCAGCAAGCGCATCTATCGAATATATAACGGTAGGTAAGCTCGCAGGCTTAGCGGCGGCTCAGATACTTCTTGACGGTAAGAGTGCATCCGATATTCCCGTTCAAACGATAACAGAGCCCAATAACTATTACAACAGTGAGGTTTGCTCGGAGCTCGGACTCAGCTTGCCGACATCTGTTTCCGCAAAGGATGTAATCGAAAAGTAATAAGCTTTTGAAAATAAAAATAACGGTCGATTTAACCAACCGAAAATATCGGTTGGTTAAATCTGCGAAAGGATTTATATGCTGTTTTTTAATACGACAATAGACGGTCTTCAGCTTGGACTTTGCTTTGCGGTTCTTGCTTTAGGCCTCTATATTTCTTATTCTATACTTGATTTTCCCGATCTGTCTGTTGACGGAACATTTCCGCTTGGCGGAGTTGTCGGAACGATTTTTATGTACCGTATGGGCATAAATCCCGTGATAGCCATTATAATGAGCTTTATAGTAGGTATGCTTGCAGGATTTATAACGGGATTTTTACACGTAAAGTGCAAAATGTCAAAGCTTCTTGCGGGAATTATAGTTATGACAGGACTTTTGTCCGTAACTCTTGCCCTCACATCACTTCTTACAGCTAATAAAGAGCCTACCGTAATATTCGGTTATATTCAGAAAAATCAGGAGCTTAAAACAATATTTAATCCCGAACACAAAGAGATATACCATATTCTCATATTGATAGTTATAGTATTGATAGCAAAGATCATAATAGATCTTTTCTTAAAAACAAAGCTCGGCTATATGATAAAAGCTACAGGTAATAACGAAACTCTCGTTATATCACTCGGTAAGGATGCGGGTATATATAAAATGGCGGGCATATCTATCGCAAACGGATTTGTTGCCGCCTCGGGTGCAATATACGCACAATATACACTCAGCTACGATAATACCTGCGGTAGCGGCAAGGTAGTTCTTGCTCTTGCATCCGTAATAATAGGTATGGCAATCTTTTCGAACATAAAATTCATAAAGGATACAACAGCGGTAATTTTCGGAGCTGTAATATATAGCCTTTGCCTTAATTATATAGTTCTTGTCGATATGAACGGAATATATACAAAGCTTTTGAACGCAGTTCTTTTTGCACTTATTCTCATATTCAATAATAAGATTTCATCATTCTTTTCGAGAAAATCAAAATACAAATCCTCGAAAAAATATGAAACAGGGGAGGTAAGATAATGCTTGAGCTTGTAAATATAAATAAAATATTCAATCGTGGAACTGTTAATGAATCACAGCTTTTTTGTAATTTTTCAATTAAAATAGAAAAAGGCGAATTTGTATCGGTAATCGGCTCAAACGGCAGCGGAAAAACCACTATGCTGAATATAATAAGCGGAAGTATCCCGAACGATAGCGGTAGCGTAATTCTAGACGGAGAAAATATAACTAAGCTCCCCGAATATAAAAGAGCTCGAAAAATCGGCAGAGTATATCAAAATCCGGCTGTTGGAACAGTCGGAAATATGACCATCTTTGAAAATCTTGCAATAGCGGAAAGTAAGGGAAAGAAATGCCTTTTCACACCTGCCATAGACAGAAAGAAAAGCGATTATTACAGAGAGCTTGTGTATCAGCTCGGACTTGGACTTGAGGATAAGATGAATATCCCTGTTGAGCTCCTTTCAGGCGGGCAAAGACAGGCGTTGTCGCTTCTTATGAGTACGATGACACCTATAGATCTCTTGCTTCTTGATGAGCATACAGCCGCTCTTGATCCCAAAACATCGGAGACGATAATGCAGCTTACAGATAAGATAGTTAAAGAAAAAGGCATAACTACGCTAATGGTAACTCACAATCTTCGGTATGCTGTCGAATACGGAAACAGAATAGTTATGATGCACAAGGGCGAAACCGTAATAGATGAGCGCGGTGAAGCAAAGGAACGTATTTGCGTAGATGACTTGCTCGGAACATTTAATAGCATCAGTATCGAGTGTGGAAACTAAAGGAGAAACAAAATGGAAAATAAAAAGATTCCCTATAAAATCTATCTTGATGAAAATGAGATCCCTGAATATTGGTATAACCTTCGCGCATTTATGAAGAATAAGCCTGCCCCCTTGCTCAATCCTCAGACACAAGAGCCGGCAACGCTTGAGGAGCTCTCAAATGTATTTTGTGAGGAGCTTGCAAAGCAAGAGCTTGACGATACTACAAAATATATAAAGATCCCAGATCAGATACGCGATTTTTATAAAATGTACCGTCCTGCACCGCTCGTTCGTGCATACTGTCTTGAAAAAGCGCTCGGCACACCCGCAAAGATCTACTATAAATTCGAGGGAAATAATACATCAGGCTCACATAAGCTCAATTCCGCAATAGCTCAGGCGTATTACGCAAAGGAGCAAGGGCTTAAAGGCGTTACTACCGAAACCGGAGCAGGTCAGTGGGGAACGGCGCTTTCAATGGCATGCTCGTATTTCGGGCTTGATTGTAATGTATATATGGTCAAATGTTCATATGAGCAAAAGCCTCATAGACGTGAGGTAATGCGTGTATACGGAGCAAATGTAACCCCGTCACCCTCAAACACGACCAAGGTCGGACGCGAGATACTTGAAAAGTTTCCCGGTACAAACGGCTCTCTCGGTTGTGCTATATCCGAAGCGGTTGAGGTGGCGACCAATACAGAGGGCTACCGTTATGCACTTGGCAGTGTGCTTAATCAAGTTCTTTTGCATCAATCGATAATCGGTTTAGAGACAAAAGCGGCTCTCGATAAATATGGCATAACACCCGATATCATTATCGGATGCGCGGGCGGCGGCTCTAACCTCGGCGGACTTATAGCACCGTTTATGGGAGATAAGATCGAAGGAAAGAACAATTGCCAATTCATCGCAGTTGAACCCTCATCCTGTCCCACGCTTACACGAGGAAAGTATGCGTACGATTATTGCGATACCGGTAAGGTGTGTCCTCTTGCAAAGATGTATACACTCGGCTCAGGCTTTATGCCCGCACCATCACACGCGGGCGGACTTCGTTATCACGGTATGACAACCACGCTCTCTCAGCTTTATGCCGACGGACTTATGGAGGCAAGAAGCGTAGAGCAAACATCTGTTTTTGAAGCGGCTGAATATTTTGCAAGGGTAGAAGGAACTTTGCCTGCGCCCGAATCCAGTCACGCTATCAAGGTGGCGATCGATGAGGCCAAAAGGTGCATCGAAACAGGAGAAGAAAAGACTATACTTTTCGGACTTACGGGAACGGGATATTTTGATATGATCTCTTATGAAAAATTCCACGACGGAATAATGAGTGATTATATCCCTACAGACGATGAAATAAATGCAAGCTTAGCAAACCTTCCCAAGATAAAATAATAAAAAGTGACTGCCCTTATCAATGATGTGCCCCCTGTCAAGTAGACAGTGAAAAAAACAAAAAGAATTTACAATTTAAAAAAGATTCTTTCATCTCCCCCTGCTGCGCAGCAGGGGGAGATTTTCGTCACGCTGCGGCGCGATGGAACTCCATCGGAGTCAT
>JAFTXO010000023.1 GCA_017461765.1 Clostridia bacterium | reverse complement strand
CAAGTAGACGCATGCTAATATTCTTAAGCTTCTCTTTTAATGTTGACGTTACGTAAACTTCATTGAAAATAATAAATATTTTTTAAGTTCTTTGATAAAAGATCGAATTAAAAGCCGATCTTGGTGTTTCTTCTTGACGTTACGTCAAGCAATTAAAGAACTTTTTATCTCTCCTATTTCAATGCTAATGTAATGTCAAGTGGTTAAACAACCGCGAGCTAATATTCTTAATTTTCCTCTTTCAATACCGACGCCATGTCAAGTGTTAAGTGATGGCTGACTAATATTTTTAATTTTTCATTAACTTGACGTTACGTTAACCTTATAAAAATGCAAAAGATTTTTTGATAAAAAAGTATTGAATTGAGGGCTGATGTTATTATTCCTGCTTGACGTTACGTCAAGAACCTAAACAACTGCAAACCAATATTTCAAATGTTCTCTTTTGATGTTGACGTTACGTAAACTTCATTGAAAATAATAAATATTTTTTAAGTTCTTTGATAAAAGATCGAATTAAAAGCCGATCTTGGTGTTTCTTCTTAACGTTACGTCAAGCAATTGAACAATAAGAGTTAATGTTTCAAACCGCTCTCTTACGTTGAAGTATCAAATCAGAGCTGATATATGTGTTCCGGCTTGACGTAACGTCAACATGATTGATTTCGTTTTTATGTTTTTAATTATTTCTATTTTCAGGTGTCGGTGACTTAACGTTAATTATGTCAAATGCTTCTCTAACGTTTGGAATATATCAAAGCATTTTATCAATATTGATATATCTTTGATTTTAAAGAACCTGATTACATCAATATCTTATATATTGATTTTTTATGATAAATTTTATTTCCGGTTGACGTAACGTCAACTATTTTAAGTGTTTAAGGATTTTAAAAGAATTTCATATGTAAATTCACGGTGTTTTGATATTGATCATTCCATGGCTGATGACCGTTTTATATTATCAAGCTTGCGTAATAAAGCGCTAAAGTATTATTTAAACAAAAAATATTTTTAATTTTCAAAAAGCTATTGAAGTTGACGCAACGTCAAGTGTTATGATATAATTAAGCCGAGGTGATAATAATATGGATAAGATTGAGCTCTTAGGAATAAACGAGCTTTGCAAGAGGCTTCAAACCACATCGCGCACGTTACGCTTTTACGAGCAAAAAGGGATCATATCATCGACAAGAGATCCGTTTACAAAAATTCGTCTTTATACGAAAGATCAAATAATACATATAAGAAATGTAATGGCATTAAGAGCCCTTGGACTTTCTATAAAATCGATTTCAGAGCTTCAACAAAAGAATACAGATCTTAAGGAAGCTATTTTATCTCGCCGCGCCGAGATATTTGCTCATATTGCAGAAAAAAACAGAGAAATAAACCTTTTAAACGAAGCTCTTGCTATACTCGAATCGGGAGAAGATCTTTTTGATAGAAATTTGAACGATATTGATTTTATTACCAGCTCCGAATACGAAAAGATCGTATCAGCTTGTACCGAAGCAATAATTACAGGCGATTCTCCGACACTCTACAGATATATAGGCACAACTCTTGCGTCATATATGCCTCAATCTGCTTTCGAAGCGGTAAGAAAGGATACATTACAGGTTGCCGGAGAATTTGTTGCCAAAAAAAGCATCGAGCAAGATAAATCTTATCCGAACATAGTTTATTCAAATGTTGATTTTTCAAAAATGGGGGTCAGAATCAAATTCGTTTTTCATAACGGAAGAATAGACGGACTTTGGCTTAATTATTACGAATTGAGGTAAAGATTATGAAACGAATTATCTTCGCATTGCTCACACTCATTTTTTGTCTTTGTTCCTGCAGTCATAGACAGATCTGCAAAGAAGAACCAAAGGCAACCGTTTCCGAGAAGGAATTTATAATAAAAAACGAGGGATGTGAGTTAAACGCTACATACACCTATGTAGATGACGAAAAAGCTCATCCCGCTGTTCTTCTTATTGCGGGCTCAGGTCCTTCCGATCTTAACGGAACGATCGGAAATCTAAAACCGCTCTATGATATTGCTTCAGGTCTTGCAAAAGAAGGAATAAACACATTAAGAATAGATAAGCGAACATTAAATCACGCTTCAAGCTTCAAGGTAAGCTCAGGACTTAATGAAGAATATTTTAGCGATTGCAAAAAAGCTCTTGAATTTTTGAAGGAGCAAAATATAAGCAGCTTATATTTACTTGGGCACAGCATGGGAGGACAAATAGCCGCCGAGCTTGCAAAAAACGATCCCGAAATTGACGGAATTATACTTTTCAACAGCTCTGCGCGTCATTTAGCCGATATAATGTACGATCAATTGAGCTTAGCCGACCCTGACAATGCATCTTACTACAGAGCTTACGCCGAGCTTGCAAAAGACTGCTCTCTTTCTTCTGCAAAAGGATATTATTATTTTGGCGCAAGTGATTATTATTGGTCATCATATAATGAGCTTGATACTATAAAAAGCATACAGGAAAGCAATATAAGCACCTTAATCATAAATAGCAATTATGATCGTCAATCCTTTCCCGAGGACATTTCCTTATGGCAGGAAAATTTTCGAAGCAGTGAAAATGTTTCTATATACGTATATGATGATATAAGTCATTTTGGATATAAAATTGACACATCGGAGCCTTCATCAATATATGGAGAATACGAATTTCCAAGCGAGCTTATTGATCAATTTTCGGACTTTTTAAATCAGCCTCATGTTGAGGACTGAGACTAAATAAAGGAGAAAAAATGAACTGTTTTATTTATAGCTTGTTTTTGGTTTGGGAATGGGAGATACATTTCGGATCGCTAAAAATATTTCTTCCGTGGTGGATAATAGCAATTCCAAGCGCCTTGCTCATTGTCATACCGATCCTTATAATATCAAGATTGTATTCCAAAAAGAAATTTGTCTGCCCGAATTGCAACGAAAGCTTTTATCCAAGGATGCGAAGCAGCTTATTTATTATTCATATGAATGATGATGTATATTTAAAATGCCCTTATTGCAAGAAGCGTTCAATGTGTCACCCGTCGTACCGTCAAACCGAGGAGAAAAAATAACTTTTCTTGATGTTTCTTAAAAAATGAAAAAAAGAAGCAAAATACGAGAACATTTCAGTGTTTCTCGTATTTTTTATTGTATAATCAAAAACACGCTATCGCGGAGTTTGAGCGCTTTATATAATGGGTGGTAGTGCAACGTGTTTGTCTTCTCCTTTGCTTTTTGGATCAAACTCAGGGAAACAAAGCAGATAGTAGTCACACTCGTCGCAACAACACTCAAAGCCTTGCTCTCCGTTGCCAAGACAAACGGTAGGTTCCCCCGGCATAAGTTCTGTGTCGGTAATATCTATTATACTTTTTTGAATATTCTCACTCATATAATCCCCATATCAGCATATAAAAAGGTGCGCTCACAAGGAACGCACCGAAAAAATGCTTCCCCCTCAATTGTTGTCACACGAATTGCTCCCCAATAACGGAATGAGAAAAGAGAGAAAACACTTTTTACCAAAGTATTTTCCCGTTTTGGGGATAAAAATATTCAATTCGTGTGACGAGTATATTCTACCATATTTCTGCCTATTTGTCAATAAAGCTTGAGAATTTACTTGTTAAACAAAAAGTGTCTGAAATAGGGTGATGTCCTTAGCGGAGAATTTTCGCTCCCCACAAAGTGCAAGCATCACGTTTGACTACTCAAACGCAAAAGGAAAATCTTTTTCTGTTGGTTTTTAGTTTAGAGGAACTTGGCACAGTCTCGGTTGTTTTTAAGCTTGAAAGTGATCTTTTTTCTGTTTTTTCATAAAATTGAGGAATTTTTGAAAAATCGACACTTCCCCCCGCTAAAATAGCCAATTCTCACTTTTGTAGAGTGGCATCTCAGATAATGAGAGTCGCGAGAAAAATGTTTAGAGGAGCAAGAGAAAATTGTTCCTTTTAATTTTTGCTCGTTTTTGATAAAATAAACAACGTAAACACGGGCTACCCTGTGTTGATAAAAAGCTGTTTTCAAAAAAGGAGTTGTTTCTATCGATAAAAAATCGCAAAGGATCTAAAAAGTTAGTAAAAAATAAATAAGTTGATTTTTGATTTATTTTCTGATATAATTATTATGCCGCGATGAATTTAAGTCAATGTGGCATAAGTGGAAAATGCTTTTGCAAAAATCAGACTATTTTGAAAATTACAAATTGAATTATGAAAAAAGATAAAAATCAAAAGAAGATAATCTATTACCGAGATGAGCTCAATGACGAGTTTTCCTCGGCGCAGATAACTCCTAAAAGAATAGATGCAAATTACAAATATGAGCACACATCTCTTTGGAAAAGGTTCACGCACTTTTTCTGGTACAGGATCGTGGCAACACCTATTGCCTTTGTGTTTATGAAGCTCCGCTTCGGTCACAAGATCGTTGGCAAAAAAGCTCTCAAGGCGGCAAAGGATACGGGCTTCTTTATTTACGGAAATCACACTCAGCCGATAGCTGATGCGCTCATACCGAGCTTCGTGTGTATGCCGAGAGAGGTTTACGTAATAGTGCATCCGAATAACGTTTCAATGCCCTTTCTCGGCAGAGTAACTCCCTCAATGGGAGCGCTCCCCTTGCCTGATGACTTTGAAGCGAAGAAAAATTTTATAAAAATCGTTGAAAAAAGAATATTGCAAAAGAAGGCGGTAACTATTTATCCCGAGGCTCACATCTGGCCGTACTATACGGGAATAAGACCGTTTACCGAAGCATCGTTTCACTATCCCGCGAAGCACGGTGTTCCAGCTTTTTGCTTTACAAATACTTATCAAAAAAGAAGGTTTTCGTCTCACCCGAAGATGGTCACCTACGTTGACGGGCCGTTTTATCCCGACAAGAGCTTGCCTCAAAGGGAGCAAAAAACAGCGCTTCGCAACGAGGTGTATGAATGTATGCTGACCCGTAGCAAAAGCTCCACTGTATCATACATCGAGTACAAAAAGGAAGAAGAAAATGATTAATATTTTATTTTCCGGGAATGAAAAGGTTTTCGACGGAATACTTACCTGCGTCCTTTCGATATTCAAGCGCAGTGATCTTCGCGATCGCTCGGTGCGCTTCTATATTCTCACTATGGACGTAAGTCATTTAAAGGAAGCATATACGCCGATCCCCGACGAGCATATTCATTATCTTGATGCGGTAGTAAAAAGCTATTCGCCCTCGAGCGAGGTTGTAAAGATCGATGTTACCGATCTTTACAAAAAGGAATTTTACGCTTGCCCGAACGAAAACGCGTACTGCTCTCCCTACACTCTTTTAAGACTTTTCGCTGACGAGATACCCTCTCTGCCGGATAAAATTTTATATCTTGACGTTGATATAATGTTCAACAGAGACATAAGACTTCTTTACGATATTGATATTGAGGGCTACGAATATGCGGCAGCCCGCGATCATTACGGAAAGTTTCTTATCAAGCCGAATTATATCAACGCAGGCGTTCTGCTCTTTAACCTTAAGTATATGAAGCAAACGGGTATTCTTAAAAAAGCAAGAGAGCTTATAAAAACAAAAAAATTACTTTTCGCCGATCAAAGCGCACTTATCCGCTCAACGACGAAGAAAAAAATGCTCCCTCAAAAATTCAACGATCAGAAATTCTTACACAAAAGCACTGTTGTGCGCCACTTTTCAAAGAGGCTCTTTTATCTTCCCTATCCACACGTGGATAATATAAAGCAATGGGACTTGAGCCGTGTGCACAAGGTATTCAGATACTATCAGTTCGATGATATTCTTTACGAATACATCTACCTAAAAGAAAGATTTATAAGAGAGAGAGATCATTATGAATAATAAACTCCAGATTTTCTACGCTTGTGATGACGCTTTCGTAAAATATACGATCGTTTCGTTGCACTCCATGATAAAAAACGCTTCCAAGGAGCATAATTATCATATTCATATTTTAAATACAAACATAACAGACGAAATGAAATCAAGAGTAATGGCTCTTGAAAATGAAAATTTCGAGATAACCTTTGACGATGTAACCGGCTATCTTGAATCGATATCGGAAAAGCTTCCGCTCCGGCACTATTACTCAAAGACGACGTATTTCAGGTTTTTCATATCTGAAATGTTTCCCGAATACGATAAGGCTCTTTATATCGACAGCGATACTATCGTGCTTGGCGATATAAGCAAGCTTTTTGAAACAGACATTGAGGATTATTATCTTGCAGCTTGCGTTGAGCAGGCTATGACTCAGGTCGATGTTTACGGCACATATGCCGAGGAGGTCGTTGGCGTCAACCGTGATGAATTCTTTAACGCCGGAATGATGCTTTTGAATTGCAAGGCTTTTCGTGAAAACGAGGTTCTTGATAAATTCATTTATTATCTCGGACAGTATAACTTCATCGTCACTCAGGACGAGGACTACTTAAATCTTATCTGCAAGGATAATGTTTTGCTTATAGATCAGAAATGGAATACGGAGCTTACAGCAGGACTTGAATATTCCTATGACGTAACAACGGCTAATATCCTTCATTATATAATGGTAAATAAGCCTTGGCACTATCATGAATGCAGATGCGCGGATATCTTTTGGGATTACGCTAAGGAAACATCAGTTTACGATATGTTAAAAGAAGAGCTTGAGGCTTATACCGATGCTCAAAGAAAGCGCGACGCCGATTCCGCCGATAATCTTTATCAAATGGCGATTGACGAAACTAACCGTCCCGACAACTATCTTCGCCGTACAAGGCAGGAAGCTCACGAGGAGCGCTTAAAGGTCATTGAAAAGATAAAGCAATACGAAAAGGAAGGCCGCTTTGACGAGGATGTTGAGGATGACATTCCCGGAAGAACTCTTATGCCGGGTGAGGTCGATTATCTTCAAAAAAAGCTTTCGACCAAGATAATGGCGAAGGTCGCATTCGGAATGGCTGAAAAATTCGTTTATAAGCTTATGGATGATAAGAAGCTCATCATAAAAGAAATAAAAGGCGTTGAGCATTTGAAAAATCTTAAGTCGGGTGCTGTAATCACCTGCAATCACTTCAATGCTTACGACAGCTTTGCAATGGAGCTTGCTTATCGCGAAGCAAAGCAAAAAAAGAGAAAGCTTTTCCGTATAATAAGGGAGGGCAATTATACCTCATATCCCGGATTTTACGGCAAGCTTATGAGAAGCTGCAACACTCTGCCGCTTTCATCTAATCCCGAAACCATGAAGGAATTTGTAAAGGCGGTAAACTTCCACCTTTCAAAAGGACATTTCGTTCTTATTTATCCCGAGCAAAGTATGTGGTGGAATTACAGAAAGCCAAAGCCGCTTCAAAACGGAGCATTCTTCTTTGCCGCAAAAGCCAAGGTTCCCGTTGTTCCCTGCTTCATAACAATGCAGGATACTGATATTATGGGTGAGGACGGATTTCCCGTTCAGGAATATACGATCCATATAAGTGAGCCTATATATCCCGACGAGGAAAAGCACGTCGGTCAAAATACCGCCGAAATGCGCGATAAGAACTACGAGATCTGGAAAAGCATCTACGAAGAGACCTACGGCATAAAGCTTGAATATTAAAAAATCACAACATCACTGCGAGCGTAAGCTACGCAACATCATTATGCGAAGCATAGCATCATTTTTGCGTCAGCAAATACATCACTAACAAAAAAGAGCAAACATACAAGATTTTAGCTTCTTGCGTGTTTGCTCTTTCTGCTTGTTATAAGAATCTGCCCGCGCCTTAATCAAAGCTCGCCTCATCGGCATTTGCTTGCCGCGAGGTAATCAATCAAACATTGGCACTTGCGGATTTTCAAATATAGTTATCTCTCCCGAGTCGCTTACTCCTTGAACGAGTTCCTTCGGTATTAAAATAAAATCTGTCATTATACAAGCGCCTTCTCCCTGATCGTTAAGATCGGTGCTGTCAAGAACTATAGCGACCTTACCGTCCTCCACCGAAAAATTTCTATATCCTATCGATTTTCCTTGATGGTCAAGACCGTAAGCACGTTGGATCATAAGAACGACGTTTTCAGAAAAAGTATTTTCATCGATCGAGCCTTCCTTTGCATAGATATCAAATTCAGCCTTACTCTTAAGGAGCTTATACTCTCCTATTATAATATTATCCTCGTAATCATTGAAGAACGCATCGGTAAATCCGAGATAATGCTCGTATATAATACATTCGTAATAATCCTGTATTTCCGTATCTTCCGCCGAGCTTTCCTCTGTTGTGGTGGTCTCATCAACTATGTCAGTGCTCGTTTCATCGGTCGTTGTTTCATCGACAGTGGTTGTTTCTTCGACGGTAGTTGTCTCTTCCACCTTAGATGTCTCACTTGAGCTTTCATCTGTCGGCGTATCCTTATCACAAGAGGTTATAAACAGAAATGTCATCAACAATATAAATGCTAATAATTTTTTCATAAAATTCACCTCTATTTATCAAATTTTAGTGCACAAATTAGATTGACAGTTTGAACAATATACTGTCTTATTAGTTGTTGTCAAATTAGGCGAGTTACAGCACGCAAAAGACAAGCTTACATATCCTTTGCCGTGCGAAGAATGTGTAGTTCCGTCAGGCATTGTAACAGAATCATTATTCACCATATCAACACTTGAAAACAGTATTTTGAATTTATAATATCCTGTTTCGTTTATTGTACATTTGATAATTTCTACATTGTTAACAAGTGATGAAGACGTTGCCATAACTGCTCCATTTGAATTTTTCAGTACAAATAGATCTGCGTTTGTTTCTACATCCGCTTGACTCTCGATAAGGTCATGTGTGTGCTTTTCATGAACCATAACGACCTCTATCGTTTGCCCTGCTTGGAACTGATATCCGTCTGATATCCAATATGCTCCGGGTATAAAATACATTGAATCAAAAACTATTGTTTCATTCATTCCGGAAATAGCTGATCGTATTGCTCCAACAGGATTCAAAAGCCCTGCACCACTTCTTTCTCTAAGAACACAATCACATGATATTTGTGTTGAATCTGTTGTATTTATACATTGAGTCACACCGTTGCTTACAACTTCGCAAACCAAATCGTTATTTTCATCGGATATTGCATCTTCGTCTGCCGTCTGCATCAAAATCACTTTTACCGTATCAGGTTTGCCAATAAGATCTGGATTAGCTTCAAGCATAAGAGCTACTGTTCCTGTTACCATCGGAGCAGAAAAACTCGTTCCCACAGAAAACTCTGTCTCATTTCCGTTATAAATCATATGTACCTTTGTTCCAAAAGCAGAAATATCGGGCTTATTTGGCAAACAGTCATCCTCTAATTTTCTT
>JAFTXO010000022.1 GCA_017461765.1 Clostridia bacterium | reverse complement strand
TCATAAGATCGGGTTCGTTCATATACGACCCTACTGTAATGGGATTTTGCATTTCGAGCAGATTCACATTGTTATGGCAGGGACCAATAAAGTCACGTACCGTTTGATCTTCGGCAAAAACGAGCGCATTTCGCTTCTGGTGGCTTGTAAAGAACCCGTCGAAAGCTACTATGACAGGAAGCTTGACATTCTCCGCAAACATTAAGGCACAGATATTCATATCATAGACTTCTTGCGGTGATTCTGCAAATAAAATGATCCATCCGGTGTTCAGCGTGTACATCAGATCACTGTGATCTCCTTTGATACAGAGAGGTCCTGATACTTTGTACAAAACTCTGCGAACCGCATCTTATCGGGTCTAAGAGTCGGGCTTTCGGACTTTGCCTCTTCCTCAAACGCAGCAATAAAGTTTTCGATTTCTTTATTCAACCTTTGATATGAGAGATTTGGCTTTGAGGGTCTGAAGGTCTTCGACTTCATAATTTGCTTACCGGAACTGTCAAGTCCACAAGAGATTCTGATCTGGTAGGTTCCATTCGGCTTAGGGGTAATGCTTGCCATAAAAAATCCTCCTTCTTGGCAAAAAATTGCTTCTCGAAGTGACTGAAAAAGTGAATTTCACCCGAGAGTAGAACTTGTGACCTCTACTCATTCGTGAAATGAACTTTTTTGAGGTATGTACCAAGGTATGTACTAACCCCAAAATCGAGCCAAAATGAGGCAAATCCGGAGGCAAGAAAAAAAGGATTTTCGGACACTGAAAAAGTGCCAAAAACCCTTGTAAAATAAAGAAAAACGAGCAGAAATAATCTACTCGTTTTCTTGGTCTGAGTGACAAGACTTGAACTTGCGTCCTCTACCACCCCAACAAAAACTATACATTTTTCAAAACTATTGTTTTTTTAGAATGTATGTGATACAATATATTTACGCAACTAAAGTATATTTACAAAATTTGAAAGGTGAGTTATGGATATAGATTCATATTTTTATATTCTTACGCAGAGGCTTCTCAATATAAAGTGAAATATCGTTATATTGAAAGAATTTGTGAGGATATACGTAACAGGATGCTGTCGCTTTTGGGGCTTTGTAATAACATTAAATTTCGCAACGCTATACTATTTTATCGTTGGACGAAGCACCGTTTTATTTGCCAAAAGCAAAATCGTATATAGCAGAATTTGTTGTATCTACAATACGTAATAGCATGCTAGAGATTGCTTCCAGCGATAATTATTATGAGCTAAAAATGACAAGACGTATAAGCGATGCTCAGATTAGGGAAATAACATCGGAAGCAATTACGTATTTTGATAAGTTTGATTTTGAGACCCTTATATATAATAAAAAATCCGATTATGTTGATGTTTACAAAGATACAATTAATAAGTATCCGTTGGCTTGGAGTGCATTATTTGAAATTGCCAATATGAGTTCCCAGACGCTTGAAGTTTCAATAAATAACTTGACAGAAAATAGTTCACATAAAAACGAAATAAATGATTTCAAGTATAGATATAAAAAAGACAATTTTTGACGGATATACATTGGAGCTTGAGTTGCCTTTGCTTGAGCATTTGGAAGAAATCAAACGAAATAATGGAGTTATTTCAATAGTAATCTAAGTAAATTATTAGGTATATGCACCACAAAAAAGAGGATAATAAGGATGTTCAGAGAGCTTACAAGAAAAAATAAGCAAATTACGCACACAGAGTCCATCGAAATATTGAAAAATCAGAAGCGAGGAGTTCTTAGCGTCATAGGAGATAATCAATATCCATATGGAGCGCCTATGAATCATTTTTATAATGATGAGGATGGCTGTATCTACTTCCATTGTGGGAAAAACGGACACAGGGTCGACTCAATTAAGAAAAATGACAAGGTCTCATTTTGTATTTATGATGAGGGATATCGAAATCATGGTGAATGGGCGTTAAATATAAAAAGCGTTGTTGTTTTTGGACGAATTGAAATGATTGAGGATATGGAAACAATAATAAATATTTCAACAAAATTAAGCCTTAAATTCACACAGGATGCGGCATACATACAAAAACAGATAGAAAAACACGCAAAATCGACGCTTCTTTTAAGGCTAAAGCCAGAGCATATTTGCGGAAAGCTTGTCAGGGAGGACTGAGTAGAAAATATGTCAGATTGGAATCCGGAAAAATATTTAATGTTTAAAAAACAACGCACACAACCCGCAATTGATCTTGCTAAAAGAATTATTAATAAAGATCCGAAAACAGTCGTAGATATAGGCTGCGGGCCGGGAAACAGTACGGTAATTTTAAAGGAAGTGTTTCCAAAATCAAAAATTTTGGGCATTGACTCGTCCGAAAATATGATCAAAAAAGCAAGGAGCGAGCATCCCGATATTGATTTTCAGGTATGTGAGGCACAAAAACTGACGGGAAAATACGACCTTTTATTTTCGAACGCCTGTCTTCAATGGATCCCAAATCATGAAAAACTGATCCCCGATCTTATGGAAAAACTCACACAGGGTGGCACATTAGCCGTACAAATTCCTATGAATCAAGACGAAACACTGTTCAAGATAATAAAGGAGATAGCGTCTGATTCAAAATGGAACTTTCAAAACACTCATTTTGAACAAAATGATACCCTTGATCCAGAAGCTTATTACGACATCTTGTCAAAATACTCAAGCGAATTTGAAATTTGGGAGACCGTTTATTATCACGTATTGCCCTCACATCAGCATATGATCGAATGGATAAGAGCAACTCGCTTGCGTCCGTATCTTGATGCCTTGAATGATGATCAAAAAGCAGAATTTGAAAGCGAAATATTGAAAAAAGCCAAAAATGTGTATCCAATCACCGTAAGCGGAGAAGTCATTTTTAAATTCAGAAGATTTTTCTTTATAGCAAAAAAATAAAATAATAAAAGCACCCAACGAGGATAAATTGATATGCCCCCAAAAGTTAGACACTTTTGGAGGTGCATATTTTTATGTTAAGCTTTTGAAAGATATTCGTCAATCGATTTTGCGGCGAGCTTACCTGCGCCCATGGCGGAGATAACGGTTGCTGCACCCGTAACTGCGTCGCCACCGGCGTAAACAGCCTCTCTTGATGTAAGACCGCTTTCGTTTATTATTATGCCACCCTTAGCATTAACCTCAAGACCTTTTGTGGTGCTCTTGATCAACGGATTGGGAGAAGTACCGATAGACATGATAACCGTATCTACATCAAGCACAAATTCCGAATTTTCAACGGGAACAGGACGTCTGCGTCCACACTCATCAGACTCACCAAGCTCCATTTTAATACATTTGATACCGCTTACAAATCCGTTTTTGGGATCGCGCTTATCATCGGGATTTTCGTATCCGAGTATTTCAATAGGATTGCAAAGAAGCTTAAAAATAATTCCTTCTTCTTCTGCGTGCTCAACCTCCTCACGACGTGCGGGAAGCTCCTCCATAGAACGGCGATAAACGATATATACGTTATCCGCACCGAGACGAAGCGCCGTTCTTGCGGCATCCATAGCAACATTTCCACCGCCAACTACAGCCACGTTTCCGCCCTTCATAATCGGTGTATCGGAATTTTGTCGGTAGGATTTCATAAGATTGCTTCTTGTAAGAAATTCATTTGCGGAATAAACGCCTTTAAGACTTTCTCCGGGAATACCCATAAAATTAGGCAGACCTGCGCCCGAGCCTACGAAAACAGCCTCATAGCCCATATCGAAAAGCTCGTCAATCGTAAGAGTTTTGCCTATAACAATGTTAGGCTCAATATCAACGCCCAATGCTTTTAGGGTCTCGACCTCTTTTGCAACGATCGTTTTGGGAAGTCTGAATTCCGGTATACCGTATACAAGTACACCGCCCGCTGTGTGTAATGCCTCGTAAACAGTGACCTTGTAGCCTTTTTTTGCAAGATCGCCTGCACAAGTAAGACCTGAAGGGCCTGAGCCAACTATTGCAACTCTGTGTCCGTTTGACGCAGGAGCTTCGGAAGCGTCATTCGCGTGCTCGTTGTGCCAATCCGCTACAAAACGCTCAAGACGTCCTATACCAACAGGCTCAAATTTAACACCGAGAGTGCATTTGCTTTCGCATTGAGATTCTTGGGGGCAAACTCTGCCGCAAACCGCGGGAAGAGAAGAGGATTTTGAAATTTCCTTATATGCTCCCTCAAAATCACCTTCCTTGATTTTTGATATAAAATCGGGAATATGTATATTTACGGGACAACCGTTTACACAGGGTTGATTTTTGCAATTTAAGCAACGCTGAGCCTCTGCAACAGCGATCTCGGGAGTATATCCCAAGGCAACCTCATCGAAATTATGAGCTCTTATTTCAGGTCTTTGCGTAGGCATTTCGTGCTTTTTTGGAATAATAGCCATTTTAAAAATCCTCCTTTATGCCTTGCGGAACAGATTGCAGGTTTCTTCGTAAGCATGACGCTCAAAATCCGAATACATTCTGCCTCTGGACATAGCTTCATCGAAATCTATTTCATAGCCGTTGAAATCGGGGCCGTCTACACAGGCGAATTTTGTGACCTTTTTACCGTCTTGATTAAGAGTCAATCGGCAGCCGCCGCACATTCCTGTGCCGTCTATCATGATCGGATTCATAGATGCTGTAACAGGTATTTCAAAAGGTCTTGCCGCCTCAACAACGAATTTCATCATAATTAAAGGACCAATTGTGATTATCATATCGAATTTTTCACCGCTCTTTAGCATTTCGGTCAGCGGTACGCAAACGTTGCCGTGTCTGCCATATGAGCCGTCATCTGTCATGAGAACCATCTTGTCAGAGCAAGCCTTGAATTCGTCCTCAAGAATAACAAGATCCTTGTTACGGAAGCCGATAATGCTTGTTACTTCAGCACCGAGAGCATGAAATTCCTGTGCTACGGGCATAGCAATGGCACAGCCGACTCCGCCGCCTACGATACATACCTTCTTGATACCGTCAGTATGTGTGGCAACTCCCAAAGGGCCGACAAAATCCTGTAAATATTCGCCTGCCTCTTTATGTCCGAGCTTTTCGGTGGTAGCACCTACTATTTGGAATATTATTTTTACCGTACCGGTTGCCTTATCAGCGCCTGCAATCGTCAAAGGAATGCGTTCGCCATCCTCATCAACACGTAAAATAATAAACTGTCCGGGCTTCGCCTTATTTGCAACGAGTGGGGCATCTATTTCCATTTGCGTAACGGTAGGGTTCAAAACTTTTTTTGTTACGATTTTATACATAATTTATCTCCTGTAATTTAAGAGAGCGACCGTCAGGTGACGGCCGCTCTGCAAATGATCATATACAAAGATTGTGATATGCCGACTGACAACTATTAGAAATCAACTTCAGTGTCGTAGTAGCAGCACTTAAGAAGCTTTTCCATTTCTTCAACGGAAGGCTGACGAGGGTTAGAGCCTGTGCACGCGTCACCAAGTGCGTTTACAGCGATATCGTGTACCTTTGCAAGGAAAACATCCTCGGGAACGAAGCCGTTTTCGGTGGGATAGCTGTCTGCTCCGTAATTTTTAATGCAGTGAGGAATGTTGAGGTCGTCATTCATCTTACGCAAATAAGCGATAAGAGCCTTAACCTTATCATCATCAGATGCGTTTTTGTCTGTAATGCCCATGTAATCAACGATTACACCGTAACGCTTCTTTGCTGTTTCGTCCTTTGCATTGAAGGCAATAACCTTAGGAAGATACATAGCATTTGCCGCACCGTGGATAATGTGAGCACCGTATTCTGCGAAAGCAGCGCCTGTTTTGTGAGCCATAGAGTGAACTATACCGAGAAGAGCATTGGAGAATGCCATGCCGGCAAGACACTGAGCGTTGTGCATACGGTCACGTGCATTCATATCTCCGTTATAGGAAGGAACAAGATCGTTCATGATCATCTCGATAGCGTGAATTGCAAGAGGATCTGTGTAATCACAGTTTGCAGTAGAAACATAAGCCTCAACAGCGTGAGTCATAGCATCCATACCTGTGTGAGCAACGAGCTTCTTAGGCATTGTCTCAGCAAGCTCGGGGTCAACGATAGCAACGTCGGGAGTGATCTCGAAATCAGCGATAGGATATTTGATACCCTTGTTATAGTCAGTAATAATAGAGAATGCGGTAACCTCTGTTGCAGTACCCGATGTAGAAGAAACAGCGCAGAAATGAGCCTTCTTACGGAGCTCGGGAATACCGAATACCTTGCACATATCCTCGAATGTGCACTCGGGATATTCGTATTTTATCCACATAGCCTTTGCTGCGTCGATAGGTGAACCACCGCCGATTGCTACGATCCAGTCAGGCTGGAATTCGATCATAACCTCAGCACCGCGCATAACTGTTTCAACGGAAGGGTCGGGTTCGATTCCGTCAAAGATTTTAACCTCCATGCCGGCTTCCTTAAGATAAGCCTCCGCCTTGTCAAGGAATCCGAAGCGCTTCATAGAACCGCCACCTACACAGATGATTGCTTTTTTGCCCTTGAAGGTCTTGAGAGCTTCAAGAGAGCCTTTGCCGTGATAAAGATCACGGGGAAGAGTGAAACGTGCCATAAGTAAAAACCTCCTGATTTGCATTTATGCAATAATTTTTTCATATTTTATTATAGCGCTTAAATATCAAAAAAGCAAATATAATTTTTATATATCTAAATATCAAAAATGATATCATAAGTTACTTAAATTATATTATAAATATGAAAAATTCAATTTATATCGCTGTACGAAATTTGCATTATCAAAAAAAACACATAGTTTGAAAATGTCTGTAAAAATATGTCGAAAAACACAAATTTCCCCTTATATAAAGGGAATTTTTCGATCAATCTCAAAAAAGCAAAAATCAAGAAAATTTATACTGATATAAAGGAAGGAGGTATGGAATTTTGAAAGTAAAATACTGTGTGGTAAAGGAAATTTATGAGGCTGAATGCACGAACAGAGTTTCATACGGAATTTGCGCATATAGACTTGAAGATAATGCTCTTGTTGTGGTTGAAGCCGTATATAATCTAAGTGATGATTATGAAAAAATAAACAAATTATGTGCCGAATGCAATAAATCAGAGCTTGAAGCAGATCATTTAAAAGATGTAGCAGACGATTTTTTGGCACTGTGCTAAAATATTAAGATAATATCTTGACTTGCGTAAATCTGTGTGTTAAAATTTAATAAAAAACAATGGAGAAATATATGTTTAAAATAGGATTGTCAACACCCGGATACGTAGATGAAGAATTGTTTAAGCTTTGCAAGAAAGCAGGAATATTTTATCTTGAAATATCTCCTAATTCAGATAAGTATAAGGATCTTGATTTCCAAAAATTAAAGGAATGGTCTGAAAAGTACGGTGTGAATATATGGTCGTTTCATCTTCCGTTTATTCCGTTTGAAAAAATAGATATCTCAAAGCCGTCGCTTGCAAAGCAGAGTGTTGAGCATCTTTGCGGCTTTATTCAAAAGGGTGCTGAGATAGGAATAGATAAATTCGTTATTCACGCAAGCGGAGAGCCTATCGATGATAGCGAGAGAGAGAAGAGAGTGGAATGCTCGAAAAATTCTCTTGCTACACTTGCTGAATTTGCAGGCAAGTATAATGCTATAATAGCAATAGAGGATCTTCCGCGTAGCTGCTTGGGCAAAAATTCCGATGAGATTAAGGAGCTTTTAAGCGCTCATAGCTCACTCAAGGTCTGCTTTGATACAAATCATCTTCTCACGGGTGAAACTCACGAGCATTTTATAAACGAGCTTGCCGGTGAGATCATTACAACACACATATCGGATTACGATTATGTAAACGAAAGACATTGGCTTCCCGGAGAAGGAAAAATTCATTGGCAGAGTCTTATAAAAGCACTCAAGGCAATAAATTATGACGGCGTATGGCTTTATGAGATCGATTTTGGATGCCCGAGAACAATAATAAGACCGAGAGATCTTGTTTGTGAGGACTTTGTTTTGAATGCAAAAGAACTCTTCGAGGGCAAAGCACCAACGGTTTTTTCAACACCTAAAGAAAACCTCGGATATTGGGACTAAAAACGAAACCAGACCTGAACGGTCTGGTTTTGTTTTTATTTAATGTCCTTTTTCTTGAAAGCCAAAATTCCGAATGTAACTAACAAAGCCGAGCCTATAATCGGCGGAAGAACTATATACATAATATCTTTAAAAATATAAGAATTCGACGCGCCGATAAGTGACGAGGTGAATATATTGATATTCATAAAGAATTCCAAAACAGCACTTTCGCCCTCAGCAAACATTGCAGCAACAGATACTATTGAGCCCGCGATAGATAAAATGAAATTTATAGCTATATACATAACGATCGAAAGACCAACATTTTTCATAAATATCGATAAAAACGATATAAGCGCAGAAATGAAAATGTATACGAGCATTTCAAAAAGTATCGATATCAAAAGATATCCGAAATCACCTACCGTAAAGGGATCAGCCTGATAATCGAAAAATATAAGCGAGATAAACAGAGTCAAAAGTGCGTGAACAAGTACCGTTGCACACATAAATACGGTGCTTGAGATGAACATTGACATAAAAATAGAAGCCCTTGATTTTCCGATAATTATCTTGTTTCTTATCGTTCCAAAGCTGAAATCCTTAGAAAGAATTATCAATAAAAGTATCGGAACAACAAGACCGAAGTTTCCGCTCGGTAAGAAGGAATCAAAGAAAATATCCTTAGCAGATGTGAAAGCTCCCAACATATCATCAGCATCAACCGCACCGAAAAGAAGCTTATAAAGAAGAGGTGTGATGAGAGCAAAAGCGCCGCCTATTATGCAAACGATCATAAAAAGCCTGTCTTTGAGAATTCTTTTAAAATCCGTTTTCAATAAATTAGTCATGGTGGATACCTCCTGCGATCGAAAGATAAAAGTCCTCAATATTAGCCTCGTTGCAGTTTACGGATATTATCGTAATACCGGCTTTAATGACAGCCTCGAATATAAGATTTAGATCTATATCTCCGAATATTTTTGCACCTGTAGGAAGCAAAGATATATCCTTGAAGCTTACAAAGCTCGGCAGTATCTGCGAAAGCTTGTAAGGATCGTTAACCTCGATAACCGTTGATTTTCTGAACTCGTGTCGAAGCTCTTCAGCACTTATCTCTCTTACGATATGTCCCTTGGAAATGATACCGTACTTTGTTGCTACAAGGGCAAGCTCCGTAAGAATGTGGGATGAAATAAGGAATGTAATGTTTTTCTCCCTGTTCAGCTTTATAATAAGCTCACGCACCTCAACAATGCCTGCGGGATCAAGACCGTTCATAGGCTCGTCGAGAATAAGAAATTCAGGCTCGCCCAAAAGAGCCATGGCAATACCGAGACGCTGTCTCATTCCGAGAGAAAAATTGCCAACCTTTTTCGGATTATCATAAAGCTCAATAAGACCGACATCGAAAAGAGCTTCCTTTATTTTGTTTTCGTCCTTTATTCCTATAATATCACATTGCATTTTAAGATTGTCTCGAGCCGACATATTTTGATATATCGACGGCGTTTCAACGATAGCGCCAACCTTGCGGCGAGCCTTTAAAATGTCGGGCGAATTATTTGAAACTCCAAAAAGCTCATAACAGCCCGATGTTGCCGAAATAAGACCCGTTATAAGACGTATAATAGTAGTTTTGCCCGATCCGTTTTCACCTACAAATCCGTAAATATCTCCTTTTTGGATGTTCATAGATGCTTGATTGAGCGCATAATGATTTTTGTATTTTTTACTTAATGCAAATGTACGCAATACATATTCCACAAAAACACCTCCTCTTCCTCCTGGAACTATATAATAGATAATAACATATCGATTTTTAAAAATCAATATAATTATTTGTAAATTTTGTGAAAATATAATATCTTCCATATTTACCTGTAATTACGTTTGAAATTGCCCCTTCGGATGTGATATAATAGACGCATTGGTGACCGCATAGCCACCAATAATCAAATTCAAGGAGGTATTGCTAAAATGAAAAAACTTATAATGTTTATATTTAGTTTTGCTATGCTTACTGTGATGCTGTTTACAAGTGTCTCTGCTGCAACAACTCATACGGTTGTTAAGGGGGATAGTCTTTGGAAGATTGCCGTTAAATACGAGGTTGGACTTAGCGAGATCAAAAGCGCAAACCCGCAAATTTCAAACTATGATCTTATCTATCCCGGACAAAAGATAAATATACCAACGACAGATACCGCCGTATCAAGCTACGAGCAAGAGGTCGTTAGACTTGTTAACGAAATAAGAGTTAAAAACGGACTTAAGGAGCTAACGCACGATTGGGAGCTTAGCCGTGTAGCAAGATATAAATCACAGGATATGAAGGACAATAATTATTTTTCACACACAAGTCCTACATACGGCTCCCCCTTTAATATGATAAAGAATTTCGGTATCTCATACAGAAGTGCGGGAGAAAATATAGCGAGGGGATATCAAACACCTCAGGCGGTTGTAAACGGCTGGATGAATTCATCGGGACATAGAGCCAATATTTTAAACGCATCATATACAAGAATAGGCGTCGGCTATGTAGCAGACGGACACTACTGGACTCAGATGTTTATATCAAAATAAAATCTTTTTAAGTCATAATAAAATAGGCAGTTTGCATTTTCGATGCAAACTGCCTATTTTTCGGCAATAAGCTTAACCACAGAGTCGTGAACATAGAAATGTGAAATTTACTAAATTATGTCTAATTAGCAATTACTCGATTATTACACCGCAAGCGATTTTGGTGCCGGAATTTCCTGAAGGCTGAGTGGTGAAATCGTCTACCGAGCTGTGAATTATCACGGTTTTTCCTATGATTTCATTTACAGTAAATCTGTTAGTCAAAAAAGCAGAGAACGCATAGCCGTTCGAACTGAATAGAGGTGGCATATCACCTGCGTGATACGGATGAGGACGAAGCATGGGATTGTAATGCGTGCCTGCATTTGCAAATGGATCGGATGTGTTGCCCGTGCAAGAATTTCCTTCATGAATATGAAAGGCGAAAATTCCGTCATTCGAAGGCAATCCCGCAATGCTGCTGACCACGATGACACCGTACTGACTTTGATAAAAACGCACTGTTCCTTTTAAATTCGGATGGCTTTCATTACCGACAATATCGGCTTGAGCTTGCGCTTGCCTGCGTAATAGAGAAGTAAGATCTAAATTTGAATTACCGTTATACATAAAAATACCTCAAGAAGCTTTATATTACATTATATGAAAATTTCGAAAATGTGATAAAGGCAACTTTTATACACTTCATTGACAAAAATCTCATTTTATGTTAAAATTATTAAAATTATTAAAAAGAGGTATAAAAATGAAAATAAATACTGTTTTATTCGATCTTGACGGTACGCTTCTGCCAATGGATCAGGATATATTTATAAAAAATTATTTCGGGCTTCTTGCTAAAAAACTAATCCCTTATGGATATGAACCTGATTCTTTTATAAAAAGCATATGGAAATGCACACATGATATGATAAAAAATGATGGAAGCAAAACAAACGAACAAGTGTTCTGGGATGGCTTTTTTGAAATATATCACGAAAAAGCAAAATCAGCAGTAGATACATTCGAGGATTTTTATAGGAATGATTTTGCCAAAGTTAAAAATGTCTGCGGATATAATAAGCAGGCAAGAGAGATCATTGATATGCTTAAAGAAAAGAATATAGACGCAGTTCTTGCGACAAATCCCGTTTTTCCGAATATAGCAACTTATGCAAGAGCTTCTTGGGCGGGCTTGAATATTGAAGATTTTAAGCTTATTACAACATATGAAAATTCAAAGCACTGTAAGCCAAATCCTAAGTATTATGAGGATATCGTAAATGAGCTTGAATTAAATCCCAAGCAGTGCCTGATGGTGGGTAACGATGTGCGGGATGATATGGCGGCAAAAGAACTGGGTATGAAGGTATTTTTGCTTACGGATTGCCTGATAAACAGTGAAAATGCTGATATTACTGAGTATCCGCAAGGCGATTTTTCAAGCCTTAAGGAGTATATTGAAGAATTATGCTAAGGGAAGATGCAAAATCGATTTATACATATGCAATAAAAGAATGTATGCCGAATTCGGCGGTTATTTGCGCGCTTGGGAATTTTGATATTAAAGGAAACATATATTTAGTATCGATAGGCAAGGCGGCATGGCAAATGGCAAGCTGCGCAAAAGGTGTTCTTAAGGAACGGATCGTAAAGGGTGCTGTAATAACGAAATACAGCCACTCCCTCGGGAAAATTGACGGAATTGATATATACGAAGCATCACATCCGGTGCCGGATAAAAACACACTTGATGCCACAAAAGCCGTTTTGTCGCTTACCCAAAATCTGACCGAACACGATAATGTTTTGTTTTTGGTATCGGGCGGCGGATCTGCACTTTTTGAGAGTGTTGACTGTACACTCGATCAGCTTCAAGCTCTGACCTCAGAGCTTTTGGCAAGCGGAGCATCTATCGATGAGGTAAATGTTATAAGAAAACATCTTTCAAACGTAAAGGGCGGTCGCTTTGCCGAGCATTGTAAGCCTGCACGCGTATATACCGTGCTTTTGTCCGATGTTCTCGGTGACAGGATTGATACAATAGCCTCAGGCCCTTCCGTTGCTGATGCTTCAAGTGTCGATGATGTAAAAAGTATAATCGAAAAATACCGTCTGAAAATAGATGCCGAAATCGAAAAGCTTTTGATGCGAGAAACTCCGAAGAAAATAGAAAATTCTATCTGCTTTGTTGGGGGGAGTGTCAAGGAATTGTGTGTTCACGCGATGAAATCGGCTCAGTCACTTGGATATCAAACCACCCTTTTAACCGATTCTATGTGCATGGAAGCTAAGGAAGCGGGAAAATACCTTGCAAAAATAGCTAAAAAACATCTTGATACCGAAATTCCTCTTGCGTTTATCGCGGGCGGAGAGACAGTTGTTAAGCTTAAGGGCAAGGGCAAAGGCGGAAGAAATCAGGAAATAGCTCTTTCAGCCGCTATTGAAATAAGAGATCTTGAAAATGTCGCTGTTTTTTCGGTGGGCTCTGACGGAACTGACGGTCCTACTGATGCGGCAGGCGGATACGCTGACGGCAATACGTTAAAAACTCTTGAAAGCAAGCAAATAAATGCAAAGAGAATGCTTGATGAAAATGATTCTTATAATGCCTTAAAGGAATGCTTTGGACTTATTGTCACAGGACCTACGGGCACAAATGTAAACGACATTTCTGTTGTGTTGATAAACCCAAAAAACAAAAATTGAAAGGGAGAGACAATAGAGTTTTCTCCTTTTTCTTTTAAAAAACGACAAAAAATTTATAGATAAGTAATATTTACTATTGATAATTTCATGCGTGTGTGTTATAATATGGACAAGTATTGTTCATTTTTTGTTAAAAAACGCGTAAAGCAATAGATAAATATTACAGCGAGGATAGATTTGATGCAAGTATTCGGAATTGGAAACTGTAAAACGATAGATCAGTTTATCGATATGCAAATGTCCGCACTCAGAAACAGAGAGCAGAGCTTTGAATCTGTTTATGAAATAATGTTTTCGATGCGCGATAACATAATGTTTGAAACAACTGACGGAAATAAAATTTTCAAAACCACATACGGAGAGGTATACGATAATATATCCGGAATGACCGTCTTTTTCAAAAAAGAATTTGCCGATCTTGAGCATAATTCAATAATCGGAATGTATATGGATAATTCGATCGAGTGGATAGAGATCTTTTGGGCAATTTTAAAAGCCGGATATATACCGCTTCTTATGAATAAGCGCCTTGATATAGAAAGACTTGAGAAAATTTTATTAACAAACTCGGTAAAAGCCGTGATCACCGACTCAAGAGAATTTTCCGTAAAGACGATAGATTACAAAACAATTGAAATATCAGATAGCAAAGAAGATAATTCCCTTTGGGCAAATGAAATAATTCTTATGTCCTCAGGCTCGTCAAATGATGTAAAGCTTTGTTTTTATAACGGAGCAACGATTTGCGAGCAGATATATAATTCAGCCGATATCGTAAGAAAAAGCGATCTTATAAAGGCGCATTACGAAGGATATTTAAAGCAGCTTACTTTTTTACCGTTTTATCACGTATTTGGACTTGTTGCCTGTTATATGTGGTTTGCGTTTTTCGGAAGAACGTTCGTGCTTCTTAAAAATATATCCGGCGAAACTATTCTAAATACCGTTAAAAAGCATAAGGTAACGCATATATTTGCAGTTCCTATGCTTTGGGAAAAGATAAGAAAAAGCGCTATGAAAATAATGGAGCAAAGAAGACCTCAGCTCGTTGATAAATTCAAAAAGGGACTAAAAATATCAAACGCCCTTCAAAAGAATTTTTCATCACTCGGCAGAGCCTTTGCTAAAAAAGCGTTTAAGGAAGTAAGAGATAATCTTTTCGGAGACAGCGTTCAATTTCTTATAACCGGCGGCGGAGCAGTAACCACAAAAACGCTTCAGTTCTTTAACGGAATAGGGTACCGCTTGGCAAACGGATACGGTATGACCGAAATAGGAATAGCATCCGTTGAGCTTGATAATTCAACTAAGATACTTAACAGTGGCTCAGTCGGAAGAGCCTTCGGTTCTGTGGAATACAAAATAGATGAAAAAGGACTTTTAGAGGTTCGCTCAAAATCGATAGCAAATAAAATTGTTACAAATACCGAAACGGTTGCGTACGATCAAGAAGATTGGTTTAAAACAGGCGACGGCGCAAAAATCAGGAACGGCCGCCTTTATATTCTCGGCAGGAGCGACGATCTTATAATAAGCTCCGCAGGTGAAAACATATCTCCGAGCGTTATAGAGGATAAAATATCTATTCCCGATACAAGCGTTTGTATGCTCGGACTTGAGAGAAAAGGTAAAATAAAAGCAACGCTTATCATCGGAATAAGCAGATATTTCTCAAAGCAAAAGGTTGCAGGCATAAAAGAAGAACTTTTCGAAATAATAAAGCAAAACGGATACACCTCGCTTATCGATGATGTGTGCTTCACGTACGATCCGATAATGATTGATTCCGAATTCAAGCTTAACAGAAATAACATACGAAAGAGAATAGCTGTGGGTGAGCTGAGGCTTATATACCCAGAGCACTTTGAAAACGAGGAGCACGGGGAAAATATAAATGAAGAGCTGAGAGATCAGATAAGACAAATGTTCTCCGAGGTTTTGGAAAAGGAAATATCTTTAAATCAATGTGCGCAGAACTTTTTCTTCGAGCTTGGCGGCTCGTCACTTGCATACTTTCAGCTTGTTGAAAATATAAAAGCCGAATTTAATGTTCCTTTCCCGATAGTTGAGGAGCAGTCGGTAGCAACAATAAATGATTTCTGCATATATTTGCAGGATAGAATATAAGCATAATTTCAAGGGAGAGATAAATTATGTCAAAAGTAAAAAGCTTAGATAAAAAATGGAAGGAAGTTCTCTTTGCCGCATCCGGCTTAGGACCTAACCTTATGATGATCTTGATGGGTGCATACTTTACGGATGCAATAAATCCGGCTGCACTTGATCTTGTTAATAATCCGTATCACGCAATTTCGAATATTTGTTATATTCTTCCGGCAATTTTCCCGATATTATGGGCTATTTCAAAAGCATTTGACGGAATTATATATATCCCGTTTGCAAAGCTTACGGATAGCCTTAATACAAAATGGGGACGTCGCCGTCCTCCTATACTCGTATGCTTTATTCCCATGGTAATAAGCTACGTGCTTTGTTGGATACCGTTTGGCAGCTACGTCGTATTTAAAGCTGATCCGGCAGGACATAGCGCACAGGTGTTCAATACGATTTGGATAGTGGTATTTGCACTCATATTCTTCAGCACATACACAATGTGTCTCATTGCATTTTACGGTAGCTTGTCTACTGTATGTGACGGCGAAAAGCAAAGACTTCGCGTGTCAAGCTATAAGGCAATATTTGATACGATTACATATGCCATAGTATATGCCCTTGTTCCTTTGATCTTTGCACTTACGGGGCAGCATGTTGATAAGGTGGCAATCGTTGGCTCTGTATTGATGTTTACAATGCTGATCCCTCTGTTTATGATAAAAGAGGGCGAAAAATACGGATATCCCGAAAAGGATGGCTTGATCGAAGAGCACGTCTCGATTGGTCAAAGCTTAAAGACGACCTTTGGAAACAGAGTATTTTCATCATGGCTCGTAGTAAACTGCACAGCATTCTTTGGACTTCAGATGTTCTTGGTTTCCATGAACGCTCTTTTGAGCGGAGGCATGGAATTCAATAATCTTGAAATTGCACTCGTTGAAACCTGTGCATTTGCGCCTGTGCCAATGATGCTTTATCTTTTTAATAAGTTAAAAGCAAAAAAAGGTGTAAGATTTACATATCAGACCTGTCTTGTAGCCTTCGCCATAGCTATACTTTCATTTGATCTTGCAAGCGTATATGTAACAGGCGGAAACAAGCCCTTGCAAATGACGATTTCAATAATAGGCTCGCTTATCGGCAGCTGGGGTATCGGTGCATTCTTTATGATGCCGCTTATGGTTCCCGCTCAGGTGTCAAGCGTAGAGGAAAAGCTTACAAAGCGTAACAATTCCGCAATGTATTTTGCCGCTCAGGCGGTTACTACCTCTATAATAGGAGCTATCGCATCATCGCTTGTTTATGAAAATATAAAAATGCTCTTTATAAGCAAAGAAGCAGGTGGAGTCGTTTGGGCTGACGGTACGACTGAAAACGGAGTATTTATCGGAATAAAAGAGGAAGCGGCATTGCTCTTGGAATCTGATATAAATAATGTATTCAATCTCGGTACATTGCTCGTTCCGATCATAGTTTCCGTAATGTGTCTTTTCGGCTTTATAATGGCATTCAGAATGCCGCGAGATTTCACCCCCGAGCTTGTTGCAAGAGAGCTTAAAAGACATAATTCCAATCTTGATATATCAGCCGCAGTAACAGAAGAGGCTGATATGGCAAAGGAAAAGGACATAACCTTTGTAAACGTAGCGTACTGGGTTCTTTCAGGATCTATTTTCGGCTTTATCTGGAGCGCATTCCAACTCAGAACATTCAAAAACAAGAACGCTTTGATTGCCAATAGCGCACCGCTTACGTGGATACTTTCTGCAATCGTTCCTTTCTTCTCGATCTTCACACTCTCAAAGCTATATACTGCTTTGAAAAAGCAAGCAGATGAGAAAAATATCAAAATTACTAATGTAACGGTACATATGATACTCGGAATTATCTTCCCGATACTTCCTGTAAACATTGTATCTCTTGCATTGCTTCAAAAGGATTTGAATAAGGTAGACGCATAATTTATGGGTAGAATTTTTTCAGGATTTGTAAAGCTAACATCGTATCCGGTAGAGCTTATTTGCTTTCGCACAAAAATACACTACGAGGATAAAAAAGCTCAGAATCGGAAAATCAAAGGTGCTGCGATTTTAATATCCAATCACACATCCGTTTGGGATTTTGCACAGCTTATGCAGGTTTTTTTCGGCAGACATATTCACTGCCTTGCCGCTGATATTTTGTTTGATCAAAACAAGGCAATGAATTGGTTTCTTAAGCGCCTTGATATGATAAAGATAAGCCGCGAAGGAAAAAACTTTTCATTTATAGAGCAATCTCTCGATGTGCTTAATAAAGGCGGAATTATAGAAATTTATCCCGAAGCTCGTTTACCTAAACCGGGTGAAGAATTTCCTCTTGAATTCAAACCGAGCGCGGCTTATATTGCACTTCTGTCAAGAGCCCCGATAATTCCCGTTTACACGGACGGTAATTATTTCGGTAAGGGCAGAGCAAATGTTGTGATAGGCAAAAAAATAGATGTAAATACCCTGATCGACGAAAACGCCGAGGCATCGGAAAATATAAAACGCATAAACGATTTTGTAAAAGATAAGATAGTGAAGCTTAAAGATGAACTCGAAAGAAAAAAAGAAGAACAAAAGAAAAAAGTATAGGACATTTTCAATAAAAAGATTTTTTTACGATTTCGTAAAATGGACGGGCGCTTTGCCTATGATGATATTTTTCAGAATGAAGATATATCGCATAGGCAAAAAAGAAAAATTCAAGGGCGCTCTTATGATGTCAAATCATATAGGCTTGCTTGATCCTGTAATAATACAGTTTGTATATCCGTTCCGCAGGCTTTGGTGTCTTGCAATGAAGGAGCTTTTCACAAGCGTTCCTTTAAAGTTGTTTTTAAAGGGAGTAAACTGTATTCCCGTGGACAGAGAAAACGTTACTATCGATATGTATCATAGCGTAGCCGACGTTTTAAGCTCCGGAAAAATAGTTGCAATGTTTCCCGAAGGAAGAATAAACTTCGATAAGGAAGCAGAAGTAAAGAGCTTTAAAGGAGGCGCGGCGCTTTTTGCGATCTTAAATAAAGTACCCGTAATTCCGGTATACATAGTTAAAAAAACAAAAAAGCTCGAAAGACAAAAGGTTGTTGTTGGGGAGATTATACATCTTGAAAATATATGCGGCAAAGCCCCGACCGTTGCCGATCTTGAAACAGTTAGCCAGTACCTGCATCAGAAGGAGCAGGAGCTTGAACAATATTATCTTAATAATATAAAGAAGGAGAAAACAAATGGAAATCAAGTTTAATTTGCTTGACGAATGCTTCACATCAGCTGAAACTGCAAGGAAAATGAAGAAATTTTCTTGCATAGGAGAAATGGCAGATCATATTTTTTTCCAATACAAGGATAAAATAGCTCTTATAGATGATGGAAAAGAATATACATACGCCGATCTTGAAAAGAAGGTGGGCGCAATAAGAAATGCACTTAAGGAAAACGGTATCAGGGTTGGAGATAAGGTAGGCGTTTTCTATCCCAATTCAGCAGATTTTGTTGCGGCTGCAATGGCAGTTACCTCATATGGCGCAGTAGCCGTTGCTTTGCCGTATCACCTTGATGAAAAGACTCTTTACGGCTGTACTCTTAAATTCCAAATTTCTGCATTGATATACGATAGCGTATCTGAGGAAAAGACCGCTCTTGCATATAAACTTAATGCAAACCTTAAGAAAATACTCTCAAACGAGATAAAAGAAGGCTTCGCTTCGTCAAATAGAGTAGAGCCAAACGCACCTTGCGCAATAGTATTTACCGCAGGAACGACAGGACAAAGCAAGGGCGCACTCCTTTCAAATAAAGCAATCCTTGAAGGCACTATGAACGGATGTATGGGCTTTAAGGATAAAAATGTATTCGATCAAAGATACTTCCTCGTTCTCCCTCTTACTCATATTTTCGGCTATGTACGCAATATGATGACAGCGCTTTATACAGGTAGCTCTATGTATATTTGCAGAGATACGAAAAATATGTTCAGAGAGATCCCCGTATATAATCCTACCATTATGATAATGGTTCCCGCTCTTGCGGAAATGGCACTCGGTCTTACCAAAATAATGGGCGCAAAAATACTCGGTAACTCACTTAAGCATATAGTAGCGGGCGCGGCGGTTGTTGCTCCGCATCTTGCTAAGGAATATGGAAAGCTCGGAGTTACGCTTTTGGCAGGCTACGGTCTTACAGAATCCGCAAACTTGGTAAGCGGAAACCCCGATACATTGGATAATCCCACCTCTGTTGGCTTTCTTTATCCTAATCAGCAGATCAAGGTCGTTGACGGAGAGCTTTGGATAAAGGGTGATAATATCCTTACCGAATATTATAACGATCCCGAAGAGAACGCAAAAGCATTTGAGGACGGATATTTCAAAACAGGCGATCTTGTAAAATTTGATGAGAACGGATATATGTACATAGTCGGCAGAATAAAGGATATAATAGTTCTTTCAAGCGGCGAAAATATAGCTCCCGAGGAGCTTGAATCCAAATTCAGAGAGCTTGAATGTGTTCGTGATTGCCTTATTTATAAAGGAACTAACGATAACGGAGCAGAAGCGCTCATATTTGAAATGACACCCCGTATGGATGTTATAAAAGAACTCGGAATTGAAGATGTCGGCGCTTATTGTACACAAAAGGTAAATGAAGTGAATAATACACTTCTTAACTATCAAAAAATATCTAAGATTATAATAAGAACGGAAGATTTCGAAAGAACTCCGAGTATGAAGATAAAGAGGCCTAAAAACGTATTATGACAAGAGAAATGATAATTGAAAAGCTCAAAAATATATTCGCGTTGGTAAGTGGAGGCTCAAATGTTGAGGTAGAGGAAAAAACAGATCTTCGCACAGGTCTTGGTCTTAACTCAATAGGAATGCTCTATATGATAATAGCTATTGAAGAAAATTTCAGCATTCGTTTTGAAAATGTTGCAATGGGCGATTTTAATACCGTTGCAGACGTTATCGATTATATCGAGGAGCAAAAGCAGTAAATGAAATGGGTTTTGAAAGAGATAGAGCCTGCCGATATGGTTCGTGTCCCTTCGGGAAATTTTTATCATTACGGAATTTGCGTGGATGAGAATAACATCATTCAGTTTGGCGAAAGCGAAGTAAATCCGTTGGCTGACCCTGCAAATATAGAGGTAAATATGACCGATATAAACGACTTTTTAAGAGGTCGCTTTGCAGAGGTCGCGGAATATGATAAAAAGGAGCTTAAAAGAAAAAATCCCCCCGAAAAAATCATAGAATACGCCAAAAGCAGTATAGGTAAAAAGGGTTATCATATACTTTATAATAACTGCGAGCATTTTGTAAACGAATGTGTATTTAATGATCACTCTTGTTCTCAAACTGATAATTTCAGAGAGAATTTGTCAAAGAATTTTCCAATGGTAGATGTGTATGTAGCAAGCGTCGAAAGATTTAAAAATAATAAATGCCTGCCGAAATATGCAAAGACCGAGCTTAAAAATGTTAGAAACGAAGCAGTGGCAGATCAAAAAAGAGCAGCCTACGGACTTTTGGAATACGCTATCAAAAGCTCATTTGGTAAGGCTCTTAATCTGAAATCAATGTCAAAGGACGAAAGAGGAAAGCCTTATATGCAGGACTATTGCTTTTCTATGTCACATACAAACGAGCTTGTTTGCGTTGCTGTATCAAAATCCAATATAGGCGTTGATCTTGAAAAAATAAAAGAGTGTAGCCAACCGTCTCGGTTTCAAGCTCATATCCTTGCGCAAAACGAGCAGGATAAAGTATACACAAATGAAGAGCTTTTGTCCTTGTGGACAAAAAAAGAATCAATCTATAAGTTTGACGATAGCATAAAAAGCTATATTCCAAAAGATATCGATACAAATCTATACCAAACAAAAACGGTAAAAATATCCTTCAAGGAAAGCGAATATTACCTCTCGGTAACAGCCGTTTCGGTAATGAATACCAATATACTCCCGCTTGACGGAAAAAAAGCGACTTAATGTCGCTTTTTTCTTTTATCCCGAAATGATGAAGTACAACCTGCGGTTGCATGAAGCGAAGCGTACTCAAAGTAACGAAAAATCAGTGCGGTAGCACGACATCATTAGCGTAGCGACATCATTTTTCATGTACGTAGTACGCTTCATTCGTTTTTGTGCATTTTGCACAAAAATGTCGGGGGGGGGCAATATTTTTGTGGAAAATAACTTGACAATAAGAAAAACATATATTATAATATATGTACCAAAATATAACACCACTATACAAACAGTTATATTTTATAAGATGCGAAACCGCATCAAAAAATCTAAAAAGGAGAAAAATATGAAAAAGAAGATCTTTTTATT
>JAFTXO010000021.1 GCA_017461765.1 Clostridia bacterium | reverse complement strand
CGCCTTGCGAGTATTATTTCGCCACCTCCGCGTGACGAAAAATCTCCCCCTGCTGCGCAGCAGGGGGAGATGAAAGAATCTTATTCAATTTGTAAATTCTTTTGTTTTTTAGTCTGTCTACTTGACAGGGGGCACATTAGTTTTCATAGCTGAAATGTCCTCTCTTTTCTCTGTCGTTTAAAAGTGATATTCTTTGCTCACGCAAAGAGTGATATTTCCCTTACGGGAAGTGATATTGCAAGGCTTTTGCCTTGCAGTGATATTCTATTCGACCATAAACTTGCGAAGCAAATATCACTCGGACGAAGTCCGAATATCACTGCGAAGCAATAGAACTCCCCGAAGGCGAATAGAGTTAGCGCCATACTCCGCTAAGAGTATCACGCTAAATGCTGTGGGCTTTTCCATTGTTTTCCTCGACAAAATGCAAACAAATTGTGAATTTTCTCTTTCTTTTCGATATTCATTATTGAAATGTGATACAATTAAATAAAGATCAATCTTAAGGAGGCAATATGAGCAATCATTACATTCTATATAATCCTCATGCAAAGAATGAAACCGCAGGCAAAGAGGTTACGAAAATAGAAAAATATTTACCTAACGAACAGCTTACATATATCGATATTTCAAAAAACTCTTCATATCCCGAGCTTTTTGAAAAAATGTCCCAGGATGATATGATCGTTCTCGTCGGCGGAGACGGAACAATAAACAGATTTGTAAATGATACCGAAAATATAAAGATCAAAAATGATATTTATTATTTCGGAATAGGCACAGGTACTGACTTTTTGACCGATATAAGCAAAAAAGGCGAGGTCGCTCCTTTTTCCTTAAAGGAATATATAAAGGATCTGCCCACCGTTGAGATTAAGGGAAAAAGCTATAGGTTTTTAAACGGAGTAGGCTACGGTATCGACGGATATTGCTGCGAGGTTGCCGATCAGATAAGAGGAAAGACGGATAAGCCGATAAATTATTCCGCAATAGCCATAAAGGGCTTGCTTTTTCATTATAAGCCCACAAACGCTACGGTTTTGGTTGACGGAACACCGTATATGTTTGAAAAGGTATGGCTTGCACCTACCATGAACGGCAGATTTTATGGCGGAGGCATGATGATAACTCCATCACAAAACCGACTCTCTACCGAGAAAAAGCTTTCCTTGGGTGTATTGCACGGCTCGGGTAAGCTCAGAACCCTTATGATCTTTCCATCAATCTTCAAGGGAAAGCACGTGAAATACAAAAAATACTTCAAGATTCTTGAGGGCAAGGAGATAACTGTGGAGTTTGACCGTCCAACCGCTCTTCAAATAGACGGAGAAACGATACTGAATGTAAAGCGCTACACCGCAAGAGCAGGAGTAAGAAGCGAAGAGCTTGTAAGATAAAAGCAGGCGCAATTAAAGCTTATGATAAAACAAAAGATCCAACCTTGACGGTTGGATCTTTTTGTGTTAATCGGTTGTTAAAGCCTAAATTATTTAACCTCTGCTTTAGCGCCAGCCTCTGTGAGCTGCTTAGCGATATCTTCAGCTGTTTCCTTGGAAACTGCTTCTTTGATTGTCTTAGGAGCGCCCTCAACGAGCTCTTTAGCTTCCTTAAGTCCGAGACCTGTGATCTCACGAACAACCTTGATAACGTTGAGCTTGCTTGCGCCAACTTCAGCGAGAATTACGTCAAACTCTGTCTTCTCTTCAACAGGAGCAGCAGCAACAGCAGCACCGGCAACTGCAACAGGAGCAGCAGATACGCCGAATTCTTCTTCAACTGCCTTTACGAGATCAGCGAGTTCGAGTATAGTAAGGGATTTGATTTCTTCAAGAATTTGAGTGGTCTTTTCGTTAGCCATGATAAATAATCCTCCGTAATAAAAAGATAAATTTTAAATTTAAGATTTGCGTATTTTTAGTAGATTAAGGCTACGCAACCTTATTCAGCAGCAGCTTCTGCGCCATTTTTGTCAATAATTGCTTGCATAGCACATGCAAAGCCGCGGATAGGTCCTTGAATGCTTCCCAAAAGTTTTGCAATGAGAACTTCCTTTGAGGGAATCTCAGCAAGAGCTTTAACTGTAGCAGCATCAACAACACCGTTATCGATAAATCCGCCTTTGATTTCAAAAGTTTCAACTTTGTCTGCGTACTCTTTAGCAATCTTAGCAGGAGCAACTGCGTCATCATAGCTGATAGCGATAGCGCTCATACCGTTGAGCTGAGCCTTCATTTCACCGTAACCAACCTCATCACAAGCACGGCCGATAAGAGTATTCTTAATAACCATGTAGTCGATGCCTGCTTTACGGAAAGCTGCACGCATTTGGGTATCGTTTTCTACTGTGATACCTTGATATTGAACAAGAACGCCTGATTGAGCCTTTTTGATTTTTTCAACGAGGTCAGCAACGATGGCTTTCTTTTGTTCAAGAACTGAATTACTTGGCATAAAACAACCTCCTGTTTATATTTCCCTGACAACAAAAAAATCTTTTTTCGGATAAGCATAGCATACCGAAAAAAGATTAAAAAATTTATTCTAAATTCATAAAATCTTTCCTCGGCAGGGAGCATACGCAATTACCGAAACCTGCTGTCTTTGGATTAACGATGAGATTATAGCACAGGACAAAACATTTGTCAAGAGCTTTTTTGAATTATTTTAAAATTTTTTGCTTCCTTATATCTTCGCCCATAAATCTTTTAATAATAAACTCGCCGAAAAGACGTGAGGTTATTCTGTCTTGATAGAGCTTTCTTATCTCATCCTGACGAAGATTTGTATTTGCGATTATAGGAAGATCCTTATTTAAGCGTGTATTTATGATATTGTAAAGACACGAAACCGAAAAGGCTGAAACGATCTCCGTTCCGAGATCATCGATTATAAGAAGATCACATTCAAGATATTTTGATGAAATGGGCTCTTCGCCGCTAAAGCGATCTCTGAAGCGATCCTTTTCAAAATCAGAAAAAATATTCTGCGCTGTTTCGTAAATTACATTATAGCCGTTATCGATAAGATATTTTGCAACGGATGTCGAAAGATGCGTTTTACCGAGCCCCGTTCCGCCAAAAAGGAGAAACGAGCGCTTATCGGTATCAAAATTGTGCGCAAAATTATAAAGATCGTTGTAATTTTCAAGCATATAATCCTTGTCCTTACCCGAATAAAAATCAAGCGAAAAGGATTCAAAATTCTGCTTCTTTAAAAGATTTCCGAGCCCTGAAAATTCATATTCCTTCAAAATGATAGCATTTCTGAAGCAGGAGCACATTCTGACTCCCGCATATCCCGTATCCTTGCAGATAGGACAGTCGTATGTTCGATCCGTATAATGAGCGCCAAAGCCTTTTTCATCAAGAAGCATAGCGCGTCTTTTTTGCAGATCGAGATTTTTTTCTTTTATCTCCTCTATTCTTTGAGCGCAGGACTCTTTTCCCAAAGATATAGCTTCCATTATCTCGTTTGCCACGCTTGAAAGAGCGGCATCAATTGATGCTACCTCGGGACACGCCGAGTATACCTCGTCAATACGCATAAGGCGCTCCTTTTCGCTCTTTTGACGCTTTTTTTCAAAAAGCTCCTTTACAAAGTCAACGCTTTTCTTGGAATAAGCCATAATAGCCTCCTATTTGTCTTTATATGAACGGCGAAGTGCCGCATCGAAAAAGTCATCCGTATCAAATGTAGATATGCTCGTCTTTTTCTTATATTGATCATCGGCAGCTCTTGCATCCTCGACAGTTTTTATTCCGCTCGAGAGCCAATTTTCTATGATCTTTGCAGTGTAAGCGATCGAAGCCTTCTGCGTTTTAGCAATAGTAATGTTATAAGCCTCTCTTATAAATTCGATATCAAGCTCCGCATCCGACCAAGCGCCGATTTTGGCCTTTTCGGTAGGGGTAAGCTCTCTTGATCCGATACCGAAAATATCGCGTATCTTGCCTTCGAGCGAAAGAGCGTTCTTTCTTTTTGCAAAATGCTCCTCAAGCTTTTTATATGTATCAATGCCTTCCTCATAAAGATTTGTCGCCGTCTTGGTTATGTATTTCCAATTTGCCTTGTCAAGCTCGACACAGTGAGCCAAAAGAAGCATAATATATTCATCACTGAAGCTGAAATAGCTTTTAAGTCTTATTATATTATTATGATCGTGAGTGCTGAACTCCTTGCCCATGATTGACTGACACGATTTGAAAAGAGTTGCGATTGTCTTGTTTTCTTCGACAAACTTGGATATCTGCGCGCCTGTATACGTGGGAGCAGAGGAAAGGGCAGAGGAGGATTCAATACCGATATTTAGCCCCTCGACCGAGATCACGCCGTTTTCTGCCCAAAACGCCAAGGAAGCATTTATCTTATTTATACCTACTCCGATCTTTTCGGAAAAATCCTCTATAACGCTCTCGAAATTATCAAGATAATCACTGTATGCAAAAAGACTTATTATCACGCATAAATCTTCCTTTGATGCGTTTGGAGCTATTTTGACAATTTTCGCAGGAAGGTTAAGTATCTTTTTTCCGTACTTTATATTGATCTTCATAAAATTTCTCCGTCTTAGCTTGGATAAGCGTTCAATGCCTCGTCGGCTCTTGATCCGTTCAAGAATTCATAATATCCCTGAGCTCCGATCATGGCGGCATTGTCACCGCATAGAGAAAGCTCGGGAGCAAAGAAGGAAGCACCGCATTTCTCGCACTCCTCTTTAATTCCCTTTCTTAAATGAGAATTTGCGCTGACACCGCCCGCAAGAACTACCTTGTCGTAGCCTGTGAGCTTCAAGGCATCAAAAATCTTGGATCTGACTGCGCAAACAATTGTTTTGGTTACAGAGGCTGCGATATTTTCTCTTTCAAGCTCTTCATTCTTTTGCTTTTTTGTGTTTATGTAATTTATAACGGCGGTTTTAAGACCGCTGAAGGAAAAATCAAGCGTTTGAGAGCTGATGGCAGGAGAGGGAAATAAAATAGAATTTTCGTCACCCTGTGTGGCTAATTTGTCCATAGCCGCGCCGCCGGGATAGGGAAGCCCCATCACTCTTCCGACCTTATCAAAGCATTCTCCGATTGCATCATCTCGTGTGGAGGCAATTTCGGTGAGGGATGTGTATGATTTTACATCAAAAAACGATGTATGTCCCCCTGAGACCACAAGAGCAAGAAACGGTGGCTTAAGATCGGGATAGGTAAGATAATTTGATGCCACGTGTCCCTTAATATGATCGACGGGAACTAACGGAATATTGTTTGCGAAGGCGAGCGATTTTGCAAAATTTACGCCAACGAGCAAAGCTCCTATAAGACCCGGGCCGTTTGTAACGGCAATAGCACCGATATCCTTTATCGAAAGCTCTGCTTTTTTCAAAGCCTCGTAGGTTATTTTCGAAATTGCTTCAATGTGCGCACGGCTCGCTATCTCGGGAACGACACCGCCGTAAAGCGCTTGAATATCGACCGAAGACGCGATTATATTCGATTTTATTTTTCTTGTGCTCTCGTCCATCTCGCACACGGCGCAAGCGGTCTCGTCACAGGAAGATTCAAAAGATAAGATATACATTTTTACCTCTTCATAGATTTTTATCCATCAAAATGGCGTTTTCGGTGGGATGTGTGTAATATTTCGGGCGAATACCTACCTGAACAAAGCCGCATTTTTCATAAAGAGCGCGTGCGGGAGAGTTCGATTCTCTCAGCTCAAGAGTGATACGCGATGCACCCTGTGTCTTGGAATGCTCGATTATTTTATCAAGAATAGCAAAAGCAATACCGTTTTTGCGAAACGAGGATAAAACCGCTATATTTGATATCTGCCCCTCGTCAAGTATCATGTAAACACCGCCGTAGCCGACGATCCTTTTTTGACACTCTGCAACGAAAAACTGCCAGGGAGTGTGCGAAAACGCTTCCAAAATCGAGCGCTTCGACCACGGAACAGAGAAGCATTCCTCTTCAATTACGGAAACTGCGTCAATATCGCTTCTTTTCATTTGTCGAACTGTAAAATCAATAGCCAAGATAATCACCCTTTTTAAAAATTATAAGGTTAGTTTTATTTTTTTGCGGTTCGTTTATACGTTCTTTTTGCGGGAGCTTTGTCGCTTTGAGACTTTGGCGGAGCTGGATTTGGAAAATCAAAAACCACCTTGTTGTTTTCATCAAGCTTAAGCGACGCATCAAAGCTCTTTTTGTTTTTGGAGATAAAGCCTTGGATCTTGCTCGTTTTTCCCGTAGCCAAAAGCATTTTTACATTTGACATCGAAATCGTTCGCGAGCATATCGTTTTTGATATAGAGAACTTACATCCGTCCTTGTAATTTTCGCAGCCGTAGCCGAATTTTGTACGAACGACCTTTCCGCCGCATGACGGGCAAATGCCTGCAACATCTCCGTAAAGACCGATGTTCGTATCCTTTTCAACCTCAACATCCTTTGAAAGATCAAATACGCTTTGAATTTCATTCTGAGCAAGCGCAACACTGTCGTTTATCGTACACTCACCCTTGTATACCTTTTTGAGTGACTGACCAAGCTCGGATGTTTTGTATTTGTCCATTATGATGCCGAGCTGCGAGAGTGATTCTATAAGATATTCGCCGTCGGGAAGGATATAATAGGAGTCCTTCTTAAGAGAGATGTAAGCGCTGTTACACGCATTTTCGATAATTCCCGTACGGGTAGCCTCAGTGCCGAGCTCAAGACCCTCGAAAATAGCGCGATATTCGTCATCGTCGTTTTCCTCAGCGTTAGCCTTGTCCTCTCTGAAGGGATTTTTAAGATAATTGTTGAGCGTTTCTATCGTGTAATGCTTTGGAGGAGTAGTCTCCTTTTCGCATGGCTGGAAGTTGATATTTACCGTCTCGCCCTTTTCAAGCTTTGGTAAAATTTTATCTTTTTGAGTATATTCGTCAAATTTAGTCCAGCCCGGCTCTATAATAACAGTACCCTTAAGCGTAAATTCCTCAAGCTCGCCAACCTTTATTTTTATCTCACTGCGCTCAACGATACATTCGTCAGCGCAGAAAACAGCAACAAAGCGCCTCAAAATGGCAGTATATACCGTTTTTTCGCGCTCTGTAAGATCGCTCGGCTTCGGGATTTTATAGGTGGGGGTAAGAGCAGAGTGAGATTCAATCTTCGAATCGTCAAAAATGCTCTTTGAAAATCTGAATTTAACGGGATAATTAAGCTTCGAGATATTTTCGATTATATTTTTTACCTTACCCTGCTCGGCAGTTGCAAGATATTCGGAGTTTGTACGCGGATATGTTACGTATCCGTCCTCGTAAAGCTTTTGAACTGTTGAAAGGGTTTCGTCCATTGAAAGCTTGAATTTCTTTCCGAGATAGCTCTGAAGCTTGGAAAGAGAAAAGAGCTTCGGCGGATACAAAACATCTCTTTTCGTTTTTACGTTCGTTACGGTAGCCGTTTGCGCGTTGTAGCTTGTACAAGCCTCAAGCGCTTTTTGATATTCGTCCTTTGTGAACTTGTTTTTCGATGTAAGATCGACAAATTCATCGTTGGTTTTCTCATGAGAAGAAATAACATAATATTTTTCGGGAACGAAATTGCGTATTTCAGTATCTCTGTCGTAGATAGCCTTTACGATGGGAACGATAACGCGTCCGACACGCAAAAGCTTGCCTGTTTTAAGCGTAGCAAAGCGAGTGAGGTTCACTCCGTAAAGCCAGTCTATATATGTTCTTGCAAAGCCCTCGTTTGCAAGCGATTGATATTCGCTTTCGTCCTTCATTTCAAAAAGAGCTTGCTTTATCGTCTGCGGAGTCTGATCGGGCAACCAAAGACGAACGAACTTCTTTTCTGTCGAAAGAGCGTGCTGAACGCAAAGACGAACGATGATCTCACCCTCGCGGTCTGAGTCTCCCGCATTTACTATCGTATCAACATCATCTCTGTTGCAGAGGTATTTTATAGTATCAAATTGCTTTTTGACGCCTGAATCAACCTTTTTGTCCTTTCCCTTTTTGAGATTGAATTTAAACTCCTTTGGAAAGCAAGGAAGATTATCCATAGTCCATTTCGGATTTTCGGTAGGCGAGTAATCCTCAATGTCGGCAAGAGAAAACAGATGACCGAACACCCAGGTAACTATATAGCTGCCGCCCTGATAGTAACCGTTATATTTTTTCATTTCGTTTTGCTGAACATTTGCAATTCCTGCAATTATATTTCTTGCAAGCGACGGCTTTTCGGCAATTATAAGATACATAGATCAAGCCTCCTTTTGATGACAGTAAATCCATTTTACCATACAATAAGTTTTAAATCAAGGCAAAGGGAAAAATATTTTTTAAAATAATTATAAACAAAATAACGAAAAATAATAAGAATTTTGCATTTCAAAGTTCAAAAATAAAAAGGATCTTACAAAAAAATAAGATCCTTTGATTATAGATCAATGCTTTGTAGGAGGCTTACCCCTTTGCACCTTCTTTTTAGTGCCGTCGGGGTATTGGATATAGGTATTATCCATAATTCCGCGAATAGAAGCGCGAAACCCTAAAATATACTCCTCTCGTAGCGCCGCCTGCTCAGCCTTTTCCTCGTCGGTAAGACCGCTTTCACGTTGCTTTCTTGCGAGAAAATTTATTCTTTCTATTTTTTCTTTTTCCACGGTTGAAAATCCTCTTTAAAAATGTTAAAATGTTTTTATGAAGAATATTGAAACGGAGGCGCTCAAATGAAAAGAATAGTGATATTGCTCACCCTGTGTGCGATTTTTATGATTTCATGCTCTGATGAAACCGTGATAGAAAACGACACGGTAAACGATATAAATACCGAGCACACCTCCGAATTTACAGAATACATAGCGGATACACGGGAGCAAAAATTCCACACACCCTACTGTAAATATACTCACACTATCCCAAGTGAAAACAAAAAGCTTGTGACGGATCTTGATTTTATGCGGGAATGCGGTTATGTTTCGTGCAAAACGTGTCTTCCGTATATGTGATGCGCGTGTTTTGACGTAATGAGGTTATCTTCAATTACAGATCGTTCCGCCGCCGATTACCGTATCACCGTCGTATAAAACGACACTCTGTCCCTTGCATATGGCTCTTTGAGGTTCGTCGAAAACAACGTGCAAAAGACCGTTTTCCATAGTCACGCTCGCCGCCTTTTCCTCTTGCTTGTATCTTATTTTTGCAAAAAGACGCATGGAAGTGTCGATACTGTCAATAGCGCTGAGGTTTACATTGTCAGCCCAAAGCTCCTTTGAAAAAAGATCCTCGTTATCACCGATTATGACCTCGTTTTTTTCAATATCCTTTTTGCAAACGTACATTGAATGATCAAGCGCAAGTCCAAGACCCTTTCGCTGACCGATCGTGTACCGTATTATGCCCTTGTGCTTGCCGAGAAATTTTCCGTCCTTTCGGATAAAATCCCCGCAGGGGTATGCTTTTTTAGTGTATTTTTCGATAAATGAAGCATAATCTCCGTCGGGAATGAAGCAGATATCCTGACTTTCTTTTTTTGAACTGACATCAAGTCCCGCGTCCCTTGCAAGCTCACGCGCTTTCTCTTTTGTTATATTTCCTAAAGGAAAGAAAGTATGCTCAATCTGCTCGCGCGAAAGACGGAAAAGCACGTAGCTTTGATCCTTAGCCGTAAAAGCGGCTTTTTTTAATACCTTCCGCCCGTATTTTTCATCAAATTCGATACGCGCATAGTGACCGGTGGCTATATTTTCATATCCCATAGCTCTGCCATATTCAAAGAGCTTGTCAAACTTTAAATGAAAATTGCATTCAATACATGGATTAGGAGTAGCGCCGTTTTCGTAAGATGATATAAACGGAAGAATAACGTATTTTTCAAAGTCATTGGAGAAATCAACCACCTCGTAAGACACACCGAGCTTTTGACAAACATTTCTTGCGTCCTCGATATCCTTCGTTGTAAGACAGCCGTTTTCGTAAATGTCTTTTTCTGAGTGAAGCTTCATCGTCACACCGTGCAGGTCGTAGCCTGCATTTTTTAGTATCAGCAGTGCAGCGGAGGAGTCAACTCCTCCGCTGATTGCAACCAAAGTCTTATTCATTTAGAAAATGTAAGTTCCTTTTTCAACATTGTATTCTTTTCCATCGATAACGATCTTGGTTTTTGACGGAGTTGTTATCTCGTATCTTATCTTGCCGTTTTCGTGATACCACTTGGAGCTTACAAGACCGCGTCTTGTTTCGATAGATGCGCAAAGATGATCGAGCTTATCAGTCGGAACAGGAGCAATAACGATTTCTTCAAAGCCCGGCTTATCCTCAACCGTTTGAATACCGCAAGCAACGCCGTATACCCAATCCGCAACGCTTCCGTATGCGTAGTGGTTGAAGGAGTTCATATCCTTGGACCAGAAATCGCCGTTTTCGTTTCTGCCGTCCCAGTGCTCCCAAATTGTAGTCGCACCGCATTTAACGGAATAGAGCCATGACGGGAAAGCATCCTGAAGCAAAAGATCGTACGCAAGCTCACTGTATCCGTTCTGAGAAAGAGCGTGAAGGAGATACGGCGTGCCAACGAAGCCTGTCTGAAGTCTTGTGCCGTTTGCAACGATCATATCGGCAAGCTGCTTTGCAACCGAAGCCTTGTCCTCAGCAATATCGAAGTAAAGCGCGAGAACGCACTCGGTCTGCGTTTTGTATTTTTTGAATGTCTTTCTTATTTTTGCTACGATCTTATTATAAAGCTCCTCGTGTTTTTCTGTGTTTTTTCCAATGATCTTACCGATCTTTACAACGAGTAAGGTCGAGTAAGCATAGTATACAGAAGCTATGAAATCCTCATTTGAAGAGCCCTTGTAGCTTCCTGCGGGAGCATCAAGACCAAGCCAATCTCCAAAGTGACCGCAGCCTGTCCAAAGATATCTGTTCTTGCTTATCTTTGCAATATATTTAAGATATTTGCACATTGAGGAATACTGACGCTTCAAAATGTCACGGTTTCCGTATGTAAGATAGATCTGCCAAGGACAGATAGTAGCGGCATCAGCCCAAGCAGCACTTGAAGGATCATCTCCCCAGAATTGAGGAACAACGTGCGGAATACCTCCGTTGGGGAATTGATCGAGTGCCAAGTCGGTAAGCCACTTTTCAAAGAATTTTTCAACATCGTAGTTGTAAGAAGCCGTTTTTACGAATACCTCAGCATCGCCCGTCCAGCCCATTCTCTCATCTCTTTGAGGACAGTCTGTGGGAATATCGAGAAAGTTGCCCTTTTGACCCCAGATTATATTTTTGAAGAGCTTGTTGAGCATGGGATCGGATGATGTAAGATAGCCTGTACGCTTGATATCGGAATGAAGAATGATCGCCTTAACGCTTTCCTCGGTGAGCTCACAGGGGAAGGAGTTGACTCTTATATATCTGTAACCCCAGAATGTAAGCGTGGGCTTGTATGTTTGATAGCCGTCCTTACAGGTATACTCAAACTGAGCCTTTGCGGAGCGGTAGTTTTCTGTGTAGAAGTTGCCTTCCTTGTCAAGAACCTCGGCAAATGAAAGCGATACCTTATCTCCCTTTTTGGCATTAACGGAAATTTCAAAATATCCCGTGAGGTTTTGACCGAAGTCGATTACCGTCTCACCCTTGGGAGTCTTGAAGATGCTTATAGCGCGGATCGTTTCCTGCTCAACAACATAAGGGCCTTGCTGCTTAACAAGACGGCCTTTATCGTAATCGTTTACTTGAACCTTTACAAGCTCGCTGTCAAGGTTTGCATCGACGATCTCTCCATCGTAAAAATCAACCATAGACGAAATGCTCTTTTTTACATTCCAGCTCTCGTCGGTTACAACGGTTTCCTTTTCGCCGTTTTTATATACAATCTCGATCTCTGCAATGAGAGATTTTACAAGATCCTTAAATTCCTGATTGTTACGCCAGTTTATTCTTCCCTTGAACCAGCCCTCGGAAATCTGAACCTCAATTGTGTTGTCGGCTGATAGCATAGAGGTTATATCGTAGCTTTGAACCTGAACTCTTTTTCTTGAGGTGCAGCCGGGAGCTAAAATAAAGCTGCCGACTCTTTTGCCGTTTATTGTGGCATAGTAGCATCCGAGAGAGGTAATGGTCAGAGTAGCTTTTTTGATCTCGCTCTTAAGAGAAAAATCTTTTTTAAAAAGCGGGGAGTCAAATTGTGTGTCGTTAGGATAAGAAATCCATTTTGCTGAGTTTAACATATTGCGGTCTCCTTTTATATACTGAAAATAATATATACTTTAATTTTATCAATAAGATATAAAAAAGTCAATACTTTTAAAAAATTAAGAAAAAAAGATAAAAAGCTCTTGACAAAAAATATATCATAGTTTATAATGAAAATATGAATAAATGTTCATATGTTATTTTGGAGTGCAAATAGGGGGTATAATATGGATAACAAGAACTCAATTTCAAAGATTAAGGAAGCGATTGCACGCAGTAACGAGGTACTTGACGCACTTGCGGATCTTTATAAGGTGTTCGCAGACGCAACAAGAGTGAAGATCTTAGTAGCTCTTACACAAAGTGAGATGTGCGTGGGTGATATCTCAGAATTTCTTGAGATCACACAATCCGCAGTTTCTCATCAGCTTCGCGTACTCAAAACAGGAGGACTCGTAAAATCAAGAAGAGACGGCAAAACGATAGTATATTCGTTAGCTGACGCTCATGTCCGTACAATGATCGATTGCGGAATGCAACATTTAACGGAGTAAGAAGAGATGAAAAACATATTGTCAGAACATAAAATCGGGATTATAAGGATCGTAGCATCCGTTGTTTTGGCTATACTCGGACTTGTTTTTGAAGGTCTTGACAATATCACAATTTCAACCCTTGCTTTTTTCGTATCATACATAATAATAGGCTATGAGATAATATTCAGCGCAATAAAGGAAGCTTTAAGGGGAGAAGGGATAAGCGAAAAAATGCTTATGACCGTGACCTCGATCGGCGCTTTTCTGATAATGGAGTTTTTTGAGGGCTGTGCGGTTCTCATCCTTTACACCGTAGGAGAGATATTTGAGGATGTTGCAGCTGACGCATCAAAGCGCTCCCTTGAAGCGCTCATAGATATTCGTCCCGATAAGGCAAGACTTCGCTCCGGCGAGGTAAAGGAAGCTTCCTTGATCGGTATTGGCGAAATAATCGAGGTGCGCTCGGGCGAACGTATCGCTCTTGACGGCAATGTAGTAGATTCCGTCGGAAGCATCGACGCATCTGTTATTACAGGTGAGAGCACTCCTGTTACCGTGAGAAACGGAAGTGAGGTTTTGGCAGGCTCATTAAACTGTGAGAGCATCATTTACGTAAAGGTTAAAAGAGAGGCTGATAAAAGCGCCGCTCAAAGAATAATAGATCTTTCCAAAAATGCGCTCGAAAGAAAGACCAAGAGCGAAAAATTTATAAAGGTGTTCGCAAAATTCTACACACCGATAGTTATTCTGTTGGCACTTTTCATAGCTGTTATTCCGCCGCTTTTTGACGGATACGATTTCGGCTCGTGGATATATAAAGCTCTTTCAATGCTTGCAATATCATGTCCCTGTGCCATAGTTATTTCTGTTCCGCTTGCATATTTCTGCGGTATCGGATATGCATCAAGAAAGGGAATACTGATAAAAGGCTCAAGCGTGATAGATAAGCTTGCCAAGGTAGATACGGTAGCATTTGATAAAACAGGAACTATCACAAGAGCAGAGCTTAACGTAACCAAGATCGAGACAGCACCGGGATACGAAAAGGTTTATCTTATGACCTGCGCTTGCATTGCGGAATGTAAGTCAAATCATCCTATTGCCGTTTCTATAATAGAGGAAAGCAAAAAATTCAATATAATTGCCGAAAACGGTGAAAATTATCACGAAACCGTAGGCGAAGGCATAGAATGTGACAGCAGATATGGACATATAAAGGCTGGTAAAAAGGAATTCGCAAATGCTCCCAAGGAGGCTCACGGAAATATTCATGTTTCCGTAGACGGTAAATATATAGGCTCAATACTTATGGGCGATGAGCTTAAGCCAAATGCAAAGATCGCGTTTGAGCAGCTTGCAAATCTCAATATTAACAAAAAGATCATTTTAAGCGGTGATAAGAAGAGCAAGGTAAGATCGATAGCTAAAAGCGTGTTGGCTGACGATTATTACGGTGAGCTTCTTCCCGAGAAAAAGCTTGAAATGATTAAAGCACTCGTTGATAAAAAGGACAAAAAAGGAACGGTTGCTTATTGCGGAGACGGAATAAACGATACTCCGTCAGTAGCGGCAGCTGATGTTGGAATTGCAATGGGTGCGCTCGGCTCTGACAGCGCAGTTGAGTTAAGTGATGTAGTTGTGATGGATGACGATATAGCAAAAGTTCCTCTTTCTATAAAAATAGCAAAACGAACAAAGCGAAGCGTTATCGGATGTATAGTGATGTCTATACTTATAAAGGCAGTAATGCTCGTACTCAGCGCGCTTGGACTTGTGCCTATGATAGCGGCGATCATATCTGACGTCGGAATACTTGTAGTAGCAATAGCTATCGCATTCCTTGCAGGTAGATTTTAATAATTAAAAACACGGAAATCCGATTTTAGATTTCCGTGTTTTGATTGTAAAAAACCACCACAGTGCAGGTAGTTATGATTATTTATAGCAAAGACAACCGCCAAAGCAAGCAAAGGTATTGAATTTATAGCAATCCTTACATTCGGGGCGGGAGAGTGTATGTACTTTTTTGGAGTCTACCCACATAAAGAAATAATTTTTAAGATCGTTTATGCTTTCAAAATCAAGAATATTCGCCCTTGCCTCGCTTGAGCATCCGAAGCATCTTGTAGCGGTAAGATCGGGATATATATCAATTATCGGAGAGCAAACGCACGCTTCTCCAAGCAAAAGTGAGCGTTCTCTTTGTGATATGTATGGCATTTTCAAAAGGAAGGATTTTTCCTCGCTTGTGTATATACATGACGGGATCACGTTGCAATCGTAGCATGGCGCAATGCCTGATTTGTAAAGCCTTTCATAAAGCGAGAACATAGCCTTTTTCATTCTCAAAAAGTAATTTTGCGCACACTCCTCGCGGTTTTTCGGTATAGTGACGCATACTCTTATTCTGTCAAATGAGTATTTTTGAGTAAGATTAAGAAACTCCGAAAAATCCTGAGCCTCTTTATATATGTTTATACCGAGCGTTATGTGATCGTGCATACCCCTTTCACAAAGAAGGGCGATGTTTTTGTCCGTTTTTTCAAAAGCGGAAATTCCGATATCCTCGCTCGAATTAACATTTATAAGGATATGAAATCTATGATCGGTAAGCTGATTGATACATCTGTCGATAAAAACTCCGTTTGTATAGATATTGATACGCAAAAAACGCGGATCGTTTTTTAAAATTCCGAGTACAGTGTCGATGTTTTTATAAATCAACGGCTCACCGCCTATAAGACCGACAGAGCCGTCAGGTGCTGAAAAATCAAGCGCCTTCATAAAGTTATCTAAAGACATATCCTCACTTTCGCACGATGTGAAATCGGAAGCAAAGCAATAAGGACATTTGAGATTGCATCTGTTTGTAAGAACTATATTTGCCATAATAACACCTCTTTTCGATATTTTATCATATAAAAAACTCCAAAGCAAGACCCTGTTGATTTTTTTGCAAAAATATGATAAAATATTATATATAAAAACATATGCCTTGAATTTTTTTGGCTGAGAGGAGCAAAAATGATCTATTCTATTGAAAATGAACTTTTAAAGGTCAAGATATCTGATCTTGGTGCTGAAATTGTTTCTGCCGTTTCGAAAAAAGACGGTTGTGAATTTATCTGGTACGGAGATGAAAAATATTGGACAGGACACTCGCCCATTATGTTTCCGATCTGCGGACGTCTTTGTGACGGAAAATATACATACGCAGGAAAAACATATTCGCTTGGCGGACACGGATTTGCAAGACAAAGCACATTTGAGCTTCAAAGCGCTTCTGCCTCATCGATAACTCTCGTTTTAAGATCTAATGCTGAAATAAGGGAAAACTACCCCTTTGATTTTGAACTGAAGATTACCTATAAGCTTGAAAATAATGCTATCCTTATGAGCTTCGGAGTTAAAAACACGGATAATAAGGAGCTTATATTTGCAGTCGGTGCGCATCCCGCATTCAATGTTCCGCTCACCAAGGGCGAAAAATTCGAGGATTATTATATAGAGCTTGACGCTCCCTCGCAAGCATATCAGGTCGATTTTTCCGAAAGATGTCTTTGCACGGAAAACGATAAGCTGTTTGGCGGCACAAGGACGCATACAATAGATCTTAAGCATGATCTTTTTGATAATGACGCCATCTTCCTTTACAATATAGCAAAGAAAGTGTCGTTAAAATCACGAAAATCTGAAAGAAGTGTCGTTATGACTTACCCGAATATGAAATACCTCGGACTCTGGCATAAGCCCAAGAGCGACGCGCCGTATATCTGTATCGAGCCATGGCTTTCAATCCCTGCAAAGGACGGTGTAATTGATGAGCTTGAAACGAAGAAGGATATGCTACATCTTCCGTCCGGCTACTCATATTCAAATACTATAAAAATAGAGCTTATATGATATACATCGTTTATTGTATTATCGTAATTGCCGCGGTAGCTCTTTTTGGATTTAATACAGACGGCATTAGCTTTCGTAATATTCCTTTGCTTGTTTCTATAATATCTGTAATTTTATTGCTGCTGATCATCAGGTTTATAAAATATGTATGTGTATTCGCCAAAGCAAAGAGTAAATTGAAAAAAAGCGGATACAGTGTCGTAAAATGCAATATTCTTCCTCCTGTATTCAGAAAAAACAAAGGCAGTCATATAGTAGCGAGCAAGGACGGTTGTACTGTTAATATTTTTGTTATGATAGTAAAAAGAGCATATCTTAGATATCATTTTGAAGATATAAACACCTTGGAGCTTTATAAGTCTACAAGAATGGCGATAAAGCCGAGATTTCGACAGGCAAACATTGTATCAGAACACGTTGAAACGAAAAAGGTTGGCACAAAAAAGCTTTATTGGGATGATAACGATACTTTATCGACACGTGTCGTAATGTTTAATAAGCTTCCGAGTGCAATCACTCATTCAATCTCCTCACAAGCGCTCTGTCACGGCGATAAGATCTGCGGTAAAATAATTCTTTATAACCTTGAGCGTTTGTGATTAAAATTATGATCGCTTTTTATCTGTGATATAAAATCAAAAAGCTTCCTTCACGCAGAGGAAGCTTTTTGTTATTTCTGAAATAGCTTTTATTAACAAATCGTTCACAAGACAAACACGAAAAAATTTCCATTCCGTCATTGACATATAAAACCAATAATGCTATAATAAAATCAGAGGAATATATTTCCTCAAGAAGGGAGAAAAGAAAATGAAAAGAATATTAGCATTGTTTATTTGTCTTATTATGATGTGGTTAGTTTCTTGTTCAAATGATTTGCTCGATACTGATGTACGCTCCGAAAGCAGTGCGGAAGACACCGCAACGAGTATACAACCCGATTATTCATCGGAAACAACGGATGTATCGACAGACACAGCCGAGAGTTCTTCCGAGGATGCTTCTGAACTTCCTCCTGATTTGAATGGTGACGGATATATTGAGACAAATTTTTCAACAACAGCGGTAAAAAACGAGTATTATACAAAAGTCAATTATGATTTCGGTAATTATATCGGAAAAGACCCCGAAGCTGAATACGGTGATTTTTATAGGGTCGTTAAAAGCTTTGAAGAATTTGAATCTTTGTTTACAAACGGACGATATTTAGAAGAGGATATTTTTGAAGATCATTATGTATTGATTCTATGCAGAATATACGGAGGCAAATATTATCACGATCTCGGCTTTCAAAATTTCAGAATTGAAGACGGTGTAGCAAAAATAGACTTTTTCTCATACTCAGGACCTAATTATGCCTATCATGATTGTGGGTTTCACAGTTATGAATGTTATTTAATACCCAAAACGATCGAGTGCGAAGAGGGAGAGCTCAAGCCTATAGAGGTCAACACAAAAGAGTTTTTTTCTTATGAAGATGCTGAAACAGATATAGAAGGATTGGCACTTGAAGAAAATCGAGCTTTAATATTAAATTCTGCTGAAGAATATGAAAAATTCAAACAGGAATACGGTATTCCTTATTTATATTGGAGAAACGAAGCTTCGGTTTATATTGTTTTTTATGGCTTGAACGAAAATTATTTGAGCATCTCCGACGCAATACTTGACGGGGGTAAGCTTACACTGCATCTTGTTGAGAATGAAAAGACATCAGAAAATAAAAAATTCAATATAATCAGAATTCCAAAAGAAGAAATTTTTGAGAACTATTTACAAACAGAGAAAGTGTTACCTGAAAATGTTGAAATTGAGCTGTTGGTCTATACTGATAAAACACCGTCATATTCAAATAATTTAACAGAGGAAGAGTGGAAGGGGGCAATTTATTCAACAGTAGCCGCCGAAAATTATACTGTATATCATCATATAAATTATATTGGTGAGAAAGATGGTGAAAAAAGCTATGCAAGCGGAGTTTTTAAATTTTCTGAAAGCTTGTACGGCGAGAGCGCAACAGTAAGATTTTTTATAGATGGAGATTACGGCGCAAATCCCATTTCGCACAGTATTTTAATGGATTACTCAAATAATATTACTTATGAAAAAGAGAATGAAGAATGGTTGAAAAAAGACGGGATTTTCACTCATAAGTGCGTTATTGCTCATGAAGATCTTGCACAATTCAAGGATGCCTTTTCAGAAGCGGTACACGCATATGATGACACATACAGAATAGAACGATTTAATGACTATTATGATATCGTTATAAGAATAGCCAACGGCAAGGTCGTGTATTTGCAATATTATATAGATAACGAAAACGGTTATACTAAGGAATTTCACACTGTTGCTTATACAGACTATGAAAAAACAGAAATAATATTGCCTCAAGACGAAACGGTTAATTAAAAATAAACTGTGATATAAAAAAGAACAAGCATACGAGAATTTTAAAATTTCTTATATGCTTGTTTTTATAATATTTGTTTTATTTAAGTATTTTATCGACACAGTCCTCGATGTATTTAGCGATAGTGTCTCTTACTGCCTGATCGTTTTCGGAGGTGGAATTTACGGTTACTATAACGGTATTTCCGTCCGCTGCTTCCTCGAAGTATGTAGCGCCGTTATCCTTTACGCAAACATGACCTTTGGCACTTTCCTTTAAAAAGTCCTTTGTACCCTCAACTGCATAAAGCGCAGTCACAGGGTCCCACGAATCACGTCCGCCCTTAATGCTTTCATTCAAAAATCTCTCGAACGCTACAAGAAGCGGATTTCGTTCCTTGACACGGCTTTCAAGATCCTTACCTGTGTAGATTTTTACGCCCGTTTCCCAAGGTATAGTCGCAATAGGAACACCTTTAAAATCAAACACGTCCCTCGCCGCCGCAACATCCCAGCGGACATTCCATTCGGGCTCGCGCTCTCCGTTTTCATTATCTAAGAAAAGCCCTGCCATTAAAACGATCTTTGCGCATTTTTCCTTAATAAGCGACACTCCGTCAAGTGGGCTTATATCATCGGGCTCTGATCTTATCAATGCTGAAATATTCGTTAACTGACCTATTGCACAAATTACGCACTTGTTTTTTGATGAAGCAAGAGCCTTTCTTAGAACTCTCGCGGCACACTCCGTGCCCTTGTGATCCTTTTTTGTAGCAAATTCCTTTACGATATACTTGCAGTAGTTGTCATTAAGATTTGCACCCTTGATCATGTGTCCCGTTTCGGGTGCTTTTTCACCAAAGCATCTGAAGAAGCTTCTTATGGCTACGACTCCGTCTCCTGTGCTCAAGGCATGAGTTACAGCCTTTATATTTACTTTCAAAAATCTTTTTGCGTAGATAAGATACGACATAGCGAGCATATCATCGCAATCAGCACCCGCGTCGGTATCAAGAATAAAATCAAGCTTTTCCATGGCATCCTCTCAATCCAATATATATTTATTTAAGTATACTATAAAATTTAACAGTTGTCAATAATAAAGGCGTCTTGACAGATATAAAAATAGGTGCTAAAATAATTATATATTAAAGCATCGAGGAGCGTTTTATGGCAGTAAGACTTAATGAAGATAAAGACATAGTTGAAACGATAAAGAAGGGTCTTAAGGAAAAAGGCGGATATTGCCCGTGCAGACTTTCAAGGGCTGAGGAATATAAATGTATATGTAAAGAGTTCAGAGAGCAGATAAACGATCCTGACTTTGAGGGCTATTGCCACTGTATGCTTTATTATAAGTCCAAGGACTGAATGAATATTTTGAATATCCAACGATAAAAATACTTATAAGGAGGAGATATAATGTCGGTTGTTTATGTAACTAACGAAAATTTTGAAAGTGAAGTATTATCAAGCAAAAAGCCTGTTTTGATCGACTTTTTTGCGACATGGTGCGGTCCTTGTCATATGATATCCCCGGTAATAGAGGAGATAGCAATCGAGCATTCGGAATACAATGTAGTAAAAATAGATGTTGATAAAGCGCCCGAGCTTGCCGAAAAATTCGGAGTAGTCAGCATACCGTCGCTCTTTGTTATCAAGGATGGCAAGATAACAAATAGCGCAGTCGGCGTAAAGCCTAAGGCACAGATACTTCAAATGCTTGAATAAAATAAACCGGGCTGTTGCGTATGCAACAGCCCGGTTCATTCTATTTAGATTTGTTGTTTTTAAGTGTGAGGATAGATTTTTGCCGTGACATTTTTACTATTTCTTTAAAGCCCACAATGGCGTTGTCAAATGCAATCATCTTTTCCTTTTTTTCGTTCAGGAGTTTTATAAGAACCGTGTTACCGCGTTCGTCCTTTTTTACCTCTCTGTATTTTATATCGCACCATTTTACCTCGATCACTTTCTTGAAAAATAAGATAAGATATACTTCCTTTAAAGAGCTTTTATTTACAAAGCAACGGTATGAAAAAACCGTAGGTAAAAAGAGAAGAGCAATTATCCCAAAAGCAAAGAAAAGAACACCAACACCTGTTGAATTCAAAATTTTTATTATAAATATTCCAAGCGATATTCCTAAAACGGAAGCAATCGATAAACCGATCTTGTATCCCTTGCCCATTCGGCAGATAAAACCGTCGGAAGAATGTTCAACATCCTCAAGCTCCACGGAAACATCCAATGCAGTTGATATGAATTTACCGCTATTGTAGCTCATAGTATCTCCTTACTGCAATGTCGGATAATCGAAAAATTCCAAGGATGCATCGCCTTTTATGCCGTCAGACTCAAAAACAACGATCTCGTTTTTGCCCTGCTTCAAAAGAGATGACGGAACATACAAGCTTCTTTGAGGACCGATCTCCCAGTACCTGCCTATATTGAAGCCGTTTATCATAACAAAGCCCTTTTTAAAATTATCAAGACGTAAAAACGTGTCCGCAAGCTCGTCAACATTGAAATATCCTCTGTAAAAGCAAGACATCTCTTTTTCGGAAATCTCCGAATATTTTATCTTGTCAAAGGAAGCGTCCATAGGTAACGGATATACCTCCCAGTTAAAATGGATCTTGCCATCTATAAGACATCTTCCCGCAATACCCTTTTTACGCATCATTTTAGGACCGAAATTCGCTCTGCCCATATTTTCGCATAAAACGGTAAGGATATCGCCTTCCTTTGCAGAAAATGAGATTTTAAGCTCACTGTCATTTATATAAATAATTCCGACAAGCGTTTGATTTATATATATTTGCGCTCTGTCACCAATGCTTTCAAAGAAAAGAGAAGCGTTGTTGTAATCGCGGTTAAAGCGAGTTCTGTAAGCAATATATCCGTATCCTTGACCGTAAGCTTCCATACATTTAGGAACGTTTGAGAAAATAGGAGAGGAGAGCACCTCGAGATTTTCAAATATGCCCGAGCTTTCCGTAAGCATAACCCTTCCGTAAGCCTTCTTTTTACGGTTTTCGGGGATAGGCGGTAATTCTTTATCTGTGTATTTCTTTATCACCTCACGAAGCGCAAGATATTTAGGAGTTATATCTCCGCATTCCGATAAGATGGCATCGTAGTCGTAGCTCGTTACATCAGGCGCGAATTTTTCATAATGATTAGCACCGCTTGTGAATCCAAAATTAGTTCCGCCTATAAACATATACATATTAAGGCTTCCGCGCTTAAGCATATCATCAACGACCTTAGCGTAATTTTCAGCTGAAGTTGTGTGATGTACCGTATCGCCCCAGGCATCGAACCAGCCGTCCCACATTTCCATACACATCTTGGGGCTATCGGGAAACAGCTCGTCGTGAGCCTTGAAATTTTCCTCGACCCTGCTGCCGAAATTAAGAGTCGTAAAGCAACCCTCGATACAACCGTCGAGCAGATTTTCCTTCGAGGTTCCGTCAGATGTAAACAGCGGAACGTCAATTTCCAAACGTCGGTAGCAATCGTATAAATAAGATAAATATTTTTTGTCATCTCCGTAGTAGCCGTATTCGTTTTCACACTGAAGCATAATAATAGGTCCGCCGTTGGTGCAGAGCAGAGGACGAATCTCGTCAAATAAATGTACAAGATAATTTTCAAAATGCTTTATATAAGTCGAATTTGAACAGCGTATCTCCATATCCTCCTCGGTCTGTATCCACCAGGGTAAGCCGCCGAATTCCCACTCCGCACAAATATACGGTCCGGGTCTTACAATTACCATAAGTCCCTCATCCTGTGCGTCTCTTATGAATTTCGCAATATCAAGACCGTCCTTGAAGCAAAATTCACCGGGCTTCTTTTCGTGCATATTCCAAGCACAGTAGGTCTCGACACAGTTGCAACCCATAGCCTTCATTTTTTTGAAAATATCAGACCATGTTTCCGGCATATTACGGAAATAATGAACCGCACCCGAAATTATCTTTATTTCTTTTCCGTTAAGTAAAAAATTTTTTCCTGAAACCTCGAAATTCATATTGGTATCCTTTTCTTTTTTTGATTTTTTCTTTATCTTTGCAAGAAGCTGTCTTATAAGACCAAGAGTCTTTTTATCGTTCGGAAAGAAAAATCGCAAAAGAGCCATGGAAATTGCCAATGTAACGATCTTTTCCGGTGATATTGGCAGCCAAAGCAGAGCAATATACGCAGAGGAAACTCCGATCATCCAGCCGATCTTTAAAAGCGTACCGATCCCAAGTAAAATATACGCCCAACCGTTAGTAATCAGCCAAGCCAGTCCGAAGCATATCAAAAAATGCGGATTAAAAATACATTTGGCTACCGTTATAAGCGCATTTTTGATTTTCCCCTTTTTCATTTTTAAAATTCCTCTCCTGAATAAGCTTGATTTTCTTATATAATGAACTTGCTTTTAATAAACCCCTATTGCGCTTGTGTTTTTTCAAGAATAGCTTTTATAACGGGCTCAACGATCTCTGCCATCTTGTAAAATCCGAGATCATTCGGATGAATAGTGTCGATAAAGCAAAGCTCCCTGTCGGCAAAATCCTTAAAGAAGCTCTCGCCGTCAATAAAATATACATTCTTATCTCCTGCTGAAACAGCATTGTCGTATGTCGCCTTGACAACGTCACGACGTGCCTTTTCGTCATCTCCGTATACAGCAAATGGACGTGTCATCATAACAACGGGAACGCTCGGATTTTTCTCTCTTATCCTTTTGAAAAATGGTTCGTGAGTAGCCTTTAGATGCTCAACGGTCGGTGCGTTGTGATCGTAATCGTAAACAAATACGGAAAAATCAATAGTGTTTATATAATCAGCCATATCAAGCTCACCCTTGGCATTGCCCGAAAAGCCGAAATTATAATAATCAACATCAAGATGCCTTGAAATTATGGCATTGTATGCACTTGACGGATTGCAGGAAATACCGCCCTCGGTTATCGATGAGCCGTAATATAAGATAGGCTTTGAATACTTGTACGGCGTAGGCTCGGCAATATCGGCATCATCCTCAATCAAAATATCGATAGTGTCGATTATCTCGTTTCTCGGCAAGAGAATAGTTATATCCTCCATTTCACCGCTTTTTTCAAATGTATGCTCAAATTCCTTCGCAAAGTAATTACCGGGATTAACAAGACCGAGATATCTTGAAGCAGTCTTTTCGCCTGCAAAAACAAAAGCAGACTGACAGGAGTAAATAGACATTCCAACGTCAACTGAAAGCGTTTCAAGCCTTATCTTAACCGTGAAGCGCTTCGAGTTCGTTCTGAAGCAAACTCTGCCGCCGGGGCAGCGTCTGCCCAAAAAGCTAAGGCTAGGCACTTTTTTTATAACCTCGTCGGGTAAGCGGGTAAGCTTTTTCGTTTCATCAAAAAACGGAACGCCTAATACCTTGATAGGTGGATTTTTAATAGAATAAGATTTCATATATAATACCTCTCAAATTTAATTATAGCAAGGCGGTCAAGCTTTAAAGATCTTTAAAATTCGATCTTCTGTGTGCCGTCTTTTTCTATAAAGTGCTCCGTAACACCCAATTCCTCAGCCCATTTTCGCGTTTTAACGGTTTGAAAGCGCGCTGTGTCGAAGCCGTTTCCCGTATCGTTATTCCATAGCCAGTCCGGAGAAGCCCAGATACATCTTTTTAGCTTTATATATTCGTAAAACTTCCTGTCAACACCGCCTTGACCGTGATGCGCCATTTGAGTGTAATCGGCAATAAGAAGCTCCAAGGGGCAGCTTTCCATAACCTCGTATCCGCCCTCAACGCCAAGATCACCGAGAATTAAAAAGCTTTTATTTGCATTTTCGATTCTGTAAACGGCGGAGCTGTTATTTACAAAATTGTTTAACATATTCGGATTAAACACGCGCAATACCTGAATGCTGACATCATCGAAGGAGAAGCGCTCTTTGGGAGAGAGCTTGTGAACATTATAGGATAAGCTCCACTCATCAATATCCTCCCACATTCGCTTTTCATCGTCGTTTCGCGCTCCGTATTGCTTTAAGCTTTCTGTGGATGGAAAGCAGTGATAGATATTATCGACAGTAATATCGGGCGAGCTTCTGCGTATACCGTAAAAGCTTCCTATGTGATCGTGATGCGGATGCGTGAAAAACCAAGCATCCACGTGCGAATTAGCCTTTTCACGCAAAAAATCCGCAAGCTGATTTGTATCTCCGAACGAGCCGCCGTCGATAACTACCGTTTTTGTTTCGGTTTGTATAACGCAACCGAACATTTGAGAATAAGTAGAATTGCCCAATAAATAAAAATCCGCCATTTTGTCCCCCCGAAAGTAGAGCTGAAAGCTTATCGATTATATCCTTAATAATTTTATTATATCATTTTCTATAATTGCTTTCAAGAGCTTTTGAAACAACAAAGATAAAGAATTGCTTTTCAACGGATTTTGAAAAATAAGATGAATTTGCTCGCATAAGGTTGAATTACCTACTTATTTGTGGTATAATTGATTAAAAAACTTAACGGAGAGAGAAATATGATCATATCTACGAGAGGGAGATACGCCTTGCGCGTAATGATCGACCTTGCCGAAAACGGAAACGGCGAATATATTGCTATGAAGAAGATTGCAGAAAGACAAGGAATTTCTTTGAAGTATTTAGAGCGAATACTGCCTGTTCTGACACAAAATAATATTGTGGAAGGAATTCAGGGAAAGGGCGGCGGTTACCGTTTAACGCGCAAGCCCGAGGAATACCGCATCGGAGAGATACTTAGATTAACAGAGGGAGATCTTGCCCCCGTTGCCTGCCTTGAGCACGGAGCTAAGCCATGCGAGAAAAGCGCCGAGTGCCGAACACTGCCTATGTGGTCTAAGCTTCATAATATGATAAATGATTACCTCGATAGCGTCCTTCTTTCTGATCTTATGAAATCAGATATTTAATAACCTTATGCTGCTAAGATATTGCTTTTCAATTGTCCTGAAATCAGAGGTGTGCAAAAATTCACACATATCAGGGTGGCACTTAATAGCCGATTCAAAATTGTTTTTATCAAGACTGATAAGTGCAAGCAAACACCCATAATTTCGGATAGACGCAATATTTTCTTCGCTTGTATCGCTTGTATAACAAAAGCATCTTTTCCCCCGTTCGGCAAAATCTTTAACGGTTTTTGCAAAATCCACCCCTCTGTCGATAAAACGTGCATCAGGATCAATGTCAAGAATAGTGCGGATGCCTGCGATTCCGGAACCGTTTAACGCGTAAACTACCTTACCTTGCAATCCATATTTTAATACCAATTTCGCTACGGACTCGGCAATGCTTATTCCGTTCTTTAAGTCGATATTTACGAGCAATCCTGTGTGATATGCTAAATTTAAAACTTGTTCTAATGTGGGCACTCGTTGCGTCCCCCATTTCTCATCACTTGATAAAATAACAGAGCATATTATTTCTGACGGGGTTTCGGCAACTAAATATGTTACAGCCTCTCCATTATCGTTCATTCCTTTAACAGTATCATCGTGATTAACAATCAGTACGCCATCGCTCGTCAATCGGGCGTCTGTTTCTATCATGTCTGCACCGTTTAAGAAAGCGTTATAATATGCCGCTAAGCTGTTTTCTTTTAAATTGCCGTCAACGAAACCTCTGTGAGCAGAGGACAACCAACTTTTTTTGATGTTCATTTAAACTCTCCTTGTGATTATTTTATTTAAAGTGTTTTACAAAATAATTGTACCACAAAATTTGTTGCTTTTCAATTAAAAGTAACCTTCGACTCGCTTTGATCATAGTGATGTGATGTTTGCCCACTACGCCGTTAGGCGTAACATCATTCATGTAGTGAACATCACTGCCGAAGGCTACATCACTTGCCCGCGAGTGCAAACATCGTTTCAAAAACGAAAAAAGCACTTCTTTTGAAGTGCTTTCGTTTTTGGCAGGTTGCACCAAAAAAGATATTAGTTGTTTTTTTCAAAATACAGTGTTCTGTATGTCCAACAATCGTTTTCATCAAGCGGGTATAAATCGCCTTGCGATATTTTTCCTTTTCTCGAAGAGATTGTATCTCCGCTAAGATAAGTGAATCCTACTTCTTCACAAAAAGCAACAAAGGTTTCAAACGATGCCCATATTTCACCTGTGGAATTTAGATGCTCATAAGTTTTGCACCCGTGTTCAAAAAACATTTCTATGAGTGCCAAATGCCCCCCGGGTTTTAAGCATCGGTATGCTTCTTGTATTAAAGTCGCATAATTATTAACATTGTCAAGCAGATTGCCGCTAAATATATCAACGCTTGCGTCTTTAAATGGAAGGTTTTGATCTAAATCCATATCAAACACATAGAAATTGTTTTTATTGTAGGCTTTGGAATGTGCGCAAACCACTGTAGGGCAAGCATCTGTTGCAATAAATAAATCATCTTCTCTTAAGTTATCCAACACTGCGGAAAAATACCCCGAAGGTCCGCTTGCGAGATCGATCTTTACTCCTCGTACATCTGAAACAAAATCTATAAATCGTTTTTTGCTGGGGTTTGAAGTCATAATCTGTTTTTGCGATTTATAATTTTGGGTCATATCTAGTTTTATGCTACTTTGTGTAAAATACCCTTCCAATTGTTTTGACCACCAAGGACGGTCGGAATCACTTAAAATAAAATGAATGATGTTTCCTTGAATTGTACATCGCGTATTATCATTAATTATTGAAAAGACATTTATCATTGAAATATTCCCCTCTGACTTTTAAACTTAGAATAATTATACTGCATACTTACAACTTTTACTGCCGCAAATAATTATGGGTTTAGTTCAAATCCTCTCCAAAGGTCGTTTTGAAGAAATGGATAGCGGAAAGTCCAGAGGGTTTGGGGAATTTTATTGGTTATCCCCAGACGCTTTTGCGGTGTTGAGGGAAGCGATCAAAATTTTTTTTGAGTTCCGTACATTTATCGAGCAAGGATTTATCGTGATAATATCCGCTTTCTAAAATTAATTCTATCCAATATTCTGTTTCGGAACACTCTTTCAAGGCAATTTGTAACTTAGCAATAAAGTCGGCTTTTCCGTGAGCATAAAAAGCTTCTCTGATATTTGCGCCTATGCTTGTTCCCGAGCGCAAAAACTGATTGATCAATGCGATTTCGCACTTTGCCACTCGAAGTTCCTTGCATACCTGTATCACTTCAAGCGCAAACACTTTTGATTTTACTATCAAAGGACTGTCAGCCATAACCTTACCACCTTTCACTTTGCTATGATAATTATACCATAAAATCTATTACTTTTCAACCTTAAAATAAAAATGCTTTTCGCCACAACGAAAAGCTACATCAAATACCTTTTCACTATTCACTATTACTTATTACCTCCAAAAAAATTCCTCGTCGGAGGGAGAGAAAAGTGAAAAGTGAAGAGTGAAAAGTGAAGAGGTAAAAAAATATCCTCGGAACGAGTCCGAGGAATTTTTTTGTGTTATCTTGACAAAATAGATGCCGGTGCGAGTCTTATTAAAAGCGGTGAGCATTTCTGCTCACCGCTTTTGGTTTGAGTCTGCCGTCGCAGGCTTTTATGATTTGATTTTATTCTGTTATCTTTTCAATGATAAGCGGCTCTGTTGAACTCGTTGCGGTGTCAGTATTAACAACGTAACGGTAATCGTAGCTTTCTAATTCTGCGTTCATTGCGGTTGCGGCTGTCGCCCACGCAGCTGCCGTGTTTTCTATCTTCGTACAGCCTGTATTATCGGTTATACCTTGACTTCCCGTTCCCTTGGCAGCGCTATGCGAAGAGCTCCAATAGTTAGAAGCAAAGTAGTAGGAGCCGTCAGTGCGGCTATCTCCTACAATTGCATAATTTCCGCCGGAAGCGGTATTATAACAACCTTTCGTCTGTGTATACATACCCGCATTGAACAAGAATTGATGCGTAGGGATCGAGAACAATGGCTTCGTCAGTTCCTTAACCTCGGGCAACAGAAAGTCCTCAATATTCTGCGATGCGAGAATGATTGAGGATTCCTTTTTACGTACACGCTTGGAGGCATTACGGATGTATTCTATTGCCGTAAGGTTTGTCAAGAAGAGGTACAGCTCGTCTATGGAAGCTGCCGTGTTTCCGGTCGTGAGGAGCTTGTGATTCATGTAGGAAAGGATGTTAAATAGCATAGCATCCTTCAACTTTTTATTCGAATCCATCAAGCCTTTAACGCCGAAAACAATAAACTTATCATCGGTGATGTTGGTCTTGCCATTGAAGTATTTGCTTTCGGCTCCCAAGCACATGGAGTTAAGTCCGAGGCAGAGTTCACGGAGCAGATCTTCTGTGAAGAGGGACTTGGTTCCTTCTTCGTATTTGAGGTATTCTTGCTCGACTATCTGATACAGATCCTTCATCGTGGGGTAGTCATCAGCGGTCAACGTATGATCTGCTTACACCAACCGTTGAAGCCGTCCGAATAACCTCTCGGGAGGCTAAACATATAAAGGCTTCCTACGGCTATCTGCACAAGAAGAATACCACCTCTCTTGATGTTTGCGAAGAAGCATTTTATTACGCAGTATCCAAGACAGATTATGATCAGAAGCGTGAGGAGCACGTTGTTGCCTTGTGTAACTGCACCTCCGGGTGTCATAGCTCCCGTTAGCATTGACGGCGGATACAAAGCCAAGGCGTTTTTCGCCGCCACATCAAGCGATATATTCATGCCTATTACCTCTTGTGCAAGGTCTTGTGCAAAGGTGTTCTGCAGGAAGCAACAAAAACGGTATAGCTCCACAGGTACCACGGTGAATAAGTTTACCGCAAACAGTCCATAAAGGAACGGGAGTATCTGCCGTTTTATATTGATGCGACCTTGGGATTGGTATTCTATGGCTATATCGAATATGGCGACCACCAGTCCGGCAATGAACAATCCCCAACCGAATAGGGAGAAGAATTGCAAGGCTGCATGCACCCACGTTAAGTCGAACAGGTCAGCACCTATGTTTGTCATCATCGTAAAGAAATCTGACAGTGCATTGTAAACTAAGCTGTACAAAAATCGCATGAAGACATCCCAAATGCTTCCCGAAATGTTCTCCCACGTGTCCGTGAGTGCGGTGCTTATGGCATCACCTATACCGCTTACAAGGTCTTGTATCCAATCAAACAAGTGCTACCACCTCCTTCCGTTTGATTGGATTTTGGGTTACATGCCCAAGATGTTCCAAATGTAGAGGGGGCAAGTAAGTGAGAAGATCAGCGTTGCGAGAAGAATTGCAGGAGCTGTCCACTCGAACTGCCCATGTTTGCGGTAGTCGAGGTATGCCGTAGCTACCTTAACAAAGAATAGCACCGCAAGGATCAAATCGATGATGGGAAAGATTACATTGTTTACCACCTGCTTGATCTGACCTTTAGCTGCACATGTATCTCCTTTCTGATTTTTGTTTTTTCTTTTTCTGTACTTCTTAATGAGTAGGGCTACGGCAATGAATAACATGCTTCATTTTTGATCTCCTTTCTTGAAAATAAAAAAGAGGACTGCAGAAATAATTTCTACAATCCTCGTAAAAAAATTTTTGTTCTTGACTGCGTGGGCGATTTTTGGTACAATAAATATGGTATAATTATTATGGGAGGTTCTCAAAATGCAATCTAAAAAGCAGTTGATCTTGTGGGTATTAAACGTGCTCAATAACGAAAGCGATGAAAATACCCCGATTACACAAACCAAAATCGCAGATATTATTTCAGATATGTATCCTTGTGATAGAAAAACGGTGAGTCGTAACATTAAGTTCCTTCAAGAGATGGGCTATCCCATAAAGAAAACAAGCAAAGGTTTCTACATGGAACGAAGAGTTTTTTCTGTCGAAGAGGTTAACTTTATTAAAGCTGCGATAATGAATTCAACAGGCAAAGATGATACCGAGAAAGCGATGCTTGTTGAAAAGGTGTCCGAAGTTTTAAGTAAAATGTATCAGAGGTAGAAAATGAGTTTATCCTTCGATGAATTTGTCGAGGCTCACAAAGCTTGGGAAAAGATGGACGATAGATTAAATAGGCTTTTGGGCTTTAATCCTGCAACGAGCAATCATTACGGAATCATACAACTTTATAATCAGCGAATTAATGATAAAACATCTGACGAGGAAATAATCAAAATTCGCTCCGATTACTTGAATTGGAAAAATAACATAATTGCGATTTTTTCCAAATTTAATCTTGCGCTCGATGACGAGCAGTTTTGCAAATTATTTTCTGTCGATGGGATGTTTGGGACATTAACATTTTTAGGTATTGCGGTGGACATTCAACAAAATACAGATGTTTATTATGAGACTGTTGAACACCTTATTGATGACCAAGCACCAATTAATCAATTTCAAAATACTTATAGAAACATATTGAGAGGACTAAAGGGATGAAAAATTCTAATCATATTTTTTCTTTTGCAGGTGGAGACATGCTTGCTAAAATGGGAGCGTGGTGGTTCGTGTCTTATTCGTATTATCTTCACAAGGACAGAACGCATCGAAATTGGAGCTTTGTTAAAACGGAGGCAACTCGCAGGTCAGTCTTCAACAGAACAAAGGAATATCATGTCTATTGGCTTGCCGAAGTCTTGCACATGGAACGTCTTGATGTTCAAGGAAATGCAGGTAACCTTAGCGGCAACGAAATCAAGAGAATGGCAGAAGAACTTCTCGGCATTCTCTCGAAAGATAACGGCGTAAGTGAAATGCAAGCCGTCCTCAATAAGCTTCAAGCTGACTATGAAAGAGCAAAGCAAAAATAATGTATTTTTTGTCATCTTTGGAAAAGCTGTGTTTTAGACATAAATAGTTTACAAATATTTTTTTGAAATAAATGAAAAAAGGGGAGCTTGTGCGATAAAAAAATCACACAAACTCCCCTAAAAAGTCGATTATTTAAGTTCAAATCCCATCCACACGGCGTTTTTTACGTTTGGCATCTATTAAAATCGCACTACGAAAAATGGGTACAAAAAAGCCCAGAAGCCTTACGACATCTGGGTTTTTTGGGGTGGCATCCATTAAGGATGCACAATATGGTTGCGGGGAAGGGATTTGAACCACATGACCTTCGGGTTATGAGCCCGACGAGCTACCAGACTGCTCCACCCCGCGATATATTGGTGCCGATGACCGGACTTGAACCGGTACGGGAATTGCTTCCCAACGGATTTTAAGTCCGTGGCGTCTACCGATTCCGCCACATCGGCTTAATTTGCTATGTAATTATAGCACACGTTGATCGGAATGTCAATACTTTTTTTGATTTTTTTTGAAATAAATTGTCCTTTGAGCATAAGAAATAGACAATTAAGTGAAAATAATTGACATAATAAATCAAAAGTGCTAAAATCTATTTAGCAATCTACAATATTATTATATGCATTACAGGAGAAATTATGAATATATATCGATCAATTTCAGAGCTTGTCGGAAAAACTCCGTTGCTTGAGATGGTAAATTACGAAGAAAATAACGCTTTAGAGGCAAAAATATTTGCTAAGGTCGAGTTTTTTAATCCCGCAGGCTCGTCAAAGGACAGAGTAGCCAAACAAATGATAGAAGATGCTGAAAAGAAAGGCATCTTGAAAAAAGGAGCAACTATAATTGAGCCTACCTCGGGAAATACGGGAATAGGTCTTTGCGCCATTGCAAAGGCAAAGGGCTATAAATGTATCATAATTATGCCGGATACTATGTCGCAGGAGCGCAGAAATCTTATGAGAGCGTACGGAGCAGAGCTTGTTTTGACCGACGGCAAGCTCGGAATGAAGGGCGCGATCGAAAAATCGCAGGAGCTTGCAAAAACGATAGACGGCTCATTCATTCCGAGTCAGTTTACAAATAAATCAAATCCCGAAGCTCATAAGATCACAACAGGTCCGGAAATCTGGCAGGATACCGAGGGGAGTGTCGATATTTTCGTTGCTTGCGTTGGCACGGGCGGAACTCTTTCGGGTGTTGGAGAATACCTTAAAAATAAAAACAAGAACATAAAAATAATTGCAGTTGAGCCACACTCCTCGCCACTTTTGTCAAAAGGAGAGACAGGATCGCATAAAATTCAGGGTATCGGCGCAAACTTTATTCCCGAAACCTTGAACCGCGAAATTTACGATGAGATAATCACCGTAACCGACGATGACGCATATGAATTTTCAAGACAGATCACAGAAAACGAGGGACTCCTTGTCGGAATTTCCTCAGGTGCTGCATTTTGTGCCGCTGTCGAGCTTGCAAAAAGAAAGGAAAACAAAAATAAAAATATAGTTGTGCTTTTTCCCGATAGCGGAGAAAGATACCTTTCCACCCCGAACTTTATAAAATGAAAAAAGCGAGAGAAATCTCGCTTTTTTAAAATATTACTTGAAATAAAAATTCTTTTATGATATTATATATAGCAACGCGTGTTAAGGAGATGATAGTTTGGAGCAAAATAACTTTTTCGCGGGTATAAAGGACGGCTTTCCCGTTTGTCTTGGATATCTTTCTGTTTCGTTTGCTTTCGGTATTACCGCAGTGGGAATGGGGCTTGATATCTGGCAAGCGGTTCTTATCTCGATGCTTAACGTGACCTCGGCGGGACAGGTTGCCGGACTTCCTATACTTGCGTACGGCGGATCGTTTATCGAGCTTGCATCGACACAGCTCGTTATAAATTCAAGATATGCCCTTATGTCTATCTCTCTTTCACAAAAAATGGGGAAGAACGTAAGTTTTCTTGACAGATTTTTAATTTCCTTTGTAAATACGGATGAGGTTTTTGCAATCGCCACATCAAAGCCTATGAACGTGGGAAAAAGATATATGTACGGTCTTACATTAACACCCTTTCTTGGATGGAGCTTCGGAACATTTCTCGGTGCGCTCGCAGGCAATATCTTGCCGCCAATAATAATAGCCGCGCTCGATATCGCTATATTCGGTATGTTTATCGCGATAATAGTACCGAAGGCAAGAGAAGAAAAGCCTGTGCTTCTGTGCGTGCTTTTGGCAATAACGCTAAGCTGTATATTTGAATTCGTTCCCGCGCTAAATAATCTTTTTGCAAACTTCTCAGGCTTTGTGGTTATAATATGCGCAGTCGTAGCGAGCCTGATATTTGCAATAGTTGCGCCCCTTCCGCCCGAAACGTCAGGGGAGGTGTCTGAAAAATGAACGAAACGGTAAGATTTTTACTTGGACTTTTGGTCATGGCGGGAGTTACTTATCTTATAAGAATGCTTCCTATGGTGCTTGTTAAAAAGAAAATAACCAACACCTTCGTGCGTTCGTTTCTTTATTACATACCGTACGCGGTGCTTGCGGTAATGACAGTTCCCGCTATATTTATGTCGACCAAATACAGCTTGATATCGGGAATAGCAGGATTTACAGTGGCGCTCGTGCTTTCATACTTTAAAAAGGGTCTGCTTCCTGTTGCGGCATCTGCCTGTGCAACCGTTCTTGCAGTAGAGCTTATTTTAAAGGCTATCCCGACATAACCCCACCCTGTGTGAGATTTTTTATAAAAAGGAGCAAAAAATGATCAATGTAAATAACTTGACCTTCAATTTTGGAGGACAAATTCTGTTTAAAGACGTAAATCTCAAATTCACTCCCGGCAACTGCTATGGCGTTATCGGAGCAAATGGAGCAGGAAAAAGTACGTTTTTGAGAATTTTGTGCGGTGAGCTTGAACCTACAAAGGGCGAGGTCTTTATTCCCGATGAGATAAGAATGTCAGTGCTAAAGCAGGATCACTTTGCTTACGATGCCTATACGGTTCTTGATACAGTAATTCAAGGAAATGAAAAGCTCTATAATATAATGAAAGAAAAGGACGCGCTTTACGCAAAGGAGGATTTCTCAGACGAGGACGGAATAAGAGCCTCTGAGCTTGAGGGCGAATTTGCCGAAATGAACGGCTGGGAAGCTGAATCCGATGCTTCAAAGCTTATTCAAGGACTCGGTCTTTCCGAGGATATCTTGTACGAAACCATGTCAAACCTCAAGGAAAGCGAAAAGGTAAAGGTGCTTTTGGCACAGGCTCTTTTCGGAAATCCCGATATAATATTGCTTGATGAGCCTACAAACGGTCTTGATATTGATGCTATTACGTGGTTGGAGGACTTTTTGAGCGATTATTTCGGAACAGTTCTTGTCGTATCGCATGACCGTCACTTCTTGAACGATGTGTGTACGAATATCGTTGATATCGACTTTACCGGAATTAAAATGTATGTCGGAAACTATGAGTTCTGGTATGAATCGAGCCAGCTCATTCAAAGAATGATAAAGCAACAAAATAAGAAGAACGAGGAGAAGATAAAGGAGCTTCAAAGCTTCATCTCTCGTTTCTCCGCAAATAAATCAAAATCCCGTCAGGCAACGTCAAGAAGAAAGCTTCTTGATAAGCTTACAGTAGAGGAGCTCCCCGCATCAAGCAGAAGATATCCCTTCATTGGCTTTGATATGGAAAGAGAAGCGGGAAAGGATATCCTTACAGTCAAGGATCTTTCAAAAACAGCCGACGGAGTGTCGCTGTTTAAGAATGTTTCCTTCACCGTTGCAAAGGGAGATAAGATTGCTCTTCTCGGTAACGAAATGGCAGTTACCGCGCTCTTTAAGGTGCTGATGGAAGAGACAGAAGCGGATAGCGGAAGCTTTAAATGGGGCGTAAGCATCTCAAAATCGTACTTCCCTCACGATAATACCCCTTACTTTGAGGACTGCCACGACAGTATCCTTGATTGGATGCGTCGCTATTCAAAGGATCAGACCGAAACATATCTTCGCGGTTTCCTTGGACGAATGCTCTTTTCGGGAGATAGCATATTTAAAGAGGTAAATGTTTTGTCCGGAGGAGAAAAGGCAAGATGTATGTTCTCGCGTATGATGCTTTTCGGATCGAATTTCTTACTTCTTGATCAACCGACTAACCATCTTGATCTTGAAAGTATAACGGCGGTAAATAACGGACTCAGCGATTTTAAAGGAAACATAATTTTCGCATCTCACGACTATGAAACCGTAAATACAGTAGCCAACAGAATAATCGAGATAAAGGAAGACGGTATCTTCGATTATAGCGGTACTTACGAGCAATTTATCGAATACAAAAAGGAAAAAGGATTGTTATAAATAAACGGAGCTTCTGCTCCGTTTTTTGCTTAAAAAACTTGACAATGGATCAAATATATTATATAATATATAAGTAATGTCTTATACTAAGGAGCGGGATATGCAAGAGTACTGTGAGCGTAAGGTGGCTGTCGTCGGCGCAGGAGCAGCAGGAATGATGGCTGCGATATATGCGGCGCAAAACGGCGCATCGGTTACTGTTTTCGAGAAAAATTCCACAGTCGGCAAAAAGCTCGCTATAACAGGTAAGGGCAGATGCAACGTAACAAATGATTGCGATAATACCGAATTTTTAAAAAATGTTATCTCAAATCCGAAATTTCTATACGCCTCGATAAATAACCTTAATACATCAGATGTAAAGGCTTTTTTTGAAGGGCTTGGCGTAGAGCTTAAAACAGAACGCGGACGCAGGGTGTTTCCTGTGTCGGACAAGGCAAAGGATATAGTAAACGCGCTTGAGAGGTATATGCTGGATCTTGGTTGTATACTCAAGCATGAAAAGGTAATTTCGCTTATTTCAAACGGTTCTGCCGTAACGGGACTTGAAACCGTAAAGGATGATTATTTCTTTGATGCTGTCGTTTTGGCAACGGGCGGAGTATCGTATCCTATGACGGGCTCTGACGGTGACGGTCTTGCGTTTTCAAAAAAGCTTGGTATAAATGTAACGAAGCTGACCCCCTCCCTCGTCCCTCTTGAAACCTGCGAAAATGTTTCCGAGCTTATGGGACTTTCCCTTAAAAACATTACTCTTAAGCTTATCGATACAAAAACACAAAAGACCGTTTTTTCCGAGCTTGGAGAAATGCTCTTTACGCATTTCGGAATGAGCGGACCGCTCGTGCTTTCCGCATCGTCTCATATGCACGATCTTGAAGTGGGAAAATATACGGTAAAGCTCGATCTTAAGCCCGCACTCGACTTCTCGGAGCTGGATAAAAGAATACTGTCGGATTTTTCAAAGCAGATAAATAAGGATTTTTCAAACTCATTGGGTGCGCTTTTACCGTCTAAAATAATTCCCTATATAATTAGAAAAAGCGGAATATCGCCAAGCACTAAGGTAAACGAGATAACAAAGGAGCAAAGAAGAGGCTTAGTTGCACTTTTGAAGGAGCTTCCATTTGAGATAAGCTCGTTCAGACCTATAAGAGAAGCGATAATAACCTCAGGCGGAGTAGATACCAAGGAAATAAATCCGTCTACAATGAAGGCGAAAAAGTACGAAGGACTTTATTTTGCCGGAGAGATGATAGATGTTGACGCCTATACGGGCGGATATAATTTGCAAATAGCATTTTCCACAGGCTCGCTTGCAGGAATGCACGCCGCATGGGGAGATTAGGAGAAATTATGATCAGAATAGCACTTGATGGTCCAAGCGGAGCAGGAAAAAGCACCGTCGCAAAAGAGGTCGCAAAAAAACTTGGCATAATCTATGTTGATACGGGTGCGCTTTACAGAACGATAGGACTTTACGTTCAAAAAAAAGGCGTTGATAAAAACGATCGCGAAAAAATAATTTCCATGCTTGACGAAATAAAGCTTGATCTTGTGTTCAAGAATGGCGTTCAGGATGTCTTGCTTAATGGCGAGGGTGTCGGAGATACGATCCGTACAGGCGAGATCGCAATGTATGCCTCTGCGGTTTCCGCAATTCCCGAGGTGAGAAGCTTTCTTCTTGAAACACAAAGAAAAATCGCTCGCGAAAACAGCGTTATAATGGACGGGCGCGATATCGGAACTGTGATCATGCCCGACGCAAATGTTAAGATATTTATGGTTGCATCGGCAAAGGCGAGAGCCGAGAGAAGATATAAGGAGCTTATTGCCAAGGGCGAGGAATGTACCTTTGAGCAGGTGCTTCAGGATATCGAGCAAAGAGATAAAAACGATTCTACAAGAGATGTAGCCCCTGCGGTTGCCGCAAAGGATGCAATACGCTTTGATAACTCAAAGCTTGATAAGGATCAGACCGTAGCCGAGATAATCAAGATAATCAAAAAAAAAACAAAGAAGAAGTTGAATAAATTTTATAAATTCATAAAATTCCTCTTTGCGAAAATAGCAAAGCTGATATTAAGAGTCAAGGTCAAAAATCCTCAGAACGAGGTTTTCGGTAAGCCCTATATCGTGTGCTCAAATCATACGAGCATGGCGGATGCCGTTGTAACTATCATAGCTATGAAAAATCAGGTTCGCTATATGGGTAAAAAGGAAGCGTTCAAGGTGTTCGGCTGGTTTTTTAAGGCTATGGGTGCATACCCTATCGACAGAAAAAACGGCGACGTCGGAGCTATAAAGAAAACGATCAATATCTTGAAGGAGGGCGACTGCGTAGGAATATTCCCGCAGGGCACTCGTCATCCGTACGAAAATCCGCGTGATACCGAAATAAAGGACGGCGTGGGTATGATAGCTTCAAGAGCAGGTGTCGGTATTTTGCCGATCTATATAAAAACGAAATGCAATAAAGTAAAAATATTCAGACGCACCGAGGTCATAATAGGAGAATATATCTCCCCCGAGGAGATAAGCTTCCCTGAGGCAGCGGGTAAGGAAAAATATAAAAAAATCTCCGAATACGTTTTCGATAAGATTTGTACCTTAGGAGAAAACGCGGAGGTAAAATGATACTTATAAGCAAGCACGCAGGCTTTTGCTTTGGTGTACGCAGAGCGACTGAGCTCGTCGAGGGGCTTATTGCGAAAAAAGACGATAACGATATAATATGTACCCTCGGTAAGCTGATACATAACGAGGAATATACAAAATATCTGGAAGATCGCGGAGTGCGTGCCATTGAAAAGCAGGATATAGAAAAATTGCTTGAAGAAGCAAAGGGCAAAAAAATAACACTTGTAACGAGGACACACGGAATTGAAAAAGACACATACAAAATCCTTAAAGACTGTGAGACGGGATATGAGAATTTTAAGCTTGTCGATTGCACTTGCCCGTATGTCGCTAAAATTCATAAGATCGCAGACGAAAACTCGGGAAAAGAGGAAAAGTTCTTCCTGATAGGACAGAAGGAGCATCCTGAGGTAAGATCGATAGTCAGCTATATAAAAGAAAATAACGGATACGTTTTTTCGGGGGCTGATGAGCTTCAAGAATATCTGAAGTGTGAAAAAATTGACACCTTTTCCATAAATATGGCGGCGCAAACGACGCAAAATTTGGAGGAATGGAAAAAATGTCAAAAAATTATCAAAAAACACTGTACAAATATAAAAATTTTTGATACAATATGTAGTGTCACCGAAAAAAGACAGACGGAAGCTAAGGACCTGTGCAAGAAGGTCGAGCTTATGCTTGTAATAGGCGGAAAGGGCAGCTCGAATACATCGAAGCTATATCATATCTGCTCGGAGCATTGCAAAAATACGTACTGGATACAGACAAAGGATGATATTCCCTTTGATAAGCTTGGTACAATAAATACGATAGGAATAACTGCCGGCGCATCGACACCGGACAGATTGATACAGGAGGTAAAAAAATCTATGAGCGAAATCATGGAGCAGAACTTTGCAGAGCTTTTTGCAGAGTACGAAAAAGGAAAACAAAAAATATATAAAGGAGCAATCGTTAAAGGTACTGTAATGTCTATTTCCGAAAACGAAATAGGTGTTGATCTCGGCGTTAAACAAACAGGTAGCATTAAGCGTGATAATATAACATCCGACAATGAAGCAAAGCTTTCCGATATGTTTAAGATCGGCGATGAGGTTGAGGCTAAGGTTGAAGCTGTAAGCGATATCGAAGGCACTATAACACTTTCCAAAAAAGCAGTTGACGAAGTTAAGAACTGGGCAAAGATCGTTGACTACGCAAACGAAAACACCGTAGTAGACGCAACTATTACAAAATCCACAAAGGGCGGACTTGTTGCTCTCGTTGACGGAGTTGAAGTGTTTATTCCCGCTTCGATGACAGGCGTAGCAAAGGACGCAGATTTCTCTGAGCTTGTAAAAACAGTTCAGCAGATTAAGATCGTTGAGATCAAAGAGGACAAGAAGAGAGCTATCGGTTCTATAAAGGCAGTTCTCAGAGATATCAAAAAGGCTCAGGCTGAAGAATTCTGGGCAAATATCAAGGAGGGCGACGAGTTTGAGGGAGCAGTAAGAAGCCTTACAAGCTACGGCGCGTTCGTTGATCTTGGTGCAACCGACGGACTTGTACATATTACAGAGCTTTCTTGGAAGAGAATTAAGCATCCCTCTGAGGTTGTAAAGGTAGGCGATATCTTGAAGGTATTCGTTAAAGCCGTTGATAAGGAAAACAAAAAGGTATCTCTCGGCTATAAGACCGAGGATCAAAATCCTTGGAACATCTTTAAATCAAAATACGGCGTTGACGATGTAGCAAGCGTTAAGATTGTTGGAATTACAACATTCGGCGCATTTGCAGAGATCGTTCCCGGCGTTGACGGACTTATCCACATAAGCCAGATCGCAAATAAGAAGATCGACTCAGTTGCTAACGTACTCAAGGTTGGCGACGTTGTTGATGCAAAGATCGTTGCTATCGATGAAGAAAAGCAAAAGGTAAGCCTTTCTGTAAGAGCTCTTCTTTCTCAAAATGAAGAGACTGCTGAAGAAGCAACAGAGCAGGTTGCTGAGTAATGAATAAAAAACACCCACAAGTCTCTTGTGGGTGTTTTGAAATAATGTCAGTTATTTAGTTGCAGTCAGCGATTAGTGGCAGCAGCTTGAAATAATGAGGGCAGCTATAATAGCGATCCAAAGACATTGATTATCGAAAAGTCCGCATAAACAGTTATTCATAGTAATACCATTCCTTAAAGAATTTAGAGAGAATTTGTTTCCCTCTGTTATAATACTATGTCGCTATTTGTCGAAGTGTGACAGTTATTTCAAGGTTAGTGAGTCTGCTTCCAAAAAGTCCATCGCACGGCTCGTGCTCGTGATATCTACCTGAGCTTTTGCTCCGCATTTTTCACATTTCACAATAACATATTCATCGTAGATGTCACAGCAGATCTGTCCCTTATCCTTGCAATTACAATGAATATTTCCTTCATCGTTAAGCTCGTTTATAACAAATCTTACGATGTCGAGCACCTGCGGATCGGAAAGAGCATGATGCTCCTTTTCCTGTGTGTGAAGCTTTGATATATCTACGTCTCCGAGCATAGCAAGGATTTCTTCATTTGAAATACGCACAGCCTCGTCCACTTGATCCTCCTTGCCGATGAAGCAAAGATCAATGCCCGAAAGATTACATCCCACAATGAAGATATCACTGTCGAAAAAGACCGAATTTGAAATTACATAGCTATGCGGATAGGAGCAAACAAGACACGGAAGAGTAAGACGCAATTTTTTATCGTCCGTCTTTTCAACTGTCATGTAGCTTCCGCCGCAATCACACTTTAAGCGAAAAAGATTTCCGCTCAAAGAAAAGATCTCAACAAAGCTTTTTACTACACCGCCGCACGCGGGACATCTATATGCAAGAGTGGTTTGTTTAGGATTAACTATCATTTAAGACACCTCTTTGATACTACTTTATAAGAAAATTATACTACAAAAACCGAATATTGTCAACAAATAAGAAAAAAGACAGAAAATAAGGAGAAATTATGAGCGCGATATACGATCCTGAAAAAGACGCAGTATTTATAAGTGCATACGAGCTTGCATCGTTTACACTTCGCGGCGGCGATATAGTAAATCACCGTGTAAACGGAAACAAATACGGATCTGCTGTAACCTCGCATAAAATGCGCCCGCCTGCTCCGAGCATATCTGACGCATATTCGGTAACTACGATGTGTGACGGAATGAGAATAATAGTCTACACCTACCCTGAGGGCATACGCAAGGGTGAGGATAACCGCTACACGATCGAAAAAATACACACAGTTCCGTATTCGCTTGACGATATCGGAAACGGAGAGCTTGATATATCAATAGCTGCGACAATATGCTCATCTTATATAGTTATGCGCTCTCTTGGCGGAATCTATGTTAACGCAAGATTAGTTTTTATGCGTAACGAAAACGATGAGATGAGAGAGTTTGCACAGGAGATATCTGAAAAGGAAGCAGAGATATATTTTCAAAATCTTATAGATATGTTTACTCCCTTTGCAAAAATAATAGTCTCAAGAGCAAGAGATTGCACAAAGCAGCTATCCGATCTTCGTTTTCCCTTTAAAACGGGAGCGCGCCAGGCACAAAAGGAATTTATTCTCGATGCCTTTCGATCCATAAGAATGAAAAAACGCTTGATGGTGCAAGCACCGACAGGAACGGGCAAAACCATGGCATCGCTCTATCCCGCCCTTAAATCGATAGGAGAGGGATACGCAGATAAGATATTTTATTTTACCGGAAAGACAACGACAGCATATTCGGCGCTTCAAGCGGTCGATATCATGAGAGATATGATACCCGATTTCCGTTCGATCATCATAACCTCAAAGGAAAAATGCTGTACGACCTTTTCCCCAAAGGACAGAAGAAAATGTAATTCGAAGGAATGTCCTCGTGCAGCGGCGTATTATGATAAAGTAAATGTTGCGATAAACGAGCTTTTGGAGAATTACAGAACATATACAAAAGAAATAATCGACAAGGTGGCTGATAAATATTCACTTTGCGCATATGAGCTTTCACTTGAGCTTTCCGAATGGTGCGAGCTTATAGTTTGCGATTATAACTATCTTTTCGATCTTCAGGTTTACCTGAGAAGATATTTTACAGCTCCCGACGCGGGATATGTTTTCTTGATAGACGAAGCGCATAACCTGCCCGACAGAGCAAGAGAAATGTACTCGGCAACCCTTAGCCGTTCAATGTTTAAATCCCTTGAAGCAAGATTTGCCGCAAACTCTAAAATAAAGGACCCAGTGTCTGATATTTTGGGCAAATTCGATGAATTTTATGAGCTTGCAATGAGCGAAAAAAAAGAATTTGAGGGAAAATATTACGGGTTTTATATGACAAGCAGGCTGCCGGACGATATAACAAAGGAATTTTTCGCATTTGCAAAGGCCTGTGAAAAGCAATTTATGCGAAATCTTAACGACGATGAGCTAACAGACGTGTATTTTGAAGTTAAGCATATGCTCAAAATATGCGAGATATTTGATAAACGCTTCACAATGTATATAGAAGCAGTGGGAGACGAGGTCAAATTACGCCTTTTGTGCCTTGACGTGTCGCATTTGCTCGACTTTTTTATGAAAAAGGGAATATCATCAATACTCTTTTCAGCGACACTCACCCCCCTCGAATATTTTGCTGATATACTTGGATGCGAAAGAAGCGCGACACTTAATCTGCCGTCGCCGTTTAATAAAAACAACCTCTGTCTTGTGGGCATAGGGAGCGTAAGTACAAGATTTGAGGACAGACAAAAAAGTATAAACGCAGTTGCCACCGCTATAAGAGCAACGATAGCGGGAAGAGCGGGCAACTATATCGTATACTTCCCCTCGTATAGCTATCTTTCAGAGGTGAAGGAAGCGTTTGAAAAAAGATATCCCGATATAAACGTAATAGCTCAGAACAGAAGTATGTCCGAAGCGGCAAAGAAAGAGTTCCTTGATGGCTTTGATGCCAAAAAGGCGGGGACCCTTGTCGGATTTTGTGTCATGGGCGGCTCTTTTTCCGAGGGAATTGACCTTCGCGGAGAACGGCTTATAGGAGCGATAATAGTCGGCGTCGGCTTGCCTACCATAAACACAGAACTCAATATAGTCAAGGAATATTTCGATAATACACGGGAAAACGGATACTCATACGCCTATACATATCCGGGAATGATAAAGGTAATGCAGGCGGCGGGACGTGTAATTCGAAGCGAGGACGAACGCGGAGTGGTCGTTCTGATAGACGATAGATTTGCCACACCTGAATACCGAGAGCTTATGCCTGAGTATTGGGATCACATAAAATTTATAAACAGTGCAAACGATCTTTTGGCGGAAGTAAAGGATTTTTGGAAAAAATAACGCAAAGTACTTGTAAAACGCACGTAATAATGTTAAAATATTATATTGATAAAAATATTCTTACTACAAGAGGATTTAAAAATGCAGAGAATTACTATTAAAGAAATCTTTAAAAATCCCGAAGCATTTGCAAACCAAGAAATAACGGTTTGCGGCTGGGCAAGAACTATTCGCGCAAGCAACGCGTTTGGATTTATAGAGCTTAATGACGGAAGCTATCTTACCAATCTTCAGGTAGTTTTTGAGGAGCAATTCCTTGATAACTATAAGGATATCGCAAAGCAGAACGTAGGCGCTTCGCTCATCGTTGTCGGAACGCTTGTTCTTACACCCGAGGCAAAGCAACCCTTTGAGCTTAAAGCAAAGGCAATAGAGGTTGAGGGAACGTCAACACCCGACTATCCATTGCAAAAGAAAAGACACTCCCCCGAGTTTTTGCGTACGATAGCTCACTTAAGACCGAGAACAAATCTTTACAGCGCAGTATTCAGAGTGCGCTCGGTTGCGGCATTCGCTATCCATAAATTCTTCAACGAAAGAAACTTTATATACGTTCATACACCGATAATCACAGGCTCTGACTGTGAGGGCGCCGGCGAAATGTTCCGCCTTACAACGCTTGACCTTGAAAACCTTCCTAAAACTGAGGACGGAAAGGTTGACTATTCAAAGGACTTTTTCGGAAAGAGCGTAAACCTCACCGTATCGGGACAGCTCAGTGCCGAGACCTACGCAATGGCATTCTCAAACGTATATACCTTCGGTCCGACCTTCAGAGCGGAGCGCTCAAATACAGCGCGTCACGCGGCTGAATTCTGGATGATGGAGCCGGAGATTGCATTTGCGGATCTTAATGACGATATGCGTCTTGCCGAGGATATGATCAAATACGTAGTAAAATACGTAATGCAGGAATGTCCTGCGGAGATCGAATTTTTCAATAAATTCGTTGATAATTCTCTCGTATCCCGTCTTACAAACCTTATCGAAAACGACTTTGGTCATGTAACCTATACAGAGGCTATCGAGCTTCTTGAAAAGAGCGGAAAGAAATTCGAGTATCCCGTTAAATGGGGTATCGATATGCAGACCGAGCATGAAAGATATCTCACCGAGGAGGTGTTCGGAAAGCCTGTTTTCGTAACAGACTATCCCGCAGATATAAAAGCCTTCTATATGCGTCTTAACGATGACGGAAAGACAGTTGCCGCTATGGATATGCTTGTACCCGGAGTAGGTGAGCTTATAGGCGGATCTCAGCGTGAGGAGCGTCTTGATATGCTCGAGGCGGCTATGAAAAAATTCGGTCTTAACGAAGAAGACTATTGGTGGTATATGGAGCTTCGCAAATACGGAGGAACAAAGCACGCAGGCTTCGGTCTTGGCTTTGAAAGACTCATTATGTACATCACAGGCGTTTCTAATATAAGAGACGTAGAATCCTTCCCGAGAACGACGGGAAGTGCAGAATTCTGATAATCAGGAGAACCCTTATGAAAAAATATACGGAAATGACAAAAGAAGAGCTTGAAGCACTTCGCTCCGAGCTCAATGCAAAATACAAAGAATATCAGGCAAAGGATCTTAAGCTCAATATGGCAAGAGGAAAGCCTTGCGTTGAGCAGCTTGACCTATCTATGGGAATGATGGACGTTTTGGCAGGCGGCTGTGACCTCACCTGCGATGACGGAACGGACTGCCGTAACTACGGAGTTCTTGACGGAATTCCCGAAGCTAAGGAGCTTCTTGCCGATATGATGGAGGTTCCCGTTGATAATATTATCATCTACGGTAACTCCAGCCTTAACATTATGTACGATACCATCGCACGCTCGATGACACACGGCGTTATGGGCTCGACACCTTGGTCGAAGCTTGATAAGGTAAAATTCCTGTGTCCCGTTCCCGGTTATGACAGACACTTCAAGATCACTGAGTACTTCGGAATAGAGATGATAAATGTTCCTATGACTCCCGAAGGTCCGGATATGGATATGGTCGAAAAGCTCGTAAGTGAGGACGAAAGCATAAAGGGTATTTGGTGCGTTCCGAAATATTCTAACCCTCAGGGCTATTCATATTCGGATCTTACAGTTCGCCGTTTCGCACGTCTTGAGCCTGCGGCAAAGGACTTCAGAATTTATTGGGATAACGCATATACCGTTCATCACCTTTATGACGATAAGCAGGATAACCTTGTTGAGATCTTGGCTGAATGTAAACGTGCAGGCAATCCCGATATGGTATATAAATTCGCATCAACATCAAAGATCAGCTTCCCCGGATCGGGAATTGCGGCTTTGGCGTCCTCACTTAATAACCTTGAGGATATTACAAAGCAGCTCACCGTTCAGACAATAGGTCACGATAAGGTAAATCAGCTCCGTCACGTAAGATACTTCCGCGACATTCACGGAATAATAGAGCATATGAGAAAGCACGCCGACATTTTAAGACCTAAATTCGAAGCAGTGCTTGATATCCTTGAAAAAGAACTCGGCGGACTCGGTATCGGCGAATGGACAAAGCCCAAGGGCGGATACTTTATCTCGTTTGATTCACTTGACGGCTGCGCTAAGGATATAGTTGCAAGATGTAAAAAAGCAGGCGTCATAATGACAGGCGCAGGCGCAACGTACCCCTATGGAAAAGACCCCAAGGATAGCAACATCCGTATAGCTCCCTCATACCCCTCACTTGCAGATCTTATAACCGCAACAGAGCTCTTTGCACTTTGCGTAAAGCTTTCGAGCATAAATAAGCTTTTGTCTGCAAAAGAGTAAATCTTTAAAGAATTTTGACACGAAATGCCCCCAAATAAACCTTTGGGGGTTTAAATTTAAAAATTCGGAGAAAAAAATGAAGAAAATAATATCACTAATCATATGTATAATATGCGTATTTTCGCTCGTATCGTGTACTGATGATGAACCGCAAACCTTCACCTACTCGATAAACGATCTTAAATACCAATACACAATGAGCGAATATGTTACCTTGCCGACCTATAAGGGAACGCAGCTTGAATTTGAGCTTGACTATCTCCAGCAAAAGATAGATAACGGCATCCTCACAAACGCAACCGAAGAATACGTTGCATCTCGCGGAGATGACATTTACGTAACGCTCGAATACTTCAAGGTAGATTATCTTGACCCCGAAACACAAACGACCCCTCAGCAGGGCGAAAAAATAACCGAGATCAGCGGTAGCTTCTTGCTTGAGGATCTTGGAGCTGCAAATTATTGCAGTGCGATAGAAGCGCGCCTCATGGGACTTAAAATAGGCTCAGGCACGACAGCAAGAATTACATTACCCGCGGACTTTAAATACGAAGAATACCGCGGAAAGAGCGTTTATGTTAAATATTCGGTAGACTCAAAGAAAACTCAGCTTGGTGATATAATTGATGTAAGCTATACAGGCTATTACGTAGACGAAAACGGAAATATCCTTAAGGACGAAAAGGGAGCTGATAAGATCTTCGATAAAGCAACGTCTGACTCTCCCGCAAAGGTGTATATCGGCGCGTATCTTTTCATAGAGGACTTTGAAAAGGGTCTTGTAGATCAAAAAATAGGCGATGAGCTTGAGATCTACGTAACCTTCCCAAGTGATTATCCGTCAACCGAATTGGCAGGCAAAAAGGCACTCTTTAAAGCAAAGATTGAAAAGATGTATATAGCTCCCACATACGATATCCAGTACATCAAGGAATATTACGGTTCGGAATATATAAGCATAAATGACTTTGAGAATAAGTATAAGGAACAGCTTGCAAACGAGCTTATGATGTCAAAGATCTTAAGCGGAATGACGGTTATAAGCTATCCCGAAAGAGAATATAATATCAATCTTTACGAATTTGATGCACTCGCACCCTCGTTTGAAAAAACATACGAAATGTCCTACGAGGAATATATCAAGCTTGCATATAATATGACAAAGGACGAGTATATCAAGTATAATATGAAAAACGAAATGATATACTACGCCTTGGCGCAGGATCTTAAGATAGAACCGAGCGCAGGCGCAATAGATGAAGCAAAGGAGCTGCTTATTAAGGCGTATACCGATTATTATATGGCTCAAAGCTCACTTGCCGAGGACGCGGCAAAGGAAAAAGCAACATCGTATGTTACCGAAAAGCTTGGCACGAGCGGAATTTACGAGCAGGCGCTCATCACCCAGATCCAAGAGGTTCTTAAATCCAATTACACAATAAAAGAAATCCCTCAAACCTATGATTCGATAACCGATGCAAAATAAAATCAAAAGACTGTTGCTAAAAGCGACAGTCTTTTTCCTTTTTGAAACAGCGTAAAAAACAGAAAAATCCACCCGATTTGGTTATTGTGTACAAAATCCGACCGCAAATTTTGTACATTTTTAACAAAGTTAAAAATAGCCTATTGACAAATATTATCACATATGCTAAACTAAAAATAGGAAGATAATGAAAAATCTGTAAAAAGATTAATTTTGAGAAAGAGAGGTACGGTCCAATGGCACATTTTGTTCAAAAACTATTCATAGGCACTTCCAAAATAACGTAGATAAAAGGAGAAAGAAAAATGAAAAGATTTTTTTCAATAATTTTGACATTGATAATAGTTATGAGTACGTTAT